>NZ_SZWE01000001.1:1290000-1612500 GCF_009669325.1 Roseovarius bejariae
CCCGCTCTTGCCACCGGACAACCCCGCGCGCCCCGATACACCACAGATGTTTTTCCCATGGCTCAAACGGGGGCTGAGGCGCTCAGGCTTCCTTTGATCCGTGCTCGTCCTTGAGCAACAGCGCCAGGGCCACAAGGATCAAGGCCACCCCCGGCAACAGCTTCAGCGGCGGCAACCCCTCGCCCAGCGCCACCAGCCAGCAGATCACCCAAACCGGCGTAAGATAGGTATAGGCCATGACCTTCGCACTCGGC
Source organism: Roseovarius bejariae (assembly GCF_009669325.1). Taxonomy (NCBI): domain Bacteria; kingdom Pseudomonadati; phylum Pseudomonadota; class Alphaproteobacteria; order Rhodobacterales; family Roseobacteraceae; genus Roseovarius; species Roseovarius bejariae. The sequence goes on from NZ_SZWE01000001.1 coordinate 1,290,255, forward strand.
AGACGCAACGTGGCATATTGCAACAGAACAAATGTCAACGCCGTCGCCATCGCCGCCGTGTAGACAACGGTGATCCAGACGATCGGCGGCAATGCCGCCCAATCGGTCGCCCGGATCTCGCCCCAGCCGGCCACGAGGATCATCCCCGTCGCCGCCACCAGCGCCCCGAAGGAAAAGGCAATCGGGCTTTCGCCACGGTTGAGGCGCGGTACCAGGGGCGCATATAGCGCATGTGCGACACAGCCCATGAAATAAATCGCCACCCCGCGGCCCACCTCGAAGGCCACCAGCGCGTTCAGGTCCGCACGAAAGATCACCCAAAGCGCCCCCAACCCGCCGAAACTCAGGGCCAGCGCCATGCGCCGGGTCATCACCTGCCGCATCAGGATATACCCAAAGCCTCCGGCCACCACGGGCATGAGGGTAAAGACCGCCGAAAGGCTGACGGGGGGCGCGGTCTTCAACCCTTCGAACATCGTGACGAAATAGAATCCCATCAGCCCGCCAAGGATCACGAAGCGCCACGGCGCGCGAAACTGCGCCCCCGTCAATCCGACACGCGCCTGCGCCACGATGCCCAAAAGCACGGCGGCCAGCGCGAAACGCACCGCGTTCATCGCGGTCGAGCCGATATAGGGGCTGGCCAACGATCCCAGCGCGAAAGACCCCGCGATCAACCCCGAAAAACACAGCATGGCCAAATGGCCCCGTGCCGCGGCATTCATACCTCGGCCCAGCCCGCCGCATGCGTCTTCAGGAACGACAGGAAGGCCTGCACCTTGCTGGTGCGGTGCAAATCCATATGGGTGACAAGCCACAGGCGCGACGACCATTCCTCGCGCGGCGGCACAACCTCGGTCAGCCCGCCAATCTCCCGTGCATGCAGGCGCGACATGAACCCAAGGCCCGCACCCTCCTGAATGGCGCGGCGCTGCGCGTGAATATCCCCGCTGCGAAAGGTGATTTGCCCAAGCGGGATGGTCTCGTGCATCCACCGGAAAAACGGTGCCCTCGAGGCAATATCGTCGGCCCCCACGAACCAATGGTCCTTCAGGTCCTCTTCGCCCTTGGGCAGGCCATACCGCTCGATATAGGCATCGCTGGCGTAAAGGGTGAAATCCTGCGTCATGAAGGGCTGTACCACGTTGTCGGGCTGATCCGGGGCCGAGCCCGCCCGCACCGCCACATGCGCCTCGCCGTACTCAAGACGGAACAGCCTGTCCCCCGTCAGGTAACGCACCACGATCTCCGGGTGGGCCTGCTGAAACTCGGTCAGCACCGGCACAAGAAGGTGGCTCACACTTCCCAGCGAGGTGACCACCAATTCCCCCGACACGTCGTTCCCCCGCCCCTTGATCCGGCCGGAAAGCTGCGCGAACTGATCATCGGTGGCCTGCGCCACGCGCATCAGGTCCTCGCCCGCCTCTGTCGGGGTGTAGCCCCGCGCGTGCCGCTGAAACAGCTTCACGCCAAGCCGCTCTTCCAAGGCGTCGATATGACGGATCACCGTGGCATGGTGGACGCCCAGAACCTCCGCCGCGCCGCTGACCGTGCCCACCCGCGCCACGTTATAGGCCGTGCGGATTTCATCCCAATTGTCCATTTCATGCCATCCAGCTTTGTGCGCTTACAAACAATAAATGTTGAATACATCGTATTGAGTTTATTTAAGCACAATGTAACTTCTACCTCAACAACCTAACCCGCATCCAAGAGGTAAAACATGACAACCCTGCTCCGCATTGACAGCTCCGCCCGTACCCAAGGCTCCGTTACCCGTGACCTGACCGCCCGCATCGCCAAGGCGCATGACGGCGCGCAGGTCATTCACCGCGACCTGGCCGAAACCCCGGTTCCGCAAATCACCGAAAACTGGGTCACCGCCAATTTCACCCCCGCCGATGACCGCACCGATGCACAGGTCGAAATCCTCGCTTTGTCCGATGACCTGCTGGCCGAGCTTGAAGCCGCCGACACCATCGTCATCGGGCTGCCGGTCTATAATTTCGCACCACCCGCCGCACTCAAGGCCTGGGTGGATAACGTGGCGCGTGTCGGCCGCAGCTTCCGCTACACCGCCGAAGGCCCCGAGGGCCTGCTGACCGGCAAACGCGCGATCCTCGCCATGGCCTCGGGCGGCACCGCCGAAGGTTCCGAGATCGACTTCGCCTCGACCTACATGCGCCATATCCTCGGCTTTATCGGCATCACCGATGTCACCGTTGTCGCCGCCGACCAGATGGCCCTCGACGCCGACGCCAGCCTTGAGAAGGCCTCGAAACAAATCGAAAGCCTGCAAGCCGCCGCTTGATCATTCTCAAGACGCGACCGGGCCTCGGATGATACGCTTCATGTCAACCGAGGCCCGATCCAATGCTACGCTCCATCCTTCGCATCACTCTTCTGGCCCTAGTGGCCGTCCTGCCCCGCCCGCTCACGGCGCAATCCGCCGAGGCCATTGATTTTCACAAGCGGTTCGAAAAGCGGTGCTTTTCCTGCCACGGCCATTCCGGCCCCTTCATGCGCGAACACCTGACGATTGACGCATCCGGCACCCTCGTCACCGGCACGGGCCAACCTCTTGAAACCTTCCTGCTGCGTCATGCAGGCGGCCTCGACGCAACCGAAAGCCCCCTGTTCCTGTCGGTCTTTCGCAAACAGGTCGAAACCGGCGGGTTGTTCCGCGAAAAATGCATCGTTTGCCACGACCGCGCCTATGAAATGGCCCGGCTCGATCTGATCCTGCGCGACGGGCAGGTCACGGGCCGCTACAGCAACCGCAATATCGGCGAATTCCTCCTGACGCATGGCCGCCTCACCCCTGCCGAGGCTGAAAGGATGACCGATGTGTTCTTTGCGCTGCTGCATGGCCGCCGCTGAACGCGCCCACCATCAGCGATATTGACTCCCCCCCGCCTGCACAGTAAAGCCAACTCAACTTTCCGGAAGTCCCGATGCTTCCGGTCCCATGGGCACAGGCCCGGGATCGCCCCCCACCAGCGAGTTTCGCCCGTGGGGGCCTTTGTGATTTGGATCGTCCCTACCTACCTTGGGGGCAGAACTTGAAACCGGCGAAGGAGGCCGCGACATGTTTGAAAATCTGTCCGAACGCCTGTCCGGTGTCTTCGACCGGCTGACGAAACAGGGCTCGCTCTCCGAGGAAGACGTCAAAACCGCCCTGCGCGAGGTGCGCGTCGCCCTGCTCGAGGCCGACGTGTCGCTGCCCGTCGCGCGCGACTTCATCAAGACGGTACAGGATCAGGCCACCGGGCAAGCGGTCACCAAATCCGTCACCCCCGGCCAGCAGGTCGTCAAGATCGTCCACGACGCCCTTGTCGACACTCTCACCGGCGCCGAAGACCCCGGCGCGCTGAAAATCGACAATCCCCCCGCCCCGATCCTCATGGTCGGCCTTCAGGGGGGCGGCAAGACCACAACCACCGCCAAGCTGGCCAAGCGCCTCAAGGAAAGTGACGGCAAGCGCGTGCTGATGGCCTCGCTCGACGTCAACCGCCCGGCGGCCATGGAACAGCTTGCGATCCTCGGCACCCAGATCGGCGTCGATACCCTGCCCATCGTCAAGGGCGAAGATCCGGTCGCCATCGCCAAGCGCGCCAAGACCCAGGCCAGCCTCGGCGGCTATGACGTCTACATGCTCGACACCGCCGGTCGCCTTTCGATCGACGAGGAACTGATGGCGCAGGTCGAAGCGGTGCGCGACGTGGCCAACCCGCGCGAAACCCTGCTGGTGGTCGATGGCCTGACAGGTCAGGACGCGGTCAACACCGCCCAGAACTTCGATGATCGCATCGGCATCTCCGGCGTGGTCCTCACCCGGATGGATGGCGACGGGCGCGGCGGCGCGGCCCTGTCGATGCGCGCCGTCACCGGCAAGCCCATCCGCTTCGTCGGCCTCGGCGAAAAGATGGACGCGCTTGAGACGTTTGAGCCCGAGCGTATCGCCGGCCGCATCTTGGGCATGGGCGACATCGTCTCCCTCGTCGAAAAAGCACAGGAAACCATCGAGGCCGAACAGGCCGAACGCATGATGAAGCGCTTCCAGAAGGGTCAGTTCAACATGAACGACCTCAAGATGCAGCTTGAACAGATGCAGAAGATGGGCGGCATGGAAGGTGTCATGGGCATGATGCCCGGCATGGGCAAGATGGCCAAGCAAATGGAAGGCGCCGGAATCGACGACAAGATCATCACGCGCCAGATCGCGCTGATCCAGTCGATGACCAAGAAGGAACGCGCCAACCCCAAGCTCCTGCAAGCCTCGCGCAAGAAACGCATCGCCAAGGGCGCGGGCCTCGAAGTGTCCGAACTCAACAAGTTGCTCAAGATGCAGCGGCAGATGGGCGACATGATGAAGAAGATGGGCAAGGGCGGTATGCTGAAACAGGCCATGAAAGGCATGTTCGGCAAAGGCGGCCCCTCCCCCGAAGACATGCAGGGCATGGACCCAAAAGCCCTGGAACAAGCCGCCAAGCAGATGGGCGGCGGCCTGCCCGGCGGCGGGGGCCTCCCCGGTCTGGGCGGCGGCAAGGGCCTGCCCCCCGGTCTCTCGGGCTTCGGGAAAAAGAAATAAGGGCCCGGTACGCACAGATGCTTTCATCTTTCCCCAAATACTCCCGCCGGAGGCTCCCCCGGTCGACGCCCGCACAGGCGGCGGGATGTGGGGTGCGCGCATGACAGCCCCTTTCACCATCCCCACACTTGAGACCGAGCGCCTGATCCTCCGCGCCCCCCGCGAGAGCGACTTCGGGCAGGAGCGCGATTTTTTCGCCTCCGAGGACTCGCGCTTTGTTGGTGGCCCGCTGCCCGAACAACAGGTCTGGCGCAACCTTGCCATGCTGATGGGGCATTGGGCTTTCCGCGGCTATGGGTTCTGGGGTCTGGAAGACAAGGAAACCGGCACCTATCTGGGTCGCGTCGGCCTCTGGTTCCCGCATGGCTGGCTCGAACGCGAAATCGGCTGGACGCTGATGCCCCACGCCACGGGCAAGGGCTATGCCACCGAAGCCGCCGAAGCGGCGCGCGCCCATGCCTATGACATCTTGGGCTGGGAGACCGCGATCAGTCAGATCGACCCGACAAACGAACCCTCCAAGGCTGTCGCCCGCCGTCTCGGGGCCAGCTTTGAAAAGATGTACGACGATCCCCTCTATGGGCCGGTCGAAATCTGGCGTCACCTCGCGCCGGCCGATCTGGAAAACGGTGGTATGGAGGCCTACGCCTGATGGCCGCGTCGATTATCCCCACGCTGGAAACCCGGCGGCTCGTCTTGCGTGGGCCGGAACCGGATGATTATCCCAACTTCAAGGCGACGTTTTCGTCCTACCGCGCGCGCTTCATGGGCGGGCCGCTCAATGCCTATGAAACATGGATGCTCTACGCCGCCGAGATCGGCCATTGGAACATCCGCGGCTACGGCATGTGGATGATCCACGACAAGGACACCGATGAAACCTACGGCATGGCCGGCGGCTGGTTCCCCGCCATGTGGCCAGAACGCGAAATCGCCTGGATCATCTGGCCCGACAAGGCCGGGCATGGCTACGCGCTTGAGGCGACCAATGCCGCGCGCCGGTATTTCTATGACACCCTCGGCTGGGAGGGCGCGGTCAGCTACATCGACCCCAAGAACCTCGATTCCATCCGCTTGGCCGAACGCCTCGGTGCGGTGAAGGATAAAGAGGCCGCGACGATTGACGGCAACGATGCCGTCTATCGCCACCCCTCGCCCGAGACCCTCAAGTCGGGGCAGATCGCCGACGGGATCGAGCTTGAGATCAGTCACTATTGCGACCCCCTGTTCAAGCCAAAGGGGTTCGCCATTGACTGAGTTTCGCCGCCATATCGCGCCGCGTTTCGTACGACTCGTACGATCGTCTTTGGAAACGGCCCGATTTTCGTACGAAACTCGGGGGGTTTCCGTACGACTCGTACGATCCGTTCCAGCCTTCGGAGGGGCCCATGTCTGATGACGCAACCGCCCGCGCCGCGGCCCTGCTCAAGGGGCACCGCGAAAGCATCGACCGCCTTGATGCGATCCTCGTCTATACCCTGGGCGAGCGCTTCAAGCACACCCAGGCCGTGGGGAAACTCAAGGCCGAACACGACCTTCCCCCGTCCGATCCGGCCCGCGAAGAGGCCCAGATCGCACGGCTCGAAGACCTGGCAACCCGGGCCGATCTTGACCCGGAATTCGCCAAGAAGTTCCTGAACTTCATCATCGCCGAGGTGATCCGGCATCACCGCCAACAGCAATCGTAAAGCTGGATTGAAACCCAGCTAACCCACGCCATTCAAAGGAGAAATCACAATGGCCATGAAAATCCGCCTTGCCCGTGGTGGCAGCAAGAAACGCCCCTTCTACCGCATCGTCGCCGCCGACAGCCGCATGCCCCGCGACGGTCGCTTCATCGAGAAGCTGGGCACCTACAACCCGCTTCTGCCGAAAGACAGCGAAGAGCGCGTGAAGATGGACATGGAACGCGTTCAGTACTGGCTCGACCAGGGCGCACAGCCGTCGGATCGTATCTCGCGCATGCTGGAAGCCGCCGGTGTCATCGCCAAGAAAGAGCGTAACAACCCCAACAAAGGCACCCCGGGCAAGAAAGCCCAGGAACGCGCCGAAGAGAAAGCCGCCAAAGCAGCAGAAGCCGCCGAAGCCGCTGCCGCCCCGGCTGAAGAGGCCCCTGCCGAAGAGGCCGCCAGCGAAGAATAAGCTGGTTAAGGTACTGGAATGTCTGAATTTTCCCCCGACTTCCAGAACCGCCTTCGGGATCTGATGCGGTGGCGGCGCGACGTGCGCCGCTTCCGTTCGGACCCGGTGGACGAGGACGTGCTTACCGCCTGCCTCGACACCTTTTGCCTGGCCCCCTCAGTGGGTCTGAGTGAACCGTGGCGCGTCGTGCGCGTCGACAGCGCCGCGGCCCGCGCTGCCGCGCTTGAGAACTTCACCCAAGCCAACGACGCGGCCCTTGCCGGGTATAACGGTGAAAAAGCAAAGCTTTACAGCACCTTGAAACTTTCCGGCATGAAGGAGGCGCCCATCCAACTGGCCGTCTTCTGCGACGAAAGCACCGACAAGGGCGCCGGTCTTGGCGCAGGTACCATGCCCGAAACCCGCCGCTATTCCGTTGTGGGCGCCATCACCCAGTTCTGGCTTACCGCCCGTGCGCATGGTCTTGGCGTCGGCTGGGTCTCTATCCTCGACCCTGACCGCCTGAATGCCGATCTAAACATCTCGAAAGATTGGATTTTGGTGGGCTACCTCTGCGTCGGCTGGCCAGAGGAAAACAGCAATACACCCGAGTTGGAACAAGCCGGATGGGAAGAACGGCGCGGTAGCCTCCCCCTTGAGGTGCGTTGACATGTTCCGCATCATCCGACTTGTCATTCTCTGCCTCATCACCTTCGTCGCCGGTATTTTGTTCGAACGCCAAGCCCATGGCGAACGCTGTGTCGCGAAGGGCGGTACCATGACCGGCCCCATCTGCACAGGAGCGGCACAATGACCGATCAAATTTGCCTAGGCGCAATCGCCGGTGCCTTTGGTGTAAAGGGCGAAGTGCGATTGAAAAGCTTCACCAGTCTGCCCGAAGACGTGGCCGCCTATGGCGCATTGACCACCGAGGACGGCAGTCGCGCCTTCACCGTCACCCTCACAGGCCAGACCGCCAAGGGCGCCTTGGTTGTCAGGCTGTCGGATGTGTTGACCAAGGAACAGGCCGATGATCTGCGCGGTGTGCGCCTGTTCGTGCCGCGTGACCGCCTACCCTCGCTGCCGGATGATGAGTTTTACCACGCCGACCTTATCGGTCTCGAGGTCTTTGATACCGCGGGCGGCAGCCTTGGGCGGGTCAAGGCCGTGCTGAATCACGGGGCCGGGGATTTGCTTGAGGTGCATGGCCCCGCGCTCAAGTCCACCGTGCTCTTGCCCTTTACACGTGAGGTCGTGCCGACCGTCGACCTGACCCAAGGCCGCATCATCACCGACCCGCCCGAGGGCCTTTTCCCCACTCCGGAGGAAAAATGAGCGATACGCCCAAATCTCACGGCCGCAAATCCATCTCGGCCAACCTGAAACCTCAGGACCTGATGGCCGAAACCCCGCATCTGGCCAAGGCATGGCGCGCGCAAGTCATCACCCTTTTGCCACAAGCCTTTCCCGGTGTTCTGGGCGAAAGCCTGACCGGCCGGGCCCTCAAGGATGGGCTGTGGCAGCTGGATACCGTCGACCTGCGCCCCTTTGGCGAGGGCAAGCACCGCAACGTGGATGATACCCCCGCAGGGGGCGGGGCTGGTATGGTCCTGCGCCCTGATGTGATGGGCAGGGCCATCGACGCGGCCCGCGCCTCCATGCCCTCCGCCGCGCCTATTCTCTACCTCAGCCCACGAGGGCGCCCCTTTGATCAGGCTATGGCGCGGGAGTTGTCCACCACCTCTGGCGTCACCCTGATCTGTGGCCGGTTCGAGGGCCTGGACGAGCGCGTGATAAAGCACTACGGCATTCAGGAGGTCAGCCTTGGGGATTTCGTCCTCACAGGTGGGGAAATCGCGGCGCAGGCCCTGATTGACGCCACGGTCCGCCTGATCCCCGGGGTTCTGGGCAATGCCGACTCGACCGAGGAAGAAAGCTTTTCTGACGGATTGCTGGAACACCCGCAATACACGCGCCCCCCCGAATGGAAGGGTCACAAGATCCCCGATGTCCTGATGTCCGGCCACCACGGCGAGATCGCCAAATGGCGCCACGAACAGGCCAAGGAGACCACCCGCACCCGCCGCCCCGATCTTTGGGCCGCTTACCAAAAGCGTAATGCGGATTAAGCAGCCTCGGCCCTTGCCAGACAGGTATTTTTTGCCTAAAAGCCGCCCAACCCGCTCAGGTTTCTGAGTCGGGCGTGTTTTCTGTTGCGCCTGTGCCTTCGGGTTTCTTCATCCGGGCAAGCAGGGCCGCACCAAACGGACGACACGGGAAAACAGATAACGCCGATCTGACCTCTGGCGGGCGCGACACGCGGACCCGGACGAAGACCAAGAGCTCTCAGACCGCACCACACCTTTGCGGGACAAACCGCAAGCAATGTTAGGAGATGATCAGATGGACCTGATCGCACAACTCGAAGCCGAGCAAATCGAAGAGCTCGGCAAGACCATCCCGGATTTCAAGGCCGGTGACACCATTCGCGTCGGCTTCAAGGTGACCGAAGGCACGCGGACCCGTGTTCAGAACTTCGAAGGCGTCTGCATCAGCCGCAAGAACGGTTCGGGCATCGCCGGTACGTTCACCGTGCGCAAGATTTCCTTTGGTGAAGGCGTGGAACGTGTGTTCCCGCTTTACTCGACCAACATCGAAAGCATCACCGTGGTACGTCGTGGCCGTGTGCGCCGCGCCAAGCTGTACTATCTGCGGTCGCGCCGCGGCAAGTCGGCCCGTATCGCCGAAGACACCACTTACAAGCCCAAGTCCGGCGCATCGGCATAAGGAGCGGCACGATGAAAAAAGACATCCACCCCGATTACCACTTCATCGACGTCAAGCTGACCGATGGCACCGTTGTCCAGATGCGTTCGACCTATGGCGCAGAGGGCGACACCCTGTCGCTCGACATCGACCCCTCGGCACACCCGGCATGGACCGGCGGCGGTACCCGCCTGATGGATACCGGCGGCCGCGTGTCGAAGTTCAAGAACAAATACGCCGGTCTGGGCTTCTAATCGCCCGATCCGCTGTTACGCCAAAGGCGCCGCCCCTTGTGGGCGGCGTTTTTCTTTTTGCCGGGCCTGACGAAATCTAAACCAATTGCCCCCACCCTGCGGGCCGTATCACGCAGGAAAGGGCTGTCATGGCTGTCAAAGACCGAAGTATTTCGCAAACCCTCGATCTGGCCAAGCGTGCGCAGCGGCGCGGCGCAATCCAAGAGGCCCGGGCGCTCTACGAAGAGGTGCTGTCACGCTTTCCTGCCAACCGGCGCGCCAAGGATGGCTTGCTGTCACTCGACACGCCCGACCCTGCGGCACGCCGGGTCGATCAAGCGCAAGTCGACACGGTTTTGGCCCTTTATCGCTCGGGCGATTATGAAAAGGCACTGAAGCAGGCCACGGCCCTGCACCACAAAGCGCCTGAGATTGCCGCACTGTCCGATATCCGCGCGGCATGCCTTCGCGCCATGGGGGCACCTGACAAGGCTCTGGCGATCTATCAAGCCTCCCTCAAGGGGCGGCCCGATGACGCGCAGCTTTGGCGCAACTGCGGTGCGGCGCTCAATGACCTGCAAAAACTGTCCGAGGCCGAGGGGTGTTTCGCCAAAGCATGCGACCTGTCGCCCGACAGCGCCGATCATTGGTATATCCTTGCCGAATGCCGTGAGATGCGGGGGCATCACCGCCCTGCCTTACAGGCCGTGACGCGTGCGCTCGAATTGGACCCGGGCCATGCCGATGCCCTTAACCTGCTGGGGTCGTTGTTGCGGGATTTGGGGGAAATTGATCTGGCAAATCAAACGCACAAACAGGTCCTGAACAGCACTCGCGCACCGCGGCCCCTTAGCGCAGCACAGACAAACCTTGGCATTCTGGCCGCCGCACAGGGGAAGACCGAAGAAGCGAAAGCATTCTACACCCAAGCCATTGAGACCCGACCCGACAATATCCAGGCACATCGAAACCTTGTACGGTTGACCCGTTACACCCCGGATCACCCACATCTGACGCAATTACGAAACTTGGTGAAAAGGCCGGATTTACCGATCCCGGACCAATCCGTCATTCATTTTGCCATGTTCGAAGCCCTTGATCAGTTGGACGATACGGAAACCGCATTCTTCCACCTTGCACGTGGAAATGCGTTGCGACAGGCACAGCTACGCTATGACATCGGGAAAGACGCAACGCTCTTCAACCATCTCAAAGCACTGACCGAAGAAGTGCCGCCCGCACCCCGGATCACACAGGGTCCGCGTCCCATTTTCATAGTGGGCATGCCTCGGTCCGGCACCACGTTGAGCGAATGCATCCTTGCGGGGGCTGCCGGAGTTCACAGTGCGGGAGAAATCCCCGCCCTCGGCAATGCCGCCTCGGCCATGTTGCGGCGCCTGCGGGACGGTGGGCACAAGGTTTTGGAAAAGGTGGAACTCGAACAGTTCGAGACATCTCTGCGGGCCGAACTTGCGCTTTATGCGCGAGGCGCTCCCGTCATCACCTGCAAGACGCCGCTGGATTTCCGGTGGGCCGGTCTGACCTTGGCCGCAATGCCTGATGCGCGTGTCGTCCACCTTGTCCGCGACCCGGTGGAAAACAGTTGGTCCAACTACCGGACATGCTTTTCGTCGAACGGGAACGGATTTGCCTATGATCAGGCCAATCTTGCCAGGTTTTGTAACCTGCACAGGATGCTCATGCAGTACTGGAAGCAGCGTTTCCCAGAACGCATTTTGACCCTTCCCTACAGCGACCTGACGCGTGATTTCGAGGATATGGCCCGACGTCTTGTATCTTTCTGCGGTTTGGGGTGGTCAGATGCCTGCCTTCGTCCCGATGCAGCCAAGTCCCCGGTTCTGACAGCCAGTGCTGCACAAGTACGCAAACCGGTATATAACGGCAACCGGGGTGATTGGCGGCGTTACGAAGCGCATTTGACACCATTACTGGAAGGGCTGGCACAAAACGAGATAGCCCTGTAATCCATTCTTCAACGCATTATCTGGGGCTTTCCAATTCAGCACCTGGCATATACTGTAGCGCCACCGTCACGGGTCAACACGTGAGACAAAGGGGTTCGGGGAAATGGCGCATATTATCGTCGTCGGCAACGAAAAGGGCGGCGCGGGCAAATCCACAGTGTCCATGCACGTCGCCACAGCGCTTGCACGAATGGGCCACAAGGTAAGCGCGCTTGACCTCGATCTGCGGCAAAAGACCTTTGGCCGCTATTCCGAGAACCGCCGGAAATTCCTTGAAAAATCGGGGCTCAACCTTGCCAGCCCTTACTATCACGACCTCCCCGAGGTAGACCCCGAGACCCTCAAGCAGGGGGAGAACATCTATGACCGCCGACTTTCCGCGGCGGTGGCAGAACTGGAACCCGACAGTGATTTCATCGTGATCGATTGTCCCGGCTCGCATACGCGGTTGAGCCAGGTGGCGCATAGTCTGGCCGATACTCTGGTCACACCTCTGAACGACAGTTTCGTCGATTTCGACCTTCTGGCGCATGTGGATGACGACGGAAAAAAGATCCTCGGCCCGTCCGTTTATTCAGAAATGGTGTGGAATGCCAGACAGTTACGCGCCCAAGCCGGACTCAAGCCGATTGATTGGGTGGTGGTGCGGAACCGGTTGGGGGCGCAGCAGATGGTTAACAAGAAAAAGATGGGCGAGGCGCTGGAAAACCTGGCCAAGCGCATCGGGTTTCGCACCGCGCCCGGTTTCAATGAGCGGGTCATTTTCCGGGAGTTGTTCCCCCGTGGCCTGACCCTTCTTGACCTCAAGGATGTGGGTGTGAAGCAACTCAACATTTCGAACGTCGCCGCCCGGCAGGAATTGCGTGACCTGATCAAGGAATTGGACCTGCCCGGGGTCGAGGTGGATTTTTAACGCGCGCCCCGCGTGGCAAAATCCCTTCTTTTACAACATGTTATGCCGGGGGCCCCGTCCTTGGCTGCGGACGATTGCGCATCCGCCGACGCTGCATCAGGACCCATAGGTTCGACGCGAAGAGCACACCGATCACCACGACCCCACCGGCAAGCGCCCATGGTCCGGGGTCTTCCCCCACGATCGCCCAGACAAGGATCGGGGCAAGCACCGATTCGAGCAATATCAACAAGGCCACCTCGGCGGAACTGATGTAGCGCGGGCCAAGGGTTAACAGGGTGGTCGATACGGTAATGAAGGCCCCATGCGCGAGAATCAGGTTCCACTGGGCCTCGAACGCCGGCATCGGATCGGCCACGGGCCAGACCACCATTGAGGCCCCGATGTAGGCCAGCGGAATGGCCGGCACCATAGATGTAGCGCGCACCCTGCGCACCGCGGTCATGGCCGCGGCGAAGCTGGCCGAGACACAAAGCGCCACCAGATCACCCGTCCAATGGGCGCCGTGGGTCTCGCCGGAGCCCCAGGCGATGATGCCCAGACCCACGAAAACGCCCATCATGGTTAACACCATGCGGCGGCTGACGGCTTCGCCCAGAAACACCCGGCTGAAGATCGCGGCAAACACCGGCATCGAGGCGATGATGAAGACCACGTTGGCAACGCTTGTCCATGTCACGGCCAGAACGAACCCCGGCGCGGTGGCGGCGATCAATACGGTATAAATCAAGCCCGGCACGCCCGTCTTGAGAACAGATTTGAAGCCACCCACCCCTTGAAAAACAAGCAGTCCCAGTAGGATAAGCGAACCCGAGACAATCCCGCGCCAAAAGGTGATGGTCGGTGCGCTGGCGTCGATCAAGCGGACGAAAAGCGAGTCCGGCACAACGAACAGCACCCCGAGCGTGGTAATCAGCAGGCCTTTGACATGATCATTCATGTCCTGCATCAGTTCACAGTTTTTTAAGCAAAGTAAAGACGCCCGAAAAAAGAACGAGCGTACGAGTCGTACGTTTTAACCATGACTTTCGTACGGAAATCGGGGGATGGTCAGAATAAATCGTACAAGTCGTACGTTTCGTACGAAACTCGGCGCATCGTTTTGGGGATAATACGCGCGAGGCAGCACGGCTGAACTGGGCCTTGCGCCACATTCATTCATCGTTACGCCCGGGCTTGCCCCGGGTGGGCGGCCCTTCTTATGTCTTTCAAGCGTTCACCTTGCCGCACAGACGGCCCCATCAAATCAAACCGGCTTGACCTCGGGCTTGGGCTTGAGCACCTCTAATGGCCGCCGGACGGTTTCACGCAGGCCGGGGCCGGAGGGGGCCTGCACCCGCTTGGTGGCCTCGACCATCAAAACGCCCCCGGCCGCGACCGGCGAAAGATGCCCGCCCAGTTGTTCCCACATCCCGGCGGTCTTGCGCCAGAAGCGGCGCGCCGAGGGAGGTTGATAAAGCGTGGTGCGATGGCGCAGCGGCATGAACTGATGCGCCTTGAGCTGGTTTTCCAACTGCGATTGCGAATAGGGCCGACCATAACCGAAGGGCGTGGCATCGCTGCGCGACCAGAGGCCGGCGCGGTTGGGCACCACGAAAAGCACCGAGCCACCGGGGCCGAGCACCCGCCAGCATTCTTCCAGAAGCGGCGAGGGCTGATCGCTGGTTTCCAACCCGTGGACGACCAAAAGCTTGTCGACGTGGCCGGTCTCCAGAGGCCAGCGGGTTTCCTCGCAGAGGACCGAGACGTTTTCCATCCCCTGCGGCCAGCCAATCACGCCCTGCGGCCCCGGCATCAACCCGATCACCCGCCGGGCATCGGGCAGGTAGGGGCGCAGGAAGGGCACGGCAAAGCCATAGCCGACCACGGTTTGCCCCTGCGCCTCGGGCCAGAGGTTGAGGACGGATTCGCGCACCGCCTTCTGGGCCGCACGGCCCAGTTGGCTGCGGTAATAGAAATTCCTGAGATCCTGCACATCAAGATGCATTGCAGCCGCGCCTGTGATCCGTCACTCTTGAGCGTAACAATAACCATGATTTGGGGAAACACCATGACATTAGAGTTTGAGACCGTGCCCTGCCTCTCGGACAATTATGCCTACCTGGTGCATGACCCCGCAACCGGCGCCACGGCGGCTGTCGATGTGCCCGAGGCGGGGCCGATCCTGGAGGCGCTCAAACGTCGGGGCTGGACGTTGACGGATGTCTTGTTGACCCATCACCACTGGGATCATGTGGACGGGTTGAGCGATCTGCTTGAGGCCGCGCCTGCGCGGGTGGTCGGGGCCAAGGCCGATGAACACCGCCTGCCGCCGCTGAACCTTGCGGTGCGAGAAGGGGATCGTGTGATGATCGGGGACGAGGCCGGGGAGGTGATCGATGTTTCCGGCCATACTGTGGGCCATATCGCCTTTCATTTTCCCGACTCGAAACTGGCCTTTACCGCCGATAGCCTGATGGCCCTTGGCTGTGGTAGGGTGTTTGAAGGCACCATGCCGCAGATGTGGAAGAGCCTGTCGAAACTGGCCGCCCTACCGGAGGACACGGTGATTTGTTCAGGCCATGAATATACGGCCGCCAATGCAAAATTCGCCCTGAGCATTGATCCGGGCAACGCGCGCCTTATATCCAGAGCGCAGGCGGTTGACGCGGCCCGCGCGAAGGGTGAGCCAACCGTACCGTCGGTTCTGTCCGAGGAATTGGCAACAAATCCATTCCTGCGCGCCGGTGATCCGCAACTTCAGGCGGCGCTTGGGATGACGGGCGCGGACCCGGCAGAGGTATTTGCCGAGATTCGCAACCGCAAGGACAGGTTTTGACCCGCTGCCTGACGCAAATCATGCATCCGTCACGAAAAGTGAGCGGGTGCGACCAGAAAATCCTTGAAGCCATGGCAATATCGACCAAACTTTAAGGTTATGAGGCCAAGGTTGGTGGGCAGGCCCCATCGGCCCAGATCAGAAGGAGCACCAAAGTGCCTTCATTCTCGAACACCCTGGAACAGGCGATTCACGCGGCCTTGGCGCTGGCCAATGCGCGGCAACATGAATTCGCCACGCTGGAGCATCTGCTTTTGGCGTTGATTGACGAGCCCGACGCGGCGCGCGTGATGAAGGCGTGCAGCGTCGATACCGAGGAACTGCGCGGCACGCTGGTGGAATTCATCGACGAGGATCTTTCGAACCTCGTGACCGAGATCGAAGGCTCTGAAGCGGTGCCGACGGCGGCCTTTCAGCGGGTCATCCAGCGGGCGGCGATCCACGTGCAGAGTTCCGGGCGGACCGAAGTGACCGGGGCGAATGTTCTGGTCGCGATCTTTGCCGAGCGCGAGTCGAACGCCGCCTATTTCCTGCAAGAACAGGATATGACGCGCTATGACGCGGTGAACTTCATCGCCCATGGCGTGGCCAAGGACCCCGCCTTTGGCGAGGCACGCCCGGTGCAGGGCGCCGATGGTCTTGGCGACGAGCATGAGAGCGCCGCGCAGGAGTCGGACGCGGTTGAGGCCGGGGAATCGGCGCTGGCCAAGTATTGCGTGGATTTGAACGAAAAGGCCCGCGCGGGGGATGTCGATCCGCTGATCGGGCGCGACTCCGAGGTGGAGCGCTGTATCCAGGTGCTGTGCCGCCGGCGCAAGAACAACCCGCTTTTGGTGGGCGATCCGGGCGTGGGCAAGACGGCGATTGCCGAAGGTCTGGCGCATAAGATCATCAAGGGGCAGACGCCCGAGGTTCTGTCGAAGACGACGATTTACAGCCTCGATATGGGCGCGCTTCTGGCCGGGACGCGCTATCGCGGGGATTTCGAGGAACGGCTGAAGGCCGTGGTGACCGAGTTGGAGGACCACCCCGACGCGGTGCTGTTCATCGACGAGATTCACACGGTGATCGGTGCCGGGGCCACGTCGGGCGGGGCGATGGATGCCTCGAACCTTTTGAAGCCCGCGTTGCAGGGTGGCAAGCTGCGCTGCATGGGCTCGACCACCTTCAAGGAGTTCCGCCAGCATTTCGAGAAGGACCGTGCGCTGAGCCGCCGGTTCCAGAAAATCGACGTGGTCGAACCCACCACCGACGATGCGATCAAGATCCTCAAGGGGCTCAAGCCCTATTTCGAGGAGCATCACAGCGTCAAATACACCAATGACGCCATCAAATCGGCGGTGGACCTCTCGGCGCGTTACATCAACGACCGCAAGCTGCCCGACAAGGCCATCGACGTGATCGACGAGGCAGGCGCGGCGCAACACCTGATGGCGGCCTCGAAACGCCGCAAGAGCATCGGGGCCAAGGAAATCGAAGCCGTGGTCGCCAAGATCGCGCGCATCCCGCCGAAGAACGTCAGCAAGGACGATGCCGAGGTCCTCAAGGACCTCGAAAACTCGCTCAAGCGGACTGTCTTTGGGCAGGACAAGGCCATCGAGGCGCTGTCGGCCTCGATCAAGCTGGCGCGGGCCGGGCTGCGGGAACCGGAGAAACCCATCGGCAACTACCTGTTTGCCGGGCCGACGGGCGTGGGCAAGACCGAGGTGGCCAAGCAACTGGCCGACCTCTTGGGCGTGGAGCTTCTGCGCTTCGATATGTCGGAGTACATGGAGAAACACGCCGTCAGCCGGTTGATCGGCGCCCCGCCGGGATACGTGGGGTTCGATCAGGGCGGCCTTTTGACCGATGGCGTGGACCAGCATCCGCATTGCGTGCTGCTTCTGGACGAGATCGAAAAGGCGCACCCGGATGTTTTCAACATCCTGTTGCAGGTCATGGACCACGGCAGCCTGACCGACCACAACGGACGCACGGTGAACTTCCGCAACGTGGTGCTGATCATGACCTCGAACGCGGGCGCCGCCGAACAGGAAAAATCCGCCGTGGGCTTTGGCCGGGACCGCCGCGAGGGCGAGGATACCGCCGCGATCGAGCGGACCTTCACGCCGGAATTCCGCAACCGTCTGGATGCGGTGATTTCCTTCGCGCCGCTGCCCAAGGAGGTGATCCTGCAAGTGGTCGAGAAGTTCGTGCTTCAGCTTGAGGCGCAACTGATGGATCGCAATGTCACCATCGAGCTGACCAAGCCCGCCGCCGAATGGCTGGCCGAAAAGGGCTATGACAGCAAGATGGGCGCACGGCCCCTTGGCCGCGTGATACAGGAGCACATCAAGAAGCCGCTGGCCGAGGAATTGCTGTTCGGCAAACTGGCCAAGGGCGGCGTGGTCAAGGTGGGCGTCAAGGACGGCAAGATCGACCTGAAACTGTCCGGCCCCGACCGCCCGCGCCTGTCGGGCAAGAAGCCGCCACTACTGACTGCCGAATGACGCGGGCGTTCCGGCAAGCCCTTGCCGCGCTGAGTTTGACGGTCGCCGCCCCGGCGGCGGCCGATCCCCCTGCCCTGAGCCTGCCGATCGACTGCACGCTGGGCACCTCCTGCTATATCGAGGATTACGTGGACGCGCGCCCCGGCGAGGGGCAGCGCGATTATACCTGCGGGCTGAAATCGCGCGACGGGCACCGTGGCACGGATATCGTGCTGTTATCCTTCGAGGCGATGGTGCAGGGCGTGGATGTTCTGGCCGCCGCCCCCGGCGTGGTGGATGCCACCCGCGACGGGATGGAAGACGTGGCCGTGAGTGCCGAGACCCGCGAGGCGATCCGGGGCCGCGAGTGCGGAAATGCCGTGCGGATCGATCACGGCGACGGCTGGAAGACGCTCTATTGTCATTTGCAGAAGGGCAGCTTGCAGGTTCAGAACGGCACACGGGTCGAGGCCGGGGATGTGCTCGCGCGTGTGGGATTGAGCGGGCTGACAAACGTGCCGCATGTGCATTTGGGGGTGCTGAAAGACGGCAAGATCATCGACCCCTTTAACCCCGAGACCAGCGAAACCTGCGGCACAGCCACGGGTGATGGTCTGTGGAAAGACGCGCCGGACTATCATCGCGCCGGGCTGTTCACCGCCGGGTTTTCCGGCGATGTCCCCGATTTCGACGCGGTGAAATCGGGCCGCGCCCGGATCGAGACCGCGCGGGGCTACTCAAACCTCGTGCTGTATGGGCATGTGTTTTTCGCAGAGGCCGGGGACAGGCTGGATTTTGTCATCAACGGCCCGGAGGGCGAGGTGTTCCGCAATGACGTGACGCTGGAGGCTCCACAAGCACAGCTTTTCCGTGCCATGGGGCGCAAGGCGCCCGAGGACGGTTGGCCTGCGGGGGAGTACCGGGGATACGTGACCCTATCGCGGGAGGGGCACATCCTTGCGGTGCGGCATGCGGATGTCGAGGTGATGCGGTAGCCACGAAATCTTGAAAAGATTTCGATCCGATGTCTTTGAAAGACATCGGCGCGGCGCGTCTTATTTCCCGGTGAACTTCAACTCGATCCGCCGGTTTTGCGCGCGGGCCTCGGGCGTGTCGGCACCGTTCACAGGCTGATATTGACCAAAGCCATTGGCCGAAAGCCGTTCGGGCGGCAGGCCGAGGAAGTTGATCATGTAGCGCACCACGGACAGCGCGCGGGCCTGGCTGAGTTCCCAGTTATCGGCAAACTGCGCCCCGGCCCTCACCGGCACGGTATCGGTG
Source organism: Roseovarius bejariae (assembly GCF_009669325.1). Lineage (NCBI taxonomy): Bacteria > Pseudomonadati > Pseudomonadota > Alphaproteobacteria > Rhodobacterales > Roseobacteraceae > Roseovarius > Roseovarius bejariae. Next base: position 1,309,431 of record NZ_SZWE01000001.1, read on the forward strand.
TGGCCATCCACTTGCAGAACCCAGTCAATGCCCTCGGGAATCTCGCTTATGACGTTGCGCAGGATGCCGGCGACCTTGGCGATCTCACGTTCGCCGCTTTCCGACAACCGTGCCTCACCCGGAGCGAAAAGCACCTCGGAGGAAAAGACGAAACGGTCGCCGACGATGCGCACGCCTTCCTGTGCGCCCAGCAAATCGCGCAGCCGGCCAAAGAACTCCGAGCGGTATTTTTCGAGGTTGCGGTTCTGCTCTTCGAGCAGTTTGGCGCGCTCTTCCTCGGCCTTGGCGCGGGCGCGTTCCTCGGCGGCGGCACGGGCGAGTGCTGTGTTCAGGTCTTGGCCCAGAGATTGCAGTTGTACGTTTTGCGCCGCCTCGCGCACCTTGGCATCGTCCAGAAGTGCCTGTAGCTGGCCCAATTGATCGCGCAGGGCGGCAACCTGCCGATTCAGGAGGGCCTGCTGTTTCTGGGCCTCGCTGGCGAGTTCCTCTTGCTCGGCCAGTTCGGCGCGGGCTTGGGCCAGAAGGGCGGCGCGTTCCTCGGCCTCGGTCAGGGTTTCGGCGGCATCGGCTTCGGCAGCTTCTTTCGCGGCAAGGGCGCGTGCCAGTTGGGCGCGCACCTCTTCGGCCTCAAGGGCCTGGGTTTCGGCGATGGTGCTTTGCGCGACAACTTCGGCAAGGCGCGCCTTGGTGGCCTTCAACTCGGCGCGGAGGGCGGCCAGATCGGCATTGGCCTCGCTTGCGCCGGTTTCGGCTTGGCGCAGCTCTTCCTCCAAAGCGGCGATGCGGGCGTCGCGGTCGGCAAGGCTTGTCTCGGTTTCCTCTTGGTCCAGCAGGGCGGCGGCGAGGCGGATATCGAGATCCTTCTGCGCGTCGCGGGCGGCGGCCAGAAGGGTCAGCGTTTCCTCGGCGCGCTTGCGTTGTTCTTCCAGCGCCAGCGTCATGGCGGTGAGTTCGGCGTCGGCGTCTTGCAGCTTTTCGCGCAGGGCCTCGGCCGCGGCGGCTTCGGCCAGACGGGCCTTTTCGGCTTCCGAAAGGTCGGTTTCGAGGGTTTCGATTTGGCTGGCCATTTGCGCCTGCGCCTCTTCCGAGGATTGCCGCAAGTCGGCCACAAGCGCCTCAAGCGCTTCGCGGCGGGCGGCGGCAAGGCGGGCGGCCTCGGATTGGGCGTCCACCTCCTCGCGCAGGGAGGCCAGCGTCAGTTCAAGCGCCTCCTGCTCGGACAAGAGCGCGTCGCGTTCACCTTCCAGGTCGGCCACCTGCCCCAGTGCCGTGTCACGTTCGGCCAGAAGGCCCGCGACCTGTTCCTCGAAGCTGGCGATGCGGGATCGGGCGGCGGTGAGGGCCTCGGCCTGTTCGGCGGTCTGGCTTTGCAACTGCGCGATCAGGGTGGCCTGCTGTTCTTCGCGGGCGCGGGCATCGCCCAATGTGCTGGTCAGCTCCCCTACCCGTTCTGTGAGGGTGGCGTTGCGGTCCTGCTCAAGCCCGAGGGCCTGCGCCAGTGCGGCCACTTCGGAGGAAAGCTCATCCAGTTTGCTGGCCTGCCCGGTGATGGTTTCACGCAGGACGAATTGCACGACCATGAAGATCGTTAGCACAAACATCAGCACCAGAAGAAGGCCGGTCATCGCGTCGACGAACCCCGGCCAGATGGAGGCCTGAAACCGTGTGCCTGTGCGCCGCGACAGGGCCATGGATCAGCCCTCCTGCGTTGGGGGCGTTGGCCGCGGTGCTTGCCCGGTGCCGCGGGCGCGTTGCGGGCCGCTGCTGCGCGGCAGGGAGCGGATCGCGGTGGAGAGCGCCGCCAGATCGGTGCGCAGCTCGGTCATGGTTTCCTGCCGTCCGGCGCTGATCTCTTCGAGGATGCGCAACATCTGCACGTCGATGGAGCGCAGGCGCATCCGGCTTTCGGCATCCAGCCCCGCCTCGCCCGTGTGCTCGCCCTGACGTTCCATCAGTTCGATCAGGCGTTCCTGCCCCTCGGCCACGCGGGTCAGGGCGGTGTTCACGGGGTTGGTATCGCTCATCCGGTGGGTCAGGCGTTCGACGGAGTCGGCCAGCACGCCAAGTTTTTCATCGACCATGGAGCGGCTGACATCCGATTGGGTCAGCATCATTTGCAGGCTTTCCATCTGCTCGGCCATGTAATCGATAACCGGGGCAACAGCCGCGGCCTCGCCCGTGGCCTCGCTGTCGCTTCCGGCAAAGCCGACGCGGGTGATGGTGGACATCCACTCCTCAAGCTCGCGGTAGAAGCGGTTTTGGCCGTGGCCCGCGAAGAGCTCCAACAACCCCACGACAAGCGAGCCGGCCAGCCCCAGAAGCGAGGAGGCGAAGGCCACGCCCATGCCGCCCAACTGCGCCTCGAGCCCGGTCATCAGGCGGTTGAACACCTCAACCCCGCCTTCGCCGTCTTGCGGTGCAAGGCTGCGGATGGTGTCGACGACCGCCGGAACCGTCGTGGCCAGACCATAGAAGGTGCCCAACAGCCCGAGGAAAATCAGCATGTTGACGATATAGCGGGTGATTTCGCGCGCCTCGTCGATACGTTGCGCGACGGAATCGAGGATCGAACGTGCCGAGGTCTGGGCGATCTGCATCCGCTTCTTGCCGCGTTGCCGCAGAAGCGAGGCAAGCGGCGCCAGAAGCTGTGGCGCCTTCGTCATTTCATGGCCCGGCGTTTCGGCGGCGAAGCCTTCGATCCAGCGGACCGAACCGATCAGTTGAAAGACCTGCCAGAAACAGGCGACCACGCCGATCAGAAAGACAAACAGGATAAACCCGTTGAGATAGGGGTTGGCCTGAAAGACGGGCAAGACGCGCGGCAGGGCCAGGAAAGCCCCGAAACACGTCAGCCCCAACACGATCAGCATCAGCGTGATCTGGCGAAGGGGATGTGAAAACTTTGGCTCGACCTCACGGTCCGGCTGCGCCATTGGCACGGCTCCCGGCGGTGGTTCTTGTTGCGTCAACCCTACGCGTCAAAACCCCCTAAGCCAAGGTTTTATGCGCATAAATGCCGGACGCGCTCGGCTAGCCAGTCCAGTTCGGCATCGCGAATACCCAGCTCGTGCAGATGGGCGGCGGTATTGTAAAGATATTCGGTATTCGGGCCGCGCCCGCCCACGGCGCTTGCAATGATGCGGGCCTGCTCCTCGAGGTCCAGGCCGCCGCAATATTGCACATGGTCGGGGTCGATCACGTAGGTCACCGCCTCGACCACCCGGCCATCGGCCAATTCAAGCTCCAACAGACGCTCCAGATAGGCCGCCGAAACCAGTTCTCGTTCACGCAGGTAGGCCAGTGTCTGGTCTTCCTCGCCCGCCGCCACCGAAAGCGCCACGCCATGACAGCGCGCGCCCTCCATCGCATCCAGCGCCAGAACGAGGCCCGGAGCTTCTTCGGTGCCGCGATGATGGATCGACCGCATACAGAAACTGCGGTGATAATCGGGCAGCGTGGCGATCACCCGTTCGGCCACGTTGAACCCGGGATTCCACACCAAAGACCCATAGCCGAAAACCCACATCGTCATTTTGCTGTTCCTCTTGCCACACAGGCCTTAAACACCATCCCGAGAGAGCAGAAAAGGGGGCCATGGCCCATGCGTTTGTTGCTGGCACTTCTGATCGCGGTTGTCGCGCTTTGGTCGGGATATTGGTATATCGGATCAAGCGGCGTGCAATCGGGCTTTGCCGCGTGGTTCGGGGAGCGGCGCACCGAGGGCTGGATGGCCGAATACAGCGACCTGACCGTTCAAGGCTTTCCCAGCCGGTTCGATACGGTGATCGAGAATCTGGCGCTGGCCGATCCGGACACCGGGCTGGCATGGGAAGCGCCGCGGTTCCAGATCAATGCGCTGAGCTACAACCCCGGCCATGTGATCGCCGTCTGGCCGGACCAGCAGTTGATCGCCACTCCGGTTGAGAAATACGAAGTGAAGAGCCGTGACATGCGGGCCAGCGTGGTGGTGGGTGCAAGCACCCGCCTGCCCCTGAAGCGCAGCACGCTGACAGCGGAGGCGCTGGAGGTGACCCCCGCAGGCCGGGACGAGCCGACACGCATCGAAGCGCTGAGCCTTGCCGTTGAGACGGTGCCCGTCCGTACCGACCCGACGTATCGGTTTGGCCTGCGGGCCGACGGTGTCGCGCCCTCGGTGCCGGTGCGCGCGCAGCTTGACCCGCGCGGCAGCCTGCCCGAGGCGCTGGAAGCCTTGCAGGCCGATATGGTGGTGGAGTTCGACAAGCCGTGGGATCGCGGCGCGATCGAGGAGGCCCGGCCACAGCCCCGGCGAATCAACGTCAAGCTGGCGCAGGCCCGCTGGGGGCGGTTGGAGCTTCAGGCGGCGGGCGAGGTGACGGTGGATGCGCGCGGCGTGCCCACCGGCGAGATCACGGTCAAGGCCCGCAATTGGCGCGAGATCCTGGAACTGGCGGTGACGGCGGGGGCGATCCCGGAGGGGTTCGCCGGGACGCTGGAAGACGGGCTTTCCCTTCTGTCGCAGATGGCGGGAAACCCAAAGACACTGGATATTCCGCTTGGGTTCCGCTCGGGGCGGGTGATGCTGGGGCCGGTGCCGATCGGGCCGTCGCCGGTTATTCGGTTGAGGTAAGTGGATTGGGGGCCTTGCCCCCGACGCCCTGCGGGCGCCTCCCCCAGAGTATTTTTGGAAAGATGAAACCCCGGGTGGGCGGATGCCGTATGGTGCGCATTGATGGCGCACCGCCGACTTACCGGCAGTAGGAGCCGCTTCGGTACTCTGCCGTGTCGAAATGGAAGTGATCCTGATGGTGGCGGTCCGAGTTCGGGCCGAGCACCGTGCCGAAGGGGCCGCAGGCGCTTTTGTGCAACTGGCGCAAAACGCGGCCCTTGTGGCCCTTGTTCCAGTCGTTGAGCACGGTGATGTCATTCCCGTCGCGCAACTGGATTGCGGCGATGTCGATGGCGTTGCCCTTGGCGTGTTCCGACAGGCGGGCACCGCGGCGGCTATTGCGGGTGCGGCAGGCATAATGCGCCGCGACCTTGAGGCCAGTGGCGCCGCCACCCATCTTGCCGACGGCGGGTGTCAGGCCGCTATCGACCCAGCCCTTGAGGGTGCGCGCGGTGCGGCAGTTCATCAGCGAAGATTGGCTGAGCGTGATCCCGCCCACCGAGGTCACGCGCACCGCCGCGTCGATGCCGCAGGCGCCGTTCCCGGGAACCGGGCCGACCACGACGCCCTTGATCGACGGGTCACCGCAGACCGAGCCTTTGGAGGAAACGACGGGGTCGTTGGAACGCCCCCCGACAAGGGAACACCCCATTAAAATCAATGGGATAAGCAAAGCAACACGCATGGATCAACCCTTTTTCACACGTCCGAAATCAGGGGCATCGGTATCTTGCCCCGCCTCGATGATACCGCGCCGGATGGCACGTGTGCGGGTAAAGTAATCGAACAGGTGGTCGCCGTCACCCGTGCGAATGGCGCGTTGCAGGGCGAAGAGTTCCTCGGTGAAGCGACCGAGCACTTCCAGCGTCGCCTCCTTGTTGGTGAGGAAAACGTCGCGCCACATGGTCGGGTCGCTGGCGGCGATGCGGGTGAAGTCGCGGAACCCGGCGGCGGAGTACTTGATGACCTCGCTATCGGTCACGCGGCGCAGGTCATCGGCCACGCCGACCATGGTGTAGGCGATGAGGTGCGGCGCGTGGGAGGTGACGGCGAGGACCAGATCGTGGTGTTCGGCATCCATCTCATCGGTGAGCGCGCCCATGCCCTGCCAAAGCGCCTCGACACGGGCCACGGCCTCGCGGTCGCTGCCCTCGACCGGGACGATCAGGGACCAGCGGTTTTCGAAAAGCTCGGCAAAGCCCGAGGTGGGGCCGGAATGTTCGGTGCCTGCCAGCGGGTGGGCGGGGACGAAATGCACGCCTTCGGGCAGATGCGGGCCGACGGATTCGATCACCGCTTTCTTGACCGAGCCCACGTCGGACACCGTGGCGCCGGGTTTCAGGGCCGGGGCGATTTCGGCGGCGACGGCGCCCATGGCGCCCACGGGCACGCAAAGCACGACGAGGTCCGCCCCCTCCACGGCCTCGGCTGCGCTGTCGCAGACGCGGTCGCACAGGCCGATCTCGCGCGCGGTGGCGCGGGTGGCCTCGGAGCGGGCGAAGCCGGTGACTTCGCCGGCCAGACCGTGGCGTTTCATCGCCCAGAACATCGACGAGGCGATCAGGCCCAGACCGATCAGCGCCACGCGGTCGTAGATCGGCGCGGCACTCATGCCCCGTTCCCCATGAACTGGCCCACCGCATGGGCCACCCGGCGGCAGCTTGCCTCGTCCCCGACGGTGATCCGCAGGCAATGCGGCAGGTTGTAGCCCGCCACCGGCCGCACGATCAGGCCCTCGGATTTAAGGTGCGCGTCACAGCCTTCGGCCTCGGCGCGGCTGGCAAAGCGGGCGAGGATGAAGTTTGCGGTCGAGGTGTCGGAGGGCACGCCATGTTCGGCCAGGGCCTCGGCCAGCCATGCGCGCAGGCGGGTGTTGTCCTCGCGGCACTTGGTGGCCCACGCCTCGTCGCGCACTGCCGCTTCGGCGGTGACAAGGGCGGCTTGGCTGAGGTTGAAAGGGCCGCGCATCCGGTTCAGGACATCGACCACATGCTGCGGGCCATAGCCCCAGCCGACGCGCAACCCGCCCAGCCCGTAAAGCTTGGAAAAGGTGCGGGTCATCACCACGTTTTCGCGGCTGTCCACAAGGCCCGCGCCGCCGTCGTAGCCTTCGACGTACTCGGCATAGGCCCCGTCCAGCACCAAAAGCACGTGATCGGGCAGGTTTTCGGCCAGCCGGGCGACCTCGCCGTCACCGATCATGGTGCCGGTAGGGTTGTTGGGGTTGGCGATGAACACCAGCTTGGTGTTCTCGGTACAGGCGGCAAGGATCGCGTCCACATCGGTCACGCGCTCACGCTCGGGCACCTCGACGGGGGTTGCGCCATTGGCCATGGCGCTGATCTTGTACATGGCAAAGCCGTGTTCGGTGTGGATCACCTCGTCGCCCGGCCCGGCGTAGGCTTGGCAGAGAAAGGCGATGATCTCATCGCTGCCCACGCCACAGACCACGCGCGCCGGATCGACCCCGTGCACCTCGCCAATCGCCTCGCGCAGGGCGCGGTGATCGGTCGAGGGATAGCGGTGCAGGTCATAGGCCGCCTTGCGGAACGCCTCTTTCGCGGCCTCGCTGGGACCGAAGGGGTTTTCGTTCGAGCTGAGCTTGACCACGTTCGAAACACCCGCCACGTGGCTGGCCCCGCCCTGGTAAAGCTCAATATCCATGATCCCCGGCTGGGGTGTGATCTTGGTCATGTGGACATCTCCCTTGGCGCGGTTCTAGCTTTGCCCCTTGGCCTTGACCAGAACCAAAAACGTACGCCTGATAATGTGTCGCCTTGCTGCATCCATTGGGTGGGGCGATGCCCTGTTCAATCGTAGCCCAGGTTGGAGTTAATCATCGCAAGTAGCTCAGCGGCATTCGGAACTTGCTCGAAAGCGACTGGCACAGTGAGCGCCCCCCAATGAACCGGTTGGCCGGAATGGGAGAGCCCAAATCCAAATGGATTAAGCTCTTGTTGATCCAATAACGTCCCGACTCTCAGGGATGGGTGGGGACGGGTCGCAAAAATCTCGTACGGATAGGTCGCGGAATGCGCGTTCGACACCACATAAAGCCGGGTTCCAGCGTGCCAGTTGCGCCCGCGGCGGCAAACAATGGAACGTTTGTTGGTTACAAAATAGAGCAAAGTGCAGAGGACCGTTTGCCTTTCATGGGCCGACCACATCGCGGTACATAAGAAAGCAAGCGACGCAGCGCTGTACACCCATATGGCATCAAATCGCCCAAATGACGCGTTATCCGGGATGAAAGGCAAGGTACTCCACATCGCCAAGGCACCGAATATCATCGAGATAAGGCGAGTTCGCTCGGCTCCGATAGGCTGAAAGAACCGGCGTCCATATTCGGGCCGCCCTGTCCAGATCACGTGTTCATCGGCATCCAGAATGGTGTTGAGTTCGCCGTGCGAAAAAACGTCGATTGAAACACCGCTCATTCTGCAAAATATCCCTTAACCGAAGCACTGGCCAGACGTGCCACAAAATCCATAAGTTACAACGTCGTTTACACTACATCCCAAACACAAAAAGAAAAAGCCGCGGCGGGTTTCCCCGTCGCGGCCTTGGATCCTGTGGCGCAGAGGTCTTAGTTCTGCGCGTAGAATTCGATGACGAGGTTCGGTTCCATCTGCACGGGATAGGGCACATCGCCCAGGCCCGGGGTGCGGACGAAGGTTGCGGTCATCTTGGAATGGTCGGCCTCGATGTAATCGGGAACGTCACGTTCGGGCAGTTGGGTGGCTTCGAGAAGCGCGGTCATCTGCTTGGAACGGTCGCGGACCTCGATGACGTCCCCTTCTTTCACGCGGTAGGAGGGGATGTTGACCTTCTTGCCGTTCACACGGACGTGGCCGTGGTTCACGAACTGACGTGCGGCAAAGATGGTGGCCACGAACTTGGCGCGGTAAACGACCGCGTCCAGACGGCGCTCCAGCAGACCGATGAGAATCTCACCGGTGTCGCCGCGCAGGCGCTCGGCCTCCGAGAAGATGCGGCGGAACTGTTTTTCCGTCAGGTCGCCGTAGTAGCCTTTCAGCTTCTGCTTGGCGCGCAGTTGCAGGCCGAAGTCGGACATCTTGCCCTTGCGGCGCTGACCGTGCTGGCCGGGGCCGTATTCACGGCGGTTGACGGGGGATTTCGGACGACCCCAGATGTTTTCGCCCATCCGGCGGTCGATTTTGTACTTGGCAGACGTGCGTTTGGTCACGGCTGATCTCCTTTATGGTGGCATTTCAGCTTGATCCGATAACCGGTTCCCACTTTTCGGGCTGAAATCGCGTCTCAGCTCAAACCGTGGGGCAGTCAGGCGGTCAGCCTCGTGCCGTTGCTAAAGGGCGTTGTCCTCTGGTCTTACCCGGTTTCCCGGCGCCTGACAGGGTTCCCCTTGCGGGGGCCACCAACACCAATGAAGCCGCGCTTATACGCGCGTCAGATGCAGAGTCAACCACGCAAATGCAGCTGTCTCAGGCCGCCTCGTGCAGCAGGATCGCCGCCTCGGAGCTGTTCAGGCTGCGGCGCGCGAAACTGCCGTAGGTGTGCGGCTCGCTTTCGAGGTGCGGGTTGAGCGCCAGAAGCCTTGCGCGGTCCTCGTCGGCCAGTGTGGACAAGGCCGTGCTGGCGGGGTGGAAACTTTCGGTCTCCACGCCATTGGCCCAAAGCACCTGATGGCGCGGCAGCATGAGGTGGATATAGGTCACCTCGCGCAGGGCCGCGTCCACGGTGACCGTGGACTGGTTCACCAGATCGCGGGCCGTGACCAGAACCTCGGGGGTGTTGAACAGCGCGCGCGCCTCGTCGCCTTCCAGAAGCATCCGGTGGCTGGGCGAGACCAGCAGCTCCTCATCCGGGCGGTCGCCGCCAAACGCGCCTGCCTTGATGCGGATGGGCCGCAGGTAGGGCATGGCGAAAAGCCGGGCGCCAGTCATACGGCGCTGGCCGATCCATTGGATTTCCTCGGCGCCGTTGTCCTTGGTCTGCACCATGTCGCCTTCGCGCAGGTCTTGCACCAGGCGCGGGCCATCGGGGGTATGGATGCGCGTGCCGGGGGTGAAACAGATCACCCCGCCGGTTTCCGGCCCGGTCGAGGGGTGCCGCAACCCTTCCAGCGATTGGTGCACCACCCACATTTCCGTATTGCGCGGGGGGATTTCATCGACAAACAGCAAGAGGGGCGGCGTGCCGCCGCCCACTTCGATCAAGGTCACGGTAAAGCTGCGCGCCCCATCGGTGACAACGAACCCGCTGTCCATCAGGGGATCGTTCACCTTGACGCTGTCAATGTCGCTTGTGTTGGTCCGTGCCGCACCCACAAGGCGCCGCACCAGTCGTGCCGCCCGTTTGCGGCAGTTTGTTCCGTCGTCTGCCTGTTCCAGTCGCAGGACCTCGTTGGGTCCATCCACGCGCACCGCGTCACCCCGCCAAGACCAAGCGGCCCCGACACTAAGGGATTGGATCGGTGCGGAGTCGAGTCCGTCCACTTCCGTCTGCGACCAGGAGATGACAAACGCGCCACGAAAGCCCGTCTTCATTGCCTGTATGCCTGCCTATTTATTTTTTTATTAACGGGACGTTAACAAAACCGAATCACTCTGGGAAGCCCCCACGATTCGGTTTTGGTCAGAATTTCAGATCGAGACGCACAGAACCCACAACCTGGGCCTCGCGCTGCGCCTTGAATTCCTTGTCCAGCCACGTGACCCCGTAGAACAGCTTAGTGCCCTTGGCGCTTTCCCAATGCACGCCAGCACGCAGGCGGTTGCGCGTATCGGTCAGGCGGTAGCCACGCGATGACGGGAGGAACGCGCTATCGTCCACATAGGCCACATCGCCGCCCAGCACGAAGCTGAGGCCATGGGTCCGATCGTCGATGGCCTTGTAAAGCTGCCCGGTCACCGGCTCGCGCAGCATCAGGCCGCCCTGCCCCAGACCGCCGAACATCACGTCGGCCCCGGCCCGGACCATGGATTCCGCGCCAAGCCATGCCTCGACGAAGGGGCGCAGGCCGGTGCCCGACCCCACCCGATAGGTGCGGCCCATCTCCATCACCGCGGTTGCGTGGGCATCGTTGCCGATCTGCCCCGCCGTGGTGACGGGCGAGGGATCGCGCCCGCCCATGACGTCGTGCAGCGTCTCCTGCACATCATCGAAGCCCAATTGCGGTCCTGTCACGGTGACATCGGCGCCCAGCGCCACCTCGGCGGCACCAGCCATGAAATGACTGTGCACCCCCATGGTGAGGGCCTGTGTATACGGGCGGTCGCCGGCGGCCGGGGCCACAAGGTTTTCCGGCCCCATGATCTCGGCGTTGAAGCGCAGCTCCAGCATCCGGCCGAAGGCATCCGGGCGCTGCCCCTGCCACTCGGGGCCCCAAAGATAGCTGAGCGCGATAGAGCCGGTGCGCCACCGGTCAAAGCCGTCACCGATCACATCATTGGTGATCAGGCGACCATGCCCAAGGTACTGTCGCCCGCTTTCGGCTTGTGCGGATGAAGAGGCAAGACCAGTCAAGGCAAGGGCCGTGGCCAACACGGCGGCAAAAAGGCGCGTCATTTGCGTTCCATTCCAAATTCATCGCCCCCCGGCATTGGCCCGAATACCACCCCGGCGGGTATCTGACCAGTTGTCAGATGTCAGCCGCGCAGGGGTGTGTCCGATTTGCGCCGCTCGCCGCAAACCCTAGGCGATATGCGGCCCCGGCGGTGTGGTGGTCAGGCACTCGGCCCCGTCCGGGCCCAGAAGAACGGTGTTGGACACAAAGAAATTGCCGCGTCCGGTTTCCGTGAACCACGACATGAGGTGGAAGGTCATCCCCTCCTGCATCACCAGATCCGAGTCATGCCGCAACCCCGTCACCCGTGGCCCGCCCGTCCACGACGGCGGAAAGCCGATCCCCACCAGGTAACCGCAGTGATGGCGGCGGTATTCGGGCATACCGGCGGCATCCACCACCGCCTGCCAGCCGTTGTAAACGTCCCTCGCCAAGACCCCCGGCTTCAGCGCCTCCAGCGTGGCGGCAAAGGCGCGTTGCGCAAGCTCGGCCATCTCGGCGTCTTCGTCGGAAATCCCGCCGATATTCACCAGCCGCCCCATCGGCGCGTTGTACCGCGCCACGCAGCCCGCGATCTCAAGAAATACCGCCTCGCGGTGTGTCCCCTCGCCCCAGCTCGTGTGTTCCTCGGCCATGCGCGCGGCGGGGCGCAGGAAAGGGCCGAACCCCGGCGGGGTGCCGCCCGCGCGGGTCATGGCGGCCAGGCATTCGGCAGCCACATCGGCCTCCGCCGCGCCGTCGTGCACGGCGGCAATCGCCGCCTGCGTGCCTGCGTCGGCGGCCTTGGCCGCGCGCCGCATGAAGCCCTGTTCCTCGGGCGACTTCACAAGCCGCAGATGATCCACCATGCCGGTGATGTCCTGCCACGCGGCCGCTCCAAGCCCCGCCTTGATCTGCACGCCCATGCCATAGGCCAGCCCCGAGGACATCTCCTCAAGCCCCACGACCTTCCCAGCCGCCTTGCCCGCCATATGACGCAAGAGCACATCAGCGGCAGACTCGGAATCGCTATGGCCCACGAAATCGGCGTTGCGCACCATGTTGCGAATGGCCACCTGCTCCATCTGCCGGGTGATCAGGATCATGTCCCCCTCCGCCGGCACGATCAGGACATGCGGCGCGAAATACCCCCAGTGATCCAACCCGATCAGGTAAAAGATATTCTCGGGCGCGGACAAAAGGGCGATGTCCAGCCCGCGCGCCGCCATGGCCCTGCGCGTCGCGGCAAGGCGGCGGTCCAATTCGGCGTCGCTGAATGGGTTGCTGTGCATTTTTCGCGCTCCCTTGGGGTGTTCGGGATATGGTCGGCGCAGCGCGGCGCGGCACCTGTCCCGATTGCGCCCTTTCCCGGCCTTTGCACGACAAAGCACGGGGATCAGCGCCGATCATCCAGGCCACGCAGGCGAATCCCTGCATTGGCCCACCCCCCCCGGTTCCCTTCCATCAACTGGCCTATGCGGCAACCGTCCGCGCATTCCTGCGCGTTACGTTCACAGACGGCGCATCCAGAATTGCAGGGGGTGGTCGGTCTCGGCCTCTTGGTCGATGTCTTTCCATGAAAACCGTGCCACCGCACCCTCGACCGGCGCATAGCCACGTTTGCGCCAGAAGGCGTCAAGCGGTTTGTAATCGCTTGGCCGTAACGGGTGATCCTTGGGCCGCTGCACCCCACAGAAGGCCGCATGGCCATGGCCAAGGGCGCGGGCGTGATCCTCGCGCGCATTGAAGAACGCGTGACCGATGCCTTGGCCACGGTACTGTGGCAAGAGTACGCTTTCGGCGCAGTAGAAGATGTCACTCAGCGGTATATCCTGACCGGCGAAGGCCGCCGCGAAATCCTCGGCGTGGTCCTGCATCGGCGTGCCGGTCGAGGCACCGACCAGCCGATCGCCGTCAAAGGCCCCGACAAGGATCGCATCCGCACTGTCGCGGTAGGTTTGCAGGTAGGACTCCTCATAGGCGGCATCGCCATCATAGAGGTAGGGCCACGCCCGGAACACCTCGATCCGCAGGCGCGCCACATCGCCCAGCGCCGCGGTCAGCGCCGTGCCCGTCAGCCGCTCCACCCGGATCATTTGGAAACCTGTCGCATCCAGTCGGCAAGGTTGTAATAGGTCACAACCCGGGTGATCAGCCCATCCTTGAGCGAGAAAAACGACCCGGCAGGCAAGCGATAGGTCTGGCCATCGGCCTCGGGCAGCCCCTCGTCGGTTTCCAGATAGGTGCCGTTCACCACATATTCCGCCGCCCCACGGGTGCCGCCCTCGGCCTCGAACACCACCATATCGGTCAGGGTCTCGCGGTAACAGCGGTTCATATGCTCGCAAAAGGCACGGAAGGCATCCTTGCCGGTGCGCACCGCGCCTTCGTTGACGTGATGCGCCACGTCATCGGACAGGCAGGCCAGCATGGCGGCCACATCGCCCCGGTTGAAGGCGTCGAAATAGGCTTGGATCGTGGATTTGCTCATGGTTCGCTCCTTGGGTCGCCCCAACGCTCGGTGAGGTGTGAGATGATCTGATCACGGGTCTGGCGATAAGCCTCCAGCTTGGCCTCGCGCGTTTCGCCCAATCCGGTCGGGTCCATGATCGGCCAATAGACCACCTCAAGGTGGAACACCCGCGTCAGTTCCAGCGCCCGGCGCTGGCTTGCGGGGCTCAGCGCCACGATCAGGTCGAAAGACGACAGGTCATCGCCCCATTGCTCCATCTCGTCGAAGCTGCGGGTGCGGTGCCGGGCCAGTTCCACGCCGATCTCGTCGCAGACGGCGATGGAAAACCCGTCGATCTCCAGATCGCTTTTGACACCGGCGGATTGCACATAAGTATCGGTGCCATAAAGCTTTTTCATGATGCCCTCGGCCATGGGCGAGCGCACGGCATTGTGGTCGCAGCAAAAGAGCACCGATTGGGGAAGCTCCTGCACCATCCCGCCTCACCCCCCGAAATGCAAAACGCAGATCAGGGTAAACAGGCGCCGGGCCGTGTCGCTATCGACGCTGGCCTTGCCTTCAAGCCGTTCTTCAAGGATGCGCGCACCCTCGTTGTGGATGCCGCGGCGGGCCATGTCGATGGTTTCGATCTGGCTGGGCGGCATGTTCTTGACCGCATCGAAATAGCTTTCGCAGATCGCCCAGTAATCCTTGACCACCTGCCGGAAGGGGGACAGCGACAGGTGAAATTCCGCCGCCGGGTCATCGGTTTCGGTGCGGATATCGAAGACCAGCCGCTTTTCGCGAATGGACAGCGCCACGCGATAAGGCCCCTTGGGCACCTCGCGCCCCTCGCGTTCGGGCAGCGCAAAGGAGTTTTCCTCGATCAGGTCGAACATCGCCACCTTGCGCTCCTGCTCGATCTCGGGCGTGGGCGGCGGCAGGTTGGCGTCATCCAACTCGATGTGACTGATATAGGACATGGGTCATCCCCTCACGGCGGTCGTTCGCAGGTTCCCTAGCGCAGGGTTGCCCATTGGGCAATGCAGGGCCGCGACGGGGCATGGGGATTTTGCGGCGTTGTGGCTTGCGGGATGCGGCGCCGCATCGCGGGGCAGGCCACACAACGAGATTCCGTCCTGTGCGGCCTGCGAAGCTTCAATCGTCAGATCAGCCGAACCTGGGTGCCGACCTCCGTCAGGTCGAAAAGCTCGGCGATTTTTTCGTTGTAAAGGCCGATGCAGCCATCGGATGATCTGCGCCCGATCTTGCGCGTGTCATGCGTGCCGTGAATACGGTAGTACTGCCACGACAGGTGCAATGCATGCGTCCCCATGGGGTTCTCTGGCCCCGGCGGAATCGTGACCGGCAGGCTTGGGTCGCGCTCCCGCATGGAGGGCGTGGGCGTCCAGCTGGGCCCGGCCACTTTCTTGATAATGCGCGTATAGCCCAGTTTCGTCAGTTCCGGACTGCGTGGGACCGAGGTTGGAAACAGCCTGTACAGGCTTTCATCTTCCGACCAGAAATGCAGCGCGCGCGATTTCGTATCGGCGACGATTGCACCGTGTTTCAGATCGTCGAAGTGATCGCGCCAATCCATCGTGGCAAAGCTGGAAATATTCCTGCGAACGCCCTGCCCGGGGGCGGCCTGTACGGCGGGGGCGGCCAGCATCGCCGCGCCAAGCCCGATCACCGCGCGTCGGGTCATAAGTGTTTTCATGTTCTGCTCCATGGTTTCCTACCCGGTTTTCGCGGGCATCCAACATGGGGCGACATCACGTTTCAAATCACGAATGTGTTTATTCGCGTGAGGCTTCGAGATCGTGGCTTGTCGGTGCCGGGTTACGTACGAAACGCACGTACGTTTCGTACATTTCTCACCGCGCGCCCTGTTAATTTCGGGGGTGTCGGCAAAAAATACCGACGCGATACCGACGTCTTGCCGACGCGGTGCAGAAGGTGGTTTTTGCCGTTAACCCAAGGGGTTAGCTCCGATTCGCAGGGCTCACCCCTCGTTGAGGTGATTCAACCGCGCCCGCACGCTCAATCCGTGGGCTTCCAGGCTCTCGGAAATGGCGAGGGTTTCGGCAGCGGGGCCGATGGCGCGCAGGGATTCCGGGGTCATGCGGGCCAGCGTGGTGCGCTTCACGAAGTCCATCACCGACAGGCCCGATGAGAACCGCGCCGAGCGCGCCGTGGGCAGCACGTGGTTCGGCCCGCCCACGTAATCGCCAATCGCTTCGGGCGTCCATGCGCCAAGGAAAATGGCCCCGGCGTGGGTGATCTTTTCACTCAGACCTTCGGCATCAGCCACGCAAAGCTCAAGGTGTTCCGGCGCGATCCGGTTTGATAATTCCGCCGCTTTATCAAGGTCTTGTACGATAATGACTGCCCCGAAATCGCGCCAGCTTGCACCGGCGATCTCGCGGCGCTCAAGGCTCGTGAGGTTGCGCTCCACCGCCGCTTCCACGGCCTTGGCCATGGCCGGGTCATCGGTGATCAGGATGGCCTGCGCGCTTTCGTCGTGTTCGGCTTGGCTCAGCATGTCCAGCGCCAGCCATTCGGGGTTGTTGTCGCGGTCGGCGATGACAAGGATTTCCGAAGGCCCCGCGATCATGTCGATGCCCACCTTGCCGAACACCCGGCGCTTGGCCGCAGCCACGAAGGCATTTCCCGGGCCGGTGATTTTATCAACGGGATCAATGCTTTGCGTGCCATAGGCCAAGGCCGCGACGGCCTGTGCCCCGCCAATACGATAGATCTCGTCCACCCCCGCGATCTGCGCCGCCAGCAGGACCAGGGGGTTGGCCTGCCCGTCCGGTGTGGGCACCACGATGGCAAGGCGTTCGACGCCCGCCACCTTGGCCGGAATGGCGTTCATCAGCACCGATGAGGGATAAGAGGCCAAGCCCCCCGGCACATACAACCCCGCCGCCGACACCGGCGTCCAGCGCCAGCCCAAGGTGGCCCCGCTCTCGTCGGTCCAGCTTTCGTCGGCAGGTTTCTGGCGTTCGTGATAGGCCCGGATACGTTCGGCCGCCAGCTCCAGCGCCTCACGGTCATGGGTCGGGACTTGTGCGACCAACTCATTGATTTCACTGGTGGAAAATCGCAGCGTTTCAGGCGTCAATTCCAGCCGGTCGAACTTGGCGGTCAGCTCGATCAGGGCCGCATCGCCCCGTTCGCGCACGTCCTTGATGATCGCGGCCACGGTATCGTCCACATCCGGCGAATCCTCGCGCTTGGCGCTCAGCAGGGCGGTGAACTGTGCCTCGAAATCATCGGCACTGGCGTCAAGAAAAACCGGCATGGCAGGGCCTCCGTTGGTTGCTGTGCCTCCCTTAGACCGATGCGCCCGAAGCCTCAAGCACGCAGGGGCCGTTGACGCCCGTCAACGCAGGCCTCGTGATCTTTTCTCAGGATGCAAGAGGGCCAGCGAGGCCCGAAAAAACACAAGGAAATCCGCCATGAGCAAACTGACGACCATATCCTCTGCCGCCATCCTTCTTGCCTTGGGCCTGATGCCTGCGGCCGCTGATGAAATGGGCCAAGCGGAATACATGAACAGTTGCGCGACATGCCACGGTGAATCCGCAGATGGCAACGGCCCGCTGGCCGAGTTGATGACCGTTCCGGTGCCGCCGCTGACCAACCTAAGCGCCCAGAATGACGGGATTTTTCCCATGCTGAGGGTGATCCACACAATCGACGGTCGGCCCGGGATCAAGGGGCATGGGTATCCGATGCCGGTCTGGGGCAAGCGGTTTCAGGCGGATGTCGAGAACGCCGGGCCCTACGGCGCCGAAACCCTGGTGCGCGGGCGTGTTCTTTCACTCGCGCTGTATCTTGAATCCATTCAGGAGTGATCCGGCACCTTGCCCGACGGCGCGCGATAGGGGCGTGTGACATCCTTGAGGGTGACATCCAGTGCCTCGATCTCAAGCCTGATGGCCCCGTCGCCCGCCAGCGTCAGGATCAGGTGACCGCTGCCTTCCTCGCCCGGTTCAAAGGTGACGGATAGCAGCGACAGCACGGTATCGCGATCATTGCGGTCGATACCCTGACTGGCCACGCGCAGCACGTTGTCGATCACCAGAAGGGATTGCACACGTTCCGGCGCGTGGCGATCACGGCCCTGATCCTCCCAGCGGAAGCGATTGATCAGAATGGCAAAGCGCCGCTCGGCGGCGCGCCACGTCATCTCGGTGATGGGGAAAATCGCGTCCTGGGCCAGCGACGAAACAACCTGCAAATCCTCGGGGTCCATGGCCCCGAGGTTCAGCGGGGCCTCGGCCCCGTCTTCGAATTTGGCGTCTTCGCTCACTGTCCTGAAACCCTTTCGATATGGGCGCCGACATTGCCCAGTTTCTCTTCGACCCGTTCATAGCCACGATCAAGATGGTAGACCCGGTTGACGATGGTTTCCCCTTCGGCGGCAAGCCCCGCGAGGATCAGTGAAACACTGGCGCGCAGGTCAGTGGCCATGACGGGCGCGCCCTTGAGACGCTCGACCCCGGTCACCGTAGCGGTGCCGCCCTGCACGTCGATCTCGGCCCCCATGCGCATCAGCTCGGGCGCGTGCATGAACCTGTTTTCAAAGATTTTTTCCTCCAGAACGCTGGTGCCTTCGGCGGTACACATCAGGGCCATCATCTGGGCCTGAAGGTCGGTGGGGAATCCGGGGAAGGGTTCGGTCGTGACGTCCACGGCGCGAACGCGGCCATTACGGCGCGCAACCTTGAGGCCCTTTTCGGTTTCCGTCACTGCGATGCCCGCTTCGTCCAGTTTTTCGCAGAAGGCCCCCAGCAGGTCGATTCGACCGCCAAGGCACTCCACCTCGCCGCCGCAGATCGCCGGGGCCAGCATATAGGTCCCCAGTTCGATCCGGTCGGTGACAACCGGGTGCGTCGCCCCGCCAAGGCGGTCAACGCCCTGAATGGTGATCGTGTCGGTGCCGTCACCCTCGATCTGCGCCCCCATGCGACGCAGGCAATCGGCCAGATCGACGATCTCGGGTTCGCGCGCCGCGTTCTTGAGGACGGTCGTGCCCTTCGCCAGCGTCGCCGCCATCAGGGCGTTCTCGGTGGCCCCGACAGAGACAACGGGAAATTCGAACGTGCCCCCCTTGAGCCCGCCGGGGGCCTTGGCGTGCACGTAGCCTTCCTTCAGTTCCAACTCCGCACCCATGGCCTCCAGCGCCTTGAGATGCAGGTCAACGGGCCGCGCCCCGATGGCGCAGCCGCCGGGCAGCGAAACAACGGCATGGCCATCCCGCGCCAACATCGGCCCTAGGACAAGGATCGAAGCGCGCATCTTGCGCACGATGTCATAGTCGGCCACGTGGTTGTCGAGCGCGTGGCTCGACATCACCAGAACCTGACCGTCCTGCAATTGCGACACTTCGCAGCCCAGTGATTGCAGCAGGGCCGACATGGTCTTGATGTCCGACAGGCGCGGCGCATTGGTCAGCGTCAGCGGTTCATCGCTCAGAAGCGTGGCGGGCATCAGCGTGAGGCAGGCATTTTTCGCCCCCGCGATCGGGATCTGGCCATTCAATGGGCCATTGCCCTTCACGATAATCGAATCCATCGGTTACTTGTCCTTTTGCTCGGGCGGTTTTGCCTCATCTGGTGCCGTGCGCGCACGCGTTTGCGCCTTACGCCTTGCAAGATTGGCCTTCAAGGCCGCCTTGAGGCGGTCTTCTCGGTCATCGGCCCGTTTGCCGGGCTTTTGGGTGGGCGTCTTTTTTTCCATACCCCCTTCCTACAGCAGGTGCAAAAAAGCGTCCAGATAACCCTTGCGCCCTCGTAAAGAAGGGTCTAAGGAGCGCGCCACGAGTTGCTGCTGTAGCTCAGTGGTAGAGCGCACCCTTGGTAAGGGTGAGGTCGGGAGTTCAATCCTCCCCAGCAGCACCATTTCCCTTTTTTTGGCGGATTGACGCGCATGTCGGCGCAAGCGGTCAAAAGTGCCCCTTTCACCCGCCCTAGCCCCGCTCTATAAGGGCTGCGGCCCGCCTCTGCCCGAGTCGCGGCCCCAATACCTATTCGGATCACAGGACGCCGACACATATGCCGCTTTTTCAGAATATTCCCAGCCTGTTCTCATCGGACATGGCAATCGACCTCGGGACCGCGAACACGCTGGTCTATGTCAAGGGCCGCGGCGTCATCCTGTCAGAACCTTCGGTGGTGGCCTACCACGTCAAGGACGGCGTGAAGAAAGTGCTGGCCGTGGGCGAAGATGCCAAGCTGATGCTGGGCCGGACACCGGGCAGCATCGAGGCGATCCGCCCGATGCGCGAGGGTGTGATCGCCGATTTCGACACCGCCGAGGCGATGATCAAGCATTTCATCCGCAAGGTACACAAGCGGTCGACCTTCTCGAAGCCCAAGATCATCGTTTGCGTGCCGCACGGCGCGACCCCGGTGGAAAAACGCGCCATTCGGCAATCGGTCCTTTCGGCGGGTGCGCGCCGCGCGGGCCTTGTGGCCGAACCCATCGCGGCGGCCATCGGTGCGGGCATGCCGATCACCGACCCGACCGGCAACATGGTGGTCGACATCGGCGGCGGGACGACCGAAGTGGCCGTTCTGTCGCTGGGTGACATCGTCTATGCTCGCTCGGTCCGTGTGGGTGGTGACCGCATGGACGAGGCGATCATCAGCTACCTGCGCCGTCAACAGAACCTTCTGGTGGGTGAATCCACCGCCGAGCGCATCAAGACTTCGATCGGCACGGCGCGTATGCCCGACGACGGGCGCGGGGCCTCGATGCAAATCCGTGGCCGGGACCTGTTGAACGGTGTGCCGAAAGAAACCGAGATCAGTCAGGCACAGGTGGCCGAAGCCTTGGCCGAGCCGGTGCAAACCATCTGCGAGGCGGTTATGACCGCATTGGAAGCCACCCCACCCGATCTGGCCGCGGATATCGTGGATCGCGGTGTGATGCTGACCGGGGGCGGCGCCCTGCTGGGCGATCTGGATTTGGCACTGCGTGAGCAGACGGGGCTGGCCGTGTCGATTGCCGATGACAGTCTGAACTGCGTCGCACTTGGCACCGGCAAGGCGCTGGAATTCGAGAAACAGCTTCGCCCGGCGATTGACTACGATAGCTGACAGGCGCAGATTTTCGTTCCACAGGCGAAGGGAAAGCTTTGGCCAGGGACCGCGCACAGAACGATGACTACAAAGGCCCCCTGAAACGGTTGTTGATCGGGGTCCTGTTGCTGTGCCTCGTGGGTATTTTCCTGCTGTGGCGGATCGACAGCCCCCGCGTCGAGCGGTTTCGCGCGCAGGTGATCGACCGCGTCGTGCCCAACTTCGACTGGGCCATGGCGCCGGTGACGGGGGCGGTGAATATCCTGCGCGATTTCCAGAGCTATCAGCGACTGTATGAACAAAATCAGGAACTGCGCCGCGAGCTGAAGAAGATGAAGGCGTGGAAAGAAGCCGCCGTGCAGCTACGCGATGAAAACGCGCGATTGCTGGACCTCAACAACGTGCGGGTCGATCCAAGGCTGACCTTCGTGACCGGCGTGGTCATGGCCGACAGCGGATCGCCCTTCCGGCAATCGGTGCTGATCAACGTGGGTGCGCGGGACGGGATTGTTGATGGATGGGCCGCGATGGATGGCCTGGGCCTTGTCGGCCGGATTTCCGGGGTTGGGCAGAATACGGCACGCGTGGTGCTTCTGACCGATACGTCCAGCCGGATTCCGGTGACGATCCAGCCGTCGGGGCAGCGCGGCTTGATGATTGGTGACAACACCTTGGCCCCGCCGATCAGCTTTATCGAAACCCCGGATCAGGCCCGCCCGGGCGACCGGGTTTTGACATCGGGCGATGGCGGGGTCTTTCCTGCGGGCCTTGTCATTGGACGTCTGGCCGAAGATCCGGGCGGGCGTATGCGTGTCCGGCTGGCTGCGGATTATGAACGGCTGGAATTCCTGCGCGTGTTGCGCAGCTACGGATATGAGACGATCGAGGACCCCGGCGCCTTGATCGTTCCACTGGATACGGCCCCACCGGACGCGGCACCCGATGACGCCCTGTCTGCGGAGGGAGGGCCCGCAGATGGCTGAACGCAACACGACACGGCTTTATGTAAAACGGCTGGTTTATGTCGCGCTCTGGCTTGGGCTGGTTTTTCTGCACCTGCTGCCGATCGATGTGGCGCGTCCCTCGCCTCTATCGGCGCCCTCGTTTCTGGAACGCATCTGGACCGGGCCGGACCTGCATCTGGCGATCACCTTTGCCTGGGTCTTGCGGCGACCCGAGTATGTCCCGCCCCTTCTGGTGGCGGGAACATTCCTGATGTCGGACCTGTTGTTGCAGCGCCCGCCGGGTCTTTGGGCGGCCCTTGCCCTTGTCGGGAGCGAGGCCCTGCGGTCGCGCGCGCCGGGGCTGCGCGACCTGACATTCCCGGTGGAATGGCTGAACGTGGCGACAACAACGCTTGCGATGTTCCTTGGTTACAGGATCATTCTGGGCGTGATGATGATCGAGACAGGGCCGCTGAGCCCGACCTTGATGCAGGCGCTTGTAACGATCGCCATCTACCCGCTTATCGTTGCCCTGTCTCAACTTCTGTTCGGGGTGCGCAAACTGGCGCCTGGGGATATTGACGGGATGGAGGCCCGGACATGAGACGCCCGGGCCGCGATAGCGCGCAAAGCCAGCGTTTGATCACGCGACGCGGGTTGATCGTGGGTGGTGCACAGGCGCTATTCATGGGCGGGCTGGCCCTTAGAATGCGCTACATGCAGGTCGAGCAGGCCGATGAATTCCGCCTTCTGGCCGATGAAAACCGGATCAGCATTCGGCTTTTGCCACCGACGCGCGGGCGCATTTTCGACCGCAACGGCGTGACCGTTGCAGAGAACGTGCCGAGTTACCGGATCACGATGGTTCCCGAAGAGGCCGGCGATGTGGACAATGTCATTGCGCGTCTTGCCCAGCTTGTCGAGCTTACCCCCGAGGAACTGGAGCGCGCGAAACGTGACCTCAGCGAGGCCCGCGGCGACACCGCCGTGACCGTGGCGGACAGGGTCAGCTGGGACGACATCAGCCGCGTTGCCGTGAACACCCCGGCCCTGCCCGGTGTTGCGCCCGAGGTGGGGCTTTCGCGGCGTTATCCCCGGATCGGTGATTATGCCCATATCGTTGGCTATGTCGGGCCCTATTCCGAACGTGATCGCACCCGCATTGACGCCCCCGAGCAACTTCTGCGCATCCCGCGCTTTCAGGTCGGCAAGTTCGGCATTGAAGCCGCGTATGAAAATGCCTTGCGCGGCAAGGCTGGCACGAAGCGGGTGGAAGTCAACGTGCGTGGGCATGTCATGCGTGAACTGGAGCGGCAGGAAGGCCAACCCGGAACCGATGTTCAACTGACCATCGACTCGGATTTGCAATCCTATATCAGCGCGCGCCTTGCCGGAGAAAGTGCCGCGGCTACTGTGATGGATTGTGACACGGGTGATCTTCTGGCTTGCGTGTCCTCCCCGACCTTCGATCCCAACCTCTTTGTACGCGGCATTTCCGTGCCCAACTACAGAGAGCTTCTGGAAAACAAGTATCGTCCGCTGCCCAACAAGGCAGTGCAGGGTGTCTACCCGCCTGGATCGACGTTCAAGATGGTTACCGTTCTGGCCGCCTTGGAAGCAGGCACGATCGACCCCGAGGAAACGATCTACTGTCCTGGCCACCTTGAGGTTGCAGGTCGCCGCTTCCATTGCTGGAAACGCGCGGGCCACGGAAATGTGGACATGCATCGTTCGCTTCGTGAAAGCTGCGATGTTTATTACTATGAGTTGGCATTGCGCACGGGGATCGAAAACATTAGCGCCATGGCCGAACGTTTGGGCCTTGGCATAAAGCACGATTTGCCACTGACTTCGGTTGCGGCGGGCCTGGCCCCGACGAAGGACTGGAAACGCCGGGTGCGGGATGCCGAATGGGTGATTGGCGATAGCGTGAACGCTGCCATCGGTCAGGGTGACGTTCTGGCGTCCCCTCTGCAATTGGCCGTGATGGCGGCGCGGTTGGCCACCGGACGGTCGGTTGCCCCTCGGGTCATTCGCTCCATCGACGGCGTCGAAAGTCCCACAGGCCATGGCGACGACATGGGCCTGAACGAAAACAACCTGCGCCACATCCGGCAAGCGATGTATGCGGTATCCAACAGCCGACGGGGCACGGCCTATTCCAGCCGCATCATCGAGGATGCCTTTCGCATGGCAGGCAAGACCGGCACCAGTCAGGTTCGTTCGGCCGTGGTGGATAACAATTCCGTTCCTTGGGAGCAGCGGGACCACGCTCTTTTCGTGAACTTCGCACCCTTCGATGCTCCAAAAATCGCCGTATCGGTTGTCGTGGAACACGGTGGCGGCGGCTCACGGGCGGCGGCACCGATCGCCCGCGACATCACGCTTCAGGCGTTATATGGAGAGGATCCGCCGCTGTCTGCCTACCCGTCCAAGGATCGCAGGCGCATTCAATCCCAGCAAGAGGAACTGCGCCGTGCTCGCACACGTCCTAACGATGGCAGGAGCGATCGGGCATGAGTTATCTTGAATACACGGTGAAAACCACACCAACCGGGCTGCGCAAGGTGCTTTATCTGAACTGGCCCTTGGCAATCCTGCTGGCGGCGATTGCCAGTGTCGGTTTCCTGATGCTCTATTCGGTGGCGGGCGGATCGTTCAGCCCTTGGGCGGAGCCACAGATCAAGCGCTTTGCCCTTGGTTTTGCCATCATGTTCACAGTGGCCATGGTGCCGATCTGGTTCTGGCGCAACATGGCCGGGGTCGCTTATGGCCTATCGGTCCTACTGTTGCTGGCCGTCGAATTCTTTGGCACCAGCGCAGGGGGCGCACAGCGTTGGATCGACCTTGGCTTCATGCGGCTTCAGCCATCGGAATTGATGAAAATCAGTCTCGTGATGTTTCTGGCCGCCTACTATGACTGGCTCCCCGTGAAGAAAACTTCGCATCCGCTTTGGGTACTGGTTCCCGTGGTGATCATCCTTGTGCCGGCCGGTCTTGTTTTTGCACAACCTGACCTTGGTACCGCTTTGTTGTTGATGCTTGCCGGAGCAACGATGATGTTTTTTGCGGGCGTACATTGGGCCTATTTCGCGGCTGTTTTCTCGATGGCGGCAGGCCTGATTTTCGCGGTGTTCCAATCACGGGGGACCGATTGGCAAATCCTGCGGAATTATCACTATGACCGGCTGGATACTTTCCTTGATCCCGCCTCGGACCCGCTCGACAAGGGGTATCACATCACACAGTCGAAGATCGCCCTTGGCTCGGGCGGATGGACGGGCAAGGGGTTCATGCAGGGCACGCAATCGCGGCTCAACTTCCTGCCAGAGAAACACACCGACTTCATCTTCACTACACTGGCCGAAGAGTTCGGCTTTGTCGGTGGGTTTTCTCTTTTGTTGCTTTACACGTTGATCCTTGTCTTCTGCGTGTCCATAGCGCTGTCCAACCGGGACAGATTTTCATCACTGATGACACTTGGCATCGCGACAACCTTTTTCCTGTTCTTCGCGGTCAATATGTCGATGGTGATGGGCATGGCGCCAGTGGTCGGTGTCCCCTTGCCATTGGTCAGCTACGGGGGGTCGGCCATGTTGATCCTCATGCTGGGATTTGGTTTCGTCCAAAGCGCACATATTCACAAACCGAGGTAACCTGATGCCGCTCAATATCCTGTTCGCCGCCAGTGAAGATCGCTGGCAGGCTTATGAAGCGCCTTTGCGCGAGGCCTTGTCCGACATCGGACAAGGCGATGCCAATCTCGCTTTGGACATTCCGGCGGCGGAGGTGGATTACATTGTGTATGCACCGAGTTCCGAGGTTCAGGATTTCATGCCCTACACGCGCACCAAGGCGGTTTTGAACCTGTGGGCCGGGGTTGAGGGGGTCGTGGGCAACGACACCCTGACCCAGCCCTTGGCGCGCATGGTGGACGACGGGTTGACCCAGGGCATGGTGGATTGGGTCGTGGGCCACACGATGCGGCATCATCTGAACACCGACCTGCACGTCATGAACCAGGACGGCAAATGGCGCCGGTATGTCCCGCCCCTGGCCCCGGATCGCCCGGTCACCATTCTGGGCCTTGGCGCGCTTGGCCGCGCCTGTGGCGAGGCACTGGCCGGGCTGGGTTTCCCGGTGACAGGCTGGAGCCGGTCGCAAAAGGATGTGGAAGGCCTGCGGTGTCTTTCGGGCGACGAAGGGCTGGTGCAGGCGCTTTCCGATGCGCAGATCGTGATCCTGCTTTTGCCACAGACCCCCGATACCGAGAACCTGCTGAACGCCGCCCGGTTGGACTTGCTACCCGAAGGGGCGGTGATCATAAACCCGGGTCGCGGGCCGTTGATTGACGATGACGCGCTTCTGTCCGCCCTGGACTCCGGCCATATCGGCCATGCCACGCTGGATGTATTCCGGGAAGAGCCCTTGCCGGCCGAACACCCCTATTGGGCGCATCCCAAGGTCACGGTGACACCGCATATCGCATCGGAAACCCGGCCCAAAAGCGCCTCGCGCGTGATCGCCGAAAACATCCGGCGCGGCGAGGCCGGGGAGCCTTTCGTGCATCTGGTCGATCGCAGTCTGGGTTACTGACGCCCGTCAGCGGCGTGCTCAAGCGCCGGGTAGCGCGCGCCGAGTGTCGCGGCGCGCGCCACGAAGCTGATGAGCAACGCCAGCCAAAGACCGTGGTTGCCAAGTAGTGGAACCAACAGGGTAACAGCCACGGCATAGGCCAATAGACTGAGCGCCATCATGTTGCGCATGTCGCGGGTTCGTGTCGCCCCGATGAAAATGCCATCCAGCATGTAGGACCCAAGGCCAAGAACGGGCGCGACCACCATATAGGGAAGATAAGTGCGTGCCTCGGCCTGCACGGCAGGAACCTTGGCCATAGTGTCGACAATCATGCCTCCCAAGAGGGCGAACCCTGTGGACAGGATCCCCACACTGACCAACCCCCAAAGGCTACTGACGGTGGCGGCGCGGCGGAGATGGCGACTATCCCTGCGGCCCATGGCATTGCCCACCAAGGCTTCGGCGGCAAAGGCAAAGCCGTCAAGCGCATAGGCGGTGATGTGCAAGAACTGCAACAACACCTGATTGGCCGCGAGGGTGACATCGCCAAAATCGGCGCCCAGAAACAGGAAAGACAGGAAAATCGCCTGAAGCATCAGGGAGCGCAACAGGATGTCGCCGTTGACCTGCCCCATGTGGCGCAGGGCCTGTTGGTCGAATACACGCGGCCAGTCGCGCCATGCGGGGACCCTGAAAGCACCACGGCACAGCCAAAGCCCAAGCGCCAGCCCGCCCCATTCTGCAAGGAAGGTGGCAAATGCCACACCCTGCACACCCCATCCAAGGCCAAGCACGAACCATAGGTCGAGGCTAATATTCAAACCGTTCATCAACAACTGGATGAGAAGCACGGCACGCGTACGTTCAAGTGCAATGAGCCAGCCGGTAATGCCGTAGATGGCGATCATCGCCGGGGCGCTCCAGACCCGGATGCTCAGGTACTTGTGCGCGAGGTCTTCGACCTCGGCACTGGCGGGCGCAATCAGGAAGGCCCCGGAGAAAAGCGGGATTTGCAGGATAATAACCGCGACACCGCCTGCCAATGCGATCATCAGGGCGCGGGTCAATAGTGCTGCCACCTCGCCGCTGCGCCCGGCGCCATGGGCCTGACTGGTCAGGCCGGTCGTGCCCATGCGTAGAAAGCCAAAGACCCAGTAGAGTGCAGAGAGGATAATCGCGCCGATGCCTACGGCCCCGATAGGGGCCGCCTGCCCCAACTGCCCGACGACACCGGTATCGACAGCCCCGAGAATCGGGACCGTGATATTGGCCAGAAGGATCGGAAGGGCGATCTTCAGAACCCGTTTGTGGGTGATCGTCCCCGGAACGCCCTCAGCCATCCCGGCGCGGCATCAGGAAATGCCCCGAGGCCTGCGCGAAGGGGCGGGCGCGATTGTCCTGCCATGCCTCGACATGCACAGACGCATAGCGACGGCCCGAGCGGGCCACCTGCGCACGCGCATAGGCATCGCGCGGTAGGCCCGAGCGCAGGTAATCGACAGTAAAGTCGATGGTCTTGGGCAGGCGCGGCAGTTTGCCCTGAGCAAGGTCATCGGGGTCAAGCTTGCCGGTCTCGATTTCATTCCAGAGCATGGCCCAACTCAACCCGATAATCGCCGTGACCTCCAAAAAGGCCGCCGTTGCCCCACCATGCAGCGCAGGCAAAAGCGGGTTGCCGATCAGCTTGTCCTGAAAGGGCATGACCGCCGTCAGTTCATCCCCGCGCCTGTCAAACTCTATGCCAAGGAACTGGCTATAGGGGACACCATGGACAAGCGCATTGAGGGCCGCATCGCGACGTTGCTTGACCACTTGCACGGGTTCGGGGCGGGCGCGCGGCATCACTTGGCCTCCACGGTAAAGGTACCCGTGGCCGTGGCCACGGGGCGGTCTTCATCATCATCCATGGCCCGCGCCCGGACAAAGGCCACCGACCGGGTGATGTGATAGCATTCGGCCCGGGCCTTGATCCGCTGCCCTGGCGTGGCCGGACGCATGTAGTCGATACGCAGATCGATCGTCGCAGTAGCCCCCGGGTTTTTCGGATGGCTCATCGCCGCCGCCCCGCAACAGGTATCCATAAGCGCCGAGACTGCCCCGCCGTGGATCACGCCGGTCTCGGGGTCGCCGATGAACCTTTTGTCGTAGTCCATCGCGATCTCGGCCGTTCCTTCACCGATCTCGGTCAGTTCCATTCCAAGGGCCTCGGAATGAGGGATGGCGCCTATGAATTGCTCGGCGATCTTTGTCTTGTCGGGACTCATGCCTGTTTCCGCTTGGTGGTTGCCCGCCCTTTATGGGCCCGAAGGCAGGCAAGCTGCAAGGCCAGTGGTTGCCCTTGTCGCGATGAGGGCCTACGCTTTGACCCACGGAGGCTTGAGCGATGACTGAGACCCGCCTGTCATTCAAGGAAATGTGCGCGAAGTTCGATGTGACGCCGCGCACCTTGCGCTATTACGAGTATATCGAATTGCTCACTCCCGATCGTGAGGGGCGGTCGCGCTTTTACGGCCCGCGCGAAGTTGCCCGAATGACCCTGATCATGCGCGGCCGGCGGTTCGGGTTTGCACTGGAAGAAATCCGCCAATGGCTTTTGATTTATGAGCATGAGGGCAACGAGGCCCAGATGCGCAGCTGGGTAGAGCTGGCGGATCGTCAGTTGCAGGAGTTGGCCGAACAGCGCAGCCAACTGGATGAAGCGATTGAAGAGCTTCAATCCCTGCGCGACGAGACAGCAAAGAGCCTCGGATGACTCGGGCGCGACGAGCGCGGCAAGTTGAAGATCTTGACGCAAGGGCAAGAAAATTGCGCCCGGCACAAGCTTACCCTTACTGATCTTACGTAAACTTTAAAGTGACGTGACGTATCTCTTACGTCAACCTAGGGGCCTGTTGTATCGAATCTGCAAGACGCGCAAATCGGCCTTGCTGACCAAGCAAGAGTAATATTGATGACACATGAGACCACGATGACTATCCGCGAGATGTGTGATGCCTTCGGCGTCACGCCACGCACCCTGCGGTTCTACGAGTCCAAGGAACTTCTGTTTCCAATCCGCGAAGGGCAAAAGCGCCTGTTTACCAAGCGCGACCGCGCGCGACTCAAGCTGATCCTGCGCGGCAAGCGTTTCGGCTTCAGCCTTGAAGAGATCCGCCAGCTTCTGGACCTTTACGACAAGGGCGACCAGCAACTGACGCAGCTGACACAATCCTACGAGATCGCACAGGAACGACTGGTTGATCTGGAACGTCAGCGCGATGAGCTTGAAGGGGCGATTGCCGATCTGCGCGACCAAATGCGTTGGGGCGAAAAGATGATCGCCTCGATCCGCCAATCCAAGAAAGCCGCCGAGTAACCCGGCACCACGTCAAGGGAGAGAGCCATGCCAACCTATACCCCGCCCACCAAGGACATGCAGTTCGTGTTGCATGATGTCTTGAATGTCTCGGCTTCGGATATTCCGGGCTATGACGAGCTGGACCGTGACTTTACCAATGCGGTTCTGGAGGAAGCCGGGAAACTGTCGTCCGAAGTTCTGGCGCCGCTGAACCCGGTGGGCGACAAGCAGGGTTGCAGCCTTGAAAACGGTACCGTGCGGACGCCCGAGGGGTTCAAGGATGCCTTTGACCAGGTTCGTGACGGGGGGTGGACGGCCCTCGATTGCGACCCCGAGTATGGCGGTCAGGGCCTTCCCTATCTGGTGTCTACTGCCGTGGGCGAGATGTTCTCGGCCGCCAATATGGCCTTCAACATGTATCAGGGGCTGACGCATGGGGCATACAACGCCATTCACGCCCATGGCTCGGACGAACAGAAACAGAAATACCTGCCCAAGATGGTCACCTGCGAATGGGGCGGGACCATGAACCTGACCGAGCCGCATTGCGGCACCGATCTGGGCCTGATCCGTACCAAGGCCGAGCCGCAAGACGATGGCACCTACAAGGTCTCCGGTCAGAAAATCTGGATCTCGGCGGGTGAGCACGACATGTGCGACAACATCATCCACCTCGTGCTGGCCAAACTGCCCGATGCACCCGAGGGCGTGAAGGGGATTTCCCTGTTCATCGTGCCCAAGTTCATGGTGAACGACGACGGCAGTCTCGGGGATCGCAACGCCCTGTCTTGTGGCGGGCTTGAGGAAAAGATGGGTATCCACGGCAATGCCACCTGCGTGATGAACTATGACGGGGCCACCGGGTTCCTCGTCGGTGAGCCGCACAAGGGCATGCGCGCCATGTTCACCATGATGAACGAGGCGCGGCTTGGCGTGGGCCTTCAGGGTTATGCCCAAGGCGAGGTCGCCTATCAAAACGCGCTCGGCTTTGCGCTTGATCGTTTGCAGGGCCGCGACGTGACCGGCGTGCAAGCCCCCGACAAACCCGCCGATCCGATCATCGTGCACCCCGATGTGCGCCGCAACCTGATGGATCAAAAGGCATTTGTCGAAGGCGCACGGGCCTTTACCTTCTGGGGCGCGTCGATGATCGACGCTAGCCACCGGAAAGGCGATGAGGAGGCCGAACAGATGATCTCGCTTCTCACGCCGGTGATCAAAGGGTTCCTGACGGACAAGGGGTTCGAAACCACGGTTCTGGCGCAGCAAACGCTTGGCGGGTCGGGCTTTACCCAAGAATGGGGTCTGGAACAGTTCGTGCGCGATGCCCGGATTACCATGATCTACGAAGGCACCAACGGCATTCAGTCGCTCGACCTGGTTGGCCGGAAACTGGCGCAAAACGGCGGCAAGGCGATCATGGCCTTCTTCGACATGATGAAAGCCTACATCAAGGACAACGCGGGCGAGGACGAGGATTTCGACGCCCAATTCCTTGAGCCGCTCAAAGCCGCCAGCAAGGATTTGCAGGCCGCTGGCATGTACTTCATGCAAAACGGCATGAAGAATCCAAACAACGCGCTGTCGGGCTCCTATGACTTCATGCACCTCTTCGGGCATGTCTGCCTTGGGCTGATGTGGGCCAAGATGGCCAAGGCCGCCAAAGGCGCCCTTGACGGTGACGCCGGTGATGCCGCCTTCTTCGAGACGAAAATCGCAACCGGCCGCCACTACATGGCCCGCCATCTGCCGATGACCGCAACGCACCTCAAGCGGATCGAAACCGGGGCAGATACGGTCATGGCGCTTGCACCTGAACAGTTTGCAAGTTCCGCAGGCTAAACACAAAAGGGAGGACAGCCATGCCAAAACGCTTTCGCCTCACACGCCGCTTCAACGCCGCGATGACCGAGGATGGATACCGTCGCCTGCGCCGCTTTGCACAGGAGGCCGGTCTGGACGAGGGCGAGGCGCTGTCCTTCCTGTTCGAGAATTTCGACAGCGTGATCAATGAGGATACCTTCGGGCACCGCCTGCGTATCTTCAATTCCGAGCTGGAGGCGCGCAAACGCTGACACGGGAGGAGAGCCCAATGTCTGCATGGATGACGGACGAGCACCGGATGCTTGCCGAGATGACCGCCGATTTCATCGGCACCGAATGGGCGCCGCATTTCGAACGCTGGCGCAAGGCCGGTGAAATGGATCGTGATATCTGGCAACAGGCCGGAAAGCTGGGCCTGCTCTGCCCGTCGATCCCCGAGGAATACGGCGGAGCGGGCGGTGATTTCGGCCACGAGGCGGTGATCTGCATCGAGCAAAGCCGCGCCAATTTGGCCAGTTGGGGCAACCCGATCCATTCCGGAATCGTGGCCCACTATGTCTTGGCCTATGGCAGCGAAGAGCAAAAGCAACGCTGGCTGCCCAAGATGGCCTCGGGCGAGGTGGTTGGTGCCTTGGCAATGACAGAACCCGCCGCCGGGTCGGATGTGCAAGGGATCAAGACCAAGGCCGTCCGCGACGGCAATGCCTATCGCCTCTCGGGGCAAAAGACCTTCATCACCAATGGCCAGCACGCGGATTTGATCATCGTGGCCGCCAAGACAGACCCCAAAGAAGGGGCCAAGGGCACCTCGCTTGTGGTGGTCGAAACCGAGAACGCAAAAGGCTTTTCGCGCGGTCGCAACCTTGAAAAAATCGGCTGCCACGCGGCGGATACATCTGAGCTTTTCTTCGATAATGTTGAAGTTCCGCCCGAAAACATCCTTGGCGGTGACGAGGGCAAAGGTTTCTACCAGATGATGGAACAACTGCCGCAGGAACGCCTGATCATCGCTTGCGGCGCACAAGGGGCCATGGAAGGTGGCATTGCCCGAACGATTGACTATGCCAAGGAGCGGCAGGCCTTCGGTGGGCCGCTCACCCAATTCCAGAACACCCGCTTCAAGCTGGCCGAATGCCAAACGAAGGCCACGGTGGCTCGTGCCTTCCTAGACGAATGCATCGCCGAACACTTGCGCGGCGAACTGAGTGTCGAAAAGGCCGCCATGGCCAAGTACTGGATCACCGATACACAGGGCGAGGTGCTGGACGACTGCCTGCAATTGCATGGCGGCTATGGCTACATGGCCGAATATGACATCGCCGAGATGTGGACCGACGCGCGCGTGCAACGCATCTACGGCGGCACCAACGAGATCATGAAAGAACTGATCGCGAGGGCGCTATGACATGTCCCGATGTGCACCTGGCCAAGGTCGAACCGGGGGTTTCACACCCCCGGACCCCCGTGGAGTATTTTGAGAAAGATGAAGGGGAACGGTCCACCCTGTCCGACGCGCGGGCCTACTGGCATCAGACGCCGGATCAGGGCTTCACCTTTCACGGCCATCGGCTCTCCAGCCTGTACCGCGCCTATGATGAAACACGAAACCCGTTAAGGAAAAGTGAAGGTCCATTCGCTTCATCTTTCCCAAAATACACACATCCAACACCCGCCAAGATCGCGGCATTGGGAGGAAAAGCATGACGATCAAACTCTATTGCATGGGCGAGTCGGGCAATGCCTACAAGGCGGCACTTGCGCTTGAACTCGGCGGACTCGATTGGGAGCCGGTTTTCGTTGACTTCTTCGGCGGCGAGACCCGCTCGGAAGAGTTCCGCAAGATCAACGTCATGGGCGAAGTGCCCGTGATGGTCGATGGCGAGGAGACCTTCACGCAATCGGGTGTCATGCAGATGTATGTCACCGAGATGACCGGCAAGTTCGGCGGCGAGACACCCGCCGAACAGCGCGAAGTCATGCGTTGGATGCTCTGGGACAACCACAAGCTCAGTTCGCAGGCGGGCATGACCCGTTTCCTGATGAACTTCCTGCCCGAGGAAAAACGCCCCGCCGAGGTGATCGGCTTCATGCAAGGCCGCCTCAAGGCCGCCTACAAGACACTGGACGCGCATCTTGAGGGCCGCGACTGGATCGTCGGCAATGCCATCACCAATGCCGATATCGCCTGCTGCGGATACCTGTTTTACCCCGAACCCTTCGGTTTCGACCGCAAGGATTGGCCAAACATCGACCGGTGGCTTTCGAACATCGAAGCGACACCGGGTTGGAAACACCCCTATGACCTGATGCCCGGCTCCCCCGCGGACCGGGCCTGACCCAAGGAGATCATGATGACCGACGCCTATATCTATGACGCCGTCCGCACGCCGCGCGGCAAGGGCCGCAAGGACGGCGCGCTGCACGAGGTCACCGCCGTTCGGCTGTCGACCCAAGTGCTCAATGCCCTGAAAGACCGTAACGGCCTAGACGGCCACGCTGTCGAGGACGTGATCTGGGGTAATGTCACACAGGTGATGGAGCAAGGTGGCTGTCTTGCGCGGACTGCCGTTCTGGCCTCGGATCTCGACGAGTCGATCCCCGGCCTGGCAATCAACCGTTTCTGCGCCTCGGGCATGGAGGCGGTGAACCTTGCCGCCAACCAGGTCATGGGCGGCGCCGGAGAGGCCTATATCGCCGGAGGTGTCGAGATGATGGGCCGTGTGGCCATGGGCAGCGACGGTGCGGCGATTGCCGTGGACCCCAGCGTTGCCATGGACACCTATTTCGTGCCGCAAGGTATTTCGGCCGATATCATCGCCACCGAATACGGCTTCAGCCGCGATGACGCCGACGCGCTTGCCGTGGAAAGTCAGAAGCGCGCGGCGGCGGCTTGGGAGGCCAAGCGGTTCGCCAAGTCGATTATCGAGGTGAAGGATCAAAACGGTCTGACCATTCTGGACCACGATGAATACATGCGCCCGGGCACCGACATGCAGGCGCTTGGCAGCCTCAACGCCAGTTTCCAGCAAATGGGCGAGGTGATGCCGGGTTTCGATGCCGTTGCAAAGTTGAAATACCCGCATTTGGAAAAGATCAACCACATCCACCATGCCGGGAATTCCTCGGGCATCGTGGATGGCTCGGCCGGGGTTTTGGTCGGCAGCAAGGCATTCGGCGAGAAATGGGGCCTCACGCCCCGCGCCCGCATTCGCCAGACCACCAAGATCGGTACCGACCCGACGATCATGCTGACCGGGCCGGTCCCCGCCACGCAAAAAGCCCTGAACGACAGCGGGATGGCGATCTCGGACATCGACCTGTTCGAGGTGAACGAGGCCTTTGCCAGCGTCGTGCTACGCTTCCAGCAGGCCTTCGATGTCGACCCCGACCTTGTGAACGTCAATGGCGGCTCGATCGCCATGGGCCACCCGTTGGGGGCCACCGGCGCGATCATCATCGGCACGTTGTTGGATGAGCTTGAGCGCACCGACAAAGAGGTCGGCCTTGCCACGCTCTGCATCGCATCCGGCATGGGTGCCGCCACGATCATCGAGCGCGTGTAAGACAGCGCCAACAGGAGATTGAGACATGACTGATTTCACCATGGAAAAAGGCGCCGATGGCGTCGCCGTCATCACCTGGGATGTGCCGGGCAAGTCGATGAACGTGATGTCGATGGAGGCATGGCCGGTTCTGGAGGGCCTTGTCGATGACGCGCTGGCCGATGATGCGGTCAAGGGGATCGTAATCACCAGTGGAAAGGAAGGATCCTTTGCCGGTGGGATGGACCTGAACGTTATCGCCAAGATGAAGGAAATGGCCGGTGACAACCCGGCACAGGGCCTGATGGACGGCCTGATGAACATGCACTCCATCCTGCGCAAGATCGAACGCGGCGGCATGGACGACAAGAACAAGGGCGGCAAACCGATTGCCGCCGCCCTGCCCGGGACAGCGCTTGGTATCGGGCTTGAAATCCCTCTGGCCTGCCATCGGATTTTTGCCGCCGACAACCCAAAGGCCAAGATCGGCCTGCCCGAGATCATGGTCGGCATCTTCCCCGGCGCGGGAGGCACGACGCGACTGGTGCGCAAACTGGGGGCAATGGGGGCCTCGCCGCTGCTTTTGGAAGGGAAGTTGAACGACCCGAAAAAGGCGAAATCCGCAGGTGTCGTGGATGAGGTCGTCCCCGCCGACGAGCTGCTCGCCAAGGCCAAGGAATGGGTCTTGTCAGAGCCTTCATTCGTCAAACCGTGGGACGAAAAGGGCTACAAGATGCCCGGCGGCGCGCCGTATCACCCCGCTGGCTTCATGACCTTCGTGGGGGCCTCGGCCATGGTCAACGGCAAGACCCAAGGGGCTTTCCCGGCGGCCAAGGCCCTGCTTTCGGCGGTCTACGAGGGTGCGCTCGTACCTTTCGATACCGCCCTCAAGATCGAGGCCCGTTGGTTTACCAATGTTCTGATGAACCCCTCGTCCTCGGCCATGATCCGCAGCCTCTTCATCAACAAGGAAGCGCTTGAGAAAGGCGCAAACCGCCCCGACGTGCCGGACGAAACCGTCAAGAAGGTTGGCGTGATGGGCGCGGGCATGATGGGTGCCGGTATCGCGCTTGTCTCGGCCATGGCGGGAATGGAAGTGGTTCTGATCGACCAGAAGCAGGAAGCGGCCGACAAGGGCAAATCCTATACCGCCGATTATATGGACAAGGGCATCAAGCGCGGCAAGGCGACCGAAGAGAAGAAAGAGAAGACCCTTGGCCTGATCACGGCCACCACCGATTATGCTGCGCTTGAAGGCTGTGATCTGGTGATCGAAGCGGTGTTCGAAGACCCGAAGGTGAAGGCCGAGGTGACCAAGAAGGTGCTGGACGTCGTTGGCGATAATTGCATCTTTGCCACCAACACCTCGACTTTGCCGATCACCGAACTGGCCAAGGCCTCTGACAAGCCCGAGCAGTTCATCGGCATCCACTTCTTTTCACCCGTTGAAAAGATGATGCTGGTGGAAATCATCAAGGGTAAGGAAACCGGCCCCCGCGCCGTCGCCAAGGCGCTGGACTACGTCCGCCAAATCAAGAAAACCCCGATCGCGGTAAACGATGCGCGTTTCTTCTACTGCAACCGTTGCATCATCCCCTACATCAACGAAGGCATCCGCATGGTGGCCGAAGGCGTAGCGCCCGCGTTGATCGACAATGCCGCGCGTCAACTGGGTTTCCCGGTGGGGCCGCTGCAACTCGTCGATGAAACCTCGATTGATCTTGGCGCCAAGATCGCCCGCGCCACCAAGGCCGCCATGGGCGATGATTATCCCGATGCCGCCGTGGACGAGGTGATCTTCTGGATGGAAGGCGAAGGACGCCTTGGCCGCAAGGCGAACGCCGGGTTCTTCGACTACGATGATAAGGGCAAGCGGCAAGGCTATTGGGAAGGCTTGGCCGAAAAATATCCGCAGGCCGAGGAACAGCCCGACCTGATCGAGGTGCAGCATCGCCTGATGTTCGCGCAGGTCTTGGAAGCCGTGCGCGCACTTGAGGAAGGTGTTCTTGAAGATATCCGCGAAGGTGACGTGGGCGCGATCCTGGCTTGGGGCTTTGCCCCGTGGTCGGGGGGGCCGTTCAGCTGGCTGGACATCATCGGCACGCCCTATGCCGCCGAACGCTGTGATCAACTGACCGAGGCATATGGCGCGCGGTTCACCTGCCCTGACCTTCTGCGCGAGATGGCCGCGAAAACCCAGAGTTTTTACGGTCGGTTCGGGAATGAAGCGCAGGCCGCCTGAACAAGGCACAACTTGATACAAGAAAGCGCCCCGGTTCGGGGCGCTTTTTCTTTTGGCAAGGCAAGGTCAGTCGTTCAAACTCTCCAAAAGCCGCTTTGCCGCCACGGTCGGTGTGATCGCCCCTTCGGCCACGGCATCGGCAGCGTCACCCATGGCCTGTTGTGCCTCGGGGGTGCGCAGGCGGGCCAATAGCCGCTGTTTGACCTCTTCTTCGAACCAATATCGTGCCTGAGCCGCGCGGCGGCCATCGAAATGCCCTGTCTCACGCCGCCATTCGACAAGCGATGTCATCTCCTCCCACGCGGTCCGCAACCCCTCTTCCTCAAGCGCCGAGACCATCATTGCCTTGGGGAAACCTTCGGGGTCCTGTGGGCGCTTGCGCAGCAACCGCAGGGCACCGGAATAATCCGAACAGGTCCGCGTTGCCGCTGGTTTCAAATCGCCATCGGCCTTGTTGATCAGGATGATATCGGCCATCTCCATGATGCCGCGCTTGACGCCCTGCAACTCGTCCCCACCCGCGGGCGCGAGAAGCAGAACGAAGAGGTCCGACATCTCGGCCACGACGGTCTCCGATTGGCCGACCCCCACGGTTTCGATCAAGACCACGTCGAACCCCGCCGCTTCGCAGACGGCCACGGCCTCACGCGTGCGTCGGGCCACACCGCCAAGGTGCGATTGGCTGGGCGACGGTCGGATAAAGGCGTTCGGGTCGCGGCTCAGGCGTTCCATACGCGTCTTGTCGCCAAGGATCGACCCTCCCGAGCGCGCCGAACTGGGATCAACGGCCAGAACCGCCACACGCAAGCCCTGCCCCGTCAACATGGTGCCGAAACTCTCGATGAAGGTGGATTTTCCCACCCCCGGCGTGCCCGACAGGCCCACGCGGATCGCCTGCCGGTTCGTGTCCTTGAGCAG
Organism: Roseovarius bejariae; assembly: GCF_009669325.1. NCBI lineage: Bacteria > Pseudomonadati > Pseudomonadota > Alphaproteobacteria > Rhodobacterales > Roseobacteraceae > Roseovarius > Roseovarius bejariae. The sequence goes on from NZ_SZWE01000001.1 coordinate 1,347,539, forward strand.
TTCCAAAAGCTCGGTCGCCTGCTCCCGGTGATCCGCGCGCGCGCTTTCGATCAGGGTAATCGCGCGGGACAGGGCGCGCCGATCCCCCTTGATTATTTTCTCGCTGAGCTGTGCAATGTCCATGGAAGAGGCCCGATGTTCGAATGGTCCCTTCCCTATGCCTTGTGTGGCTGGCGAATGTCCAGACCAGCGCTGTTTCGGAGTGCGCGCCATGCGAAAGTTGCTTTGTCTTGCCCTTGTCCTGTTTGGAGTTCCACTGGCCGCCGAGGAGAGAACCGCCATTCTCTATGATGTCCATTTGATCGGCGCCAAGATCGGCGAAATCACGATTGTAGGGCAACAAGCGAATGGCCAATACGTCGCGCGATCACAGTTCAAGACCACCGGCATTGTCAGCGCTCTGAAACAAATGCACGGGGATGTTTCAGTCAATGGGCGGGTGTCAGCCGATGACCATACACCCGGGCACTATTCAGAGACCATCAATGACGGTCGGCGCTTTACCGACGTAAAGGTCCGCTTCGGCGGTAGCGAACCCAGGCTATTGTCCGGTGACCCGGACAGCAGCGCGCCCCCTGCGGATACCAGCACATTGCGCAATGCGCTTGATCCGCTCACCGCCCTCTACCTGATCCTGCGTGACCAACCCCAAGATGGCCTGTGCCGGTTCAAACGGGATATTTACGACGGTCACAGACACGCGCGACTGCTGCTTGGCAGCCCGCGCAAGGGCAAACAGCGCGTGACATGCTCCGGCGAGTATCGCCGACTTGAAGGCTATTCCAAGTCCGAGAAGAAAGAGCGCAACATCCCCTTCACAGTGTTGTATACGCAGGACGCCGAAGCCATGTCGGCGACCCGGATCGACATCAAGACCAAGTACGGCAAAGCGATTTTGCTACGTCGCTAAAGCGCGGGCACTATGGAAAAGTCCGCTCGCATGAAGGATAAGGCGGGCATGACCACATGCCTGCCCATCCATGATGCGATCGCCCCCCTTCTGGACGCCCTCAAAAGCCGCGGGCGTGCCGTCCTGCAGGCCCCCCCGGGCGCGGGTAAGACCACCGTGGTCCCCTTGGAAATCCTGTCCGCGAAATTAACCAGGGGCCGTATCCTCATGTTGGAGCCCCGCAGGCTGGCCGCGCGGGCCGCCGCCGAGCGAATGGCACAAACTCTTGGCGAGACACCGGGCAAGACCGTGGGGTACCGGGTGCGGGGCGAGGCCAAGGTTTCGAAATCCACCCGTATCGAGGTGGTGACCGAAGGTATCCTGACGCGCATGTTGCAATCCGACCCCGAGCTATCGGGCATCGGCGCGGTGATCTTCGACGAGTTTCACGAACGCTCCCTCAATGCCGATCTGGGTCTGGCCCTATGCCTTGAGGTCGCCGGCGCCCTGCGCGATGACCTGATCCTGCTGGCCATGTCGGCAACGCTGGATGCCGCCCCGGTCGCGGCCCTGATGGGCGATGCCCCCGTGATCACCTCGCAGGGGCGCAGTTATCCCGTCGAAACCCGCTGGCTTGATCGCCCCGTCCCCAAGCAACGCCGGTATGAGGAGGCCGTGGCGGATCTGGTCCTAAAGGCCATCCCGGAAACCGAAGGTGGCGTTCTGGTCTTCCTGCCTGGAGAGGGCGAAATCCGCCGGGTCGAAGGCCTGTTGCAAGGTCGTTTGCCTCCCGATTGCCACTTGCGGCCGCTCTTCGGGGCCATGGAGTTTGCCAAGCAGCGCGCGGCCATTGCCCCCAGCGACAGTGGGCGCAAGATCGTTTTGGCGACATCCATTGCCGAGACCTCTTTGACAATCCAGGACATTCGCGTTGTCGTTGACGGAGGCCGGGCGCGCCGGGCACGTTTCGATCCGGGATCGGGCATGTCGCGCCTTGTGACCGAAAAGGTCACCCGCGCCGAGGCCACACAGCGCGCGGGCCGGGCCGGGCGCGTGGCTGAAGGAACCTGCTTTCGCTTATGGACCAAGGGCGAGGAAGGCGTGCTTCTGGCCTATCCACCCGCCGAGATCGAGGCCGCTGACCTGGCTGGTCTTTCGCTTGAACTGGCGCTTTGGGGGGCCGCGCCCGATGATCTGGCTTTTCTCACCCCGCCCAACCCCGGCGCCTATGCCGAAGCGCAAGCCCTGTTGCGGATGCTTGGCGCGCTTGACGATCAAAACCGGATTACCGGGCACGGCAAAACGCTGGCTGCCCTTCCACTGCATCCACGACTGGCGCATATGCTGGCCGTGGCGGGGCCCGAGGCCGCGCCGTTGGCGTCCCTGATGGCGGATCGTGACCCCCTGTCACGCGGGGCCCCTGTGGATTTGTCGCTACGCCTGTCCGCCTTGCGCGACCCACGTGCCTATGCAGACAGGCACCCCTGGCCCGCGAACCGGGGAGCGATCGAACGTATCCGCGCCGAGGCAAAACGCCTGCGTGCACAGGCGAAGAAGGCGGATACCAAAGGGTTGAGCGATGCCAGCATGGCCGCGCTTGCCTATCCCGACCGCGTCGGCCTCAGACGCAAGGGATCAGACCCGCGTTTCATCCTGTCCGGTGGCAAGGGCGCGATCCTGCCGCAGGAGGACGATCTGGCCGCCGCGCGCCTGATCGTCGCCACAGACCTTGATGGCAACCCGCGCGAGGCTCGTATCAGGCAGGCGGTGCAAATCTCAGAAGCCGAAGTGCGTGACCTCTTCGGCGGTCAAATCGAATGGACCGAGCGCTGCGCATGGGACAAGCGCGACCGTCGTGTCGTCGCCCGACGTCAAGAATGTTTCGGGCAGGTCATTCTGGATGACCGTGTCTGGAAAGACGCCCCCCAAGACCAGATCGCCCTCGCCATGCTGGAGGGGGTGCGTGATCTTGGCCTGAACTGGTCGGATGCCGCCCGCCGCTTCGTGGCCCGGGTCGAGTTGGTTCGGGACGGCGACGATACCCTCCCTGACATGCGCGAGGCGGCCTTGCTTGATGGCTTGGAGGATTGGCTTTTGCCGCATCTGGCCGGGGTGAAAACCGCGCAGGATTGGAAGAGTTTCGACATGCTGGAGGCCCTGCGGGCCCGCCTGACCTGGGATCAGATGCAAAGGGTGGATGCCGCCGCACCCGCCCATTTCACGACCCCCTTGGGCCGCAAAATTCCGATCGACTATGGGGGAGAGACACCCGAAATATCGCTGCGTCTGCAAGAGATGTTCGGCCAAACATCTCATCCCATGGTTGGTCGGGCACCATTACGGGTGACGCTGCTTTCCCCCGCCGGGCGGCCCGTACAGACGACCATGGATATTCCCGGATTCTGGGCCAATTCCTACGCTGACGTGCGCAAGGACATGCGCGGGCGTTACCCCAAGCACCCATGGCCGGAAGACCCGACCGAGGCCGACCCGACGCTTCGGGCCAAGCCACGCAAGGGGCGGTAATTTGCATTTCCCAAGTTCTCCCATATATTGTTTGCATAACAGATAATTAACTCTGAGCAGGCTAAAGCACTTCGCATGACTGAAGGTATCAAAAGAGCATGGACCGAAATGGTCCAACCATTGCTGCGACGTCCGCCTGAATGTCAGGTTGCGGCGCTTTGTGTCCGTGACGGGCAGTCCGGGCCGGAGGTTCTGGTCGTGACCAGCCGCGGTTCGGGTCGCTGGGTCATTCCCAAGGGCTGGCTGATGGAAGGAAAGACTGCCGCCGAGGCGGCGCAACTGGAAGCCTGGGAAGAGGCCGGTGTTAAATCGGCTGCCTGTGATGGTGAGCCGATTGGCCACTACTCCTATGACAAACGCCTTGATGATGGCTATGTCACGCCGGTCGAGGTGCAGGTTTACCGGATGACGGTGACCGAAACCGCCGACATCTTTCCCGAAGCGCGGGAGCGTAACCGCCGGTGGATTTCCCCCTCGAAGGCCGCGGAACTGGTTGACGAGCCCAGCCTTCAGGCAATTTTTCGGCAGATGTAACAGTTATGTAACGGTTTCATGACGACCGTGCATTGCTAAAAACCACCAGACCAACTAGCGGTGTGAGCCACAACGTATCGCGATATTTGTGCATTGCATTTATCGCGTAACGCTTTGGACGTGCTAGACGGGAGGGTGGCGCCGTGGCCGAGACGCCGGAAACGAACCAGTGGAAGACGCTGGACAAGGACCTCAACCGCATTTCACAAGTCGAATACGCGACATCCTATGTCTCGCGACCGCTGGTTGGCATGGGGCTGGCGCTATTCTTCATGGTCATCGCGGGCATCGGGGCCGCACTGTTCTTCGGTACCTACCCCAGCAATATGGTCGTCGTCGCGGCGGCCGTTTTTGGCGCGTACATGGCGCTGAACATCGGGGCCAACGATGTGGCGAACAACATGGGGCCTGCGGTGGGGGCAAATGCCCTGACGATGGGCGGTGCCATCCTGATCGCCGCCATCTGCGAATCCGCCGGCGCGCTTTTGGCCGGTGGTGATGTTGTCTCAACCATTTCCAAGGGGATCATCGACCCCGACAGCGTAGCCGAGGCGCGGGTATTTATCGGCGCCATGATGGCCGCCCTGATCTCGGCGGCGCTATGGGTCAACCTTGCAACGAAGATCGGTGCGCCGGTCTCGACCACCCACTCGGTCGTGGGCGGTGTGATGGGCGCGGGGATCGCCGCCGCCGGGTTCACCGCAGTCAGTTGGCCCACCATGGGCAAGATCGCGGCCAGCTGGGTGATTTCGCCCGTTCTGGGTGGTCTGATCGCGGCCCTTTTCCTTGCCCTCATAAAATCCCGCATCATTTATCGTGAGGACAAGATCGCCGCGGCGCGCACCTGGGTACCGATCCTAGTGGGCATCATGGCCGGGGCCTTTGCATCTTATCTTGCCCTTAAAGGGTTGAAGCGGATCATCAAGATCGACCTGCAAACCGCCCTTCTGGTCGGACTGGTCCTCGGGATCGGTGTCTGGGCTCTGACGCGGCCCCTGATCCGGCGGCAATCGGAGGGAATGGAAAACCGCAACAAATCACTAAAGGCCCTGTTCGGCTTGCCACTTGTCTTCTCGGCGGCGCTCTTATCCTTTGCGCATGGGGCAAATGACGTGGCCAATGCGGTCGGCCCTCTGGCCGCTATCGTTCACGCCAGCGAATTCGGCGCAGCCGCCGGCAAGGTGGCCATCCCGATGTGGGTCATGGTGATCGGGGCGTTCGGCATTTCATTCGGCCTGTTCCTGTTCGGGCCCAAGCTTATTCGCATGGTCGGTAGCCAGATCACCAAGCTGAACCCGATGCGCGCCTATTGCGTGGCGCTTTCCGCCGCGATCACGGTGATCGTCGCCTCGTGGCTGGGCCTGCCGGTGAGTTCCACACATATCGCCGTGGGCGGGGTCTTTGGCGTGGGGTTCTTCCGCGAATGGCACATGGAGCGGAGATTGCGCAACGGCCGTCAGGCCGCCGGAAAACCCAAGGCGCTTCCGGCCGAGGAACGCCGCCGCCGCAAGCTTGTCCGGCGCAGCCACTTCATGACGATTGTCGCCGCATGGGTGATCACCGTTCCCGCTGCCGCGATCATGTCAGCCATCATATTCTACCTTGTGAACAGCGTGATTGCCTGAGGGCGCCGCTCAATCCCACCACGGGCCGTGATGCTTGCCCTCTTGCCCGAGGCGTTCAAAGCCGTGATAGCCGAAGAAATCCCGCTGTGCCTGAATGATATTGGCCGTGCCATGGCCTTGCCGCATGGTGTCGTACCACGCGAGTGCCGCTGAAAGCGCCGGCACGGCATGGCCCCCTTTCACCGCCCCTGACACGACCTCGCGCAGCGCGGGGATACTACTTGCAAGCAACTGGGCAAAACGCGGTGCAAGGATCAACTGCCCGGCGGGCAGCTCTCCCTGAAACGCTTCGGATATGTCATCAAGAAGCGCCGAGCGAATGATGCAGCCCGCGCGCCAAATCTCGGCGATCCGGGAGAAATCCAAGGGCCAGTCGTACTCCTGCGCCGCCGCATCCAGAATGCGAAACCCCTGCGCATAGGCAAGGATACGCGCCGCCAGAAAGGCATCGGCCAAGGTTTCCCGCGACAGGTCGAGCGCAAGACAGGTCCCGCCCAGAATTTCTTCGGCGGCTTGGCGGGTTGCCTTTTCCGATGACCAGCTTCGCGCACCGACGGCGGCCTCGATCGTGTTGGCCGCCTGCCCCATACGGACGGCCTCGACCACGGTCCAGCGTCCCGTGCCCTTCTGGCCGGCGGCGTCCTTGATCACGTCCACCATGGGGTGGCCTGTTTCCGGGTCGTCGTATTGCAGGGCCTTGCCCGTGATCTCCACAAGATAGGATCTGAGGGCGCCTTCGTTCCATTGCTCGAAAATCTTGCCAATCTCCGCAGGCGCAAGCGCCTTGCCATGGCGCATCAAGCCGTAAACCTCGGCGATCATCTGCATGTCGGCATATTCGATACCGTTATGCACTGTCTTGACGAAATGCCCGGCGCCATCCGGCCCAAGGTGATCGACACAGGGGTCACCCTCGAACCTAGCTGCGATCTCACGCAGGATCGGGCGCAATTGCTGCCAACTGTGCGCACTACCCCCGACCATCATCGAGGGGCCGAACCGTGCGCCTTTCTCACCGCCCGAGACCCCCATGCCGACGAAATGAATGTCGTGCTCGTTCAGAGTGGCGGCGCGGCGCCGGGTATCGTGGAAATTCGCGTTGCCGCCGTCGATGATCGTATCCCCCGGCGCCAACAAAGGCGTCACCGCCTCGATCATTGCATCCATTGGCGCGCCCGAGGGGATCATGAACAGGATGACTCGGGGCGTGACCAATCCTTGAACGAAATTTTCCAGCGTATCATGCGGATGGATCCGGGCACCAAGCACGCCCGCATCCTCGACAAAGGGGCCGATCCACTCGACCTCGCGGTTGGTCACCGCCACGTCAAACCCATGCTCGGCCATGTTCAACGCAAGCGCGCTGCCCATGGTGCCCAGCCCATAAACCCCGATTTGTGCGTTTGGCATATCCGTCCCTGTTAACGATCAGGGGTCCAGCCTACTGGAATGGCTTGCAGGTGCAAGCCATCCCATACCCATGGCTCAAACGCCCAAACACCACCGCATGATTGCCTTTTGCGCGTGCAGGCGGTTTTCGGCCTCGTCCCAGATCACCGAATGCTGACCATCCATCACGGCGCTTGTCGCCTCGTCTTCGCGATGCGCTGGCAGGCAGTGCATGAACAGGGCATCCGGTTTGGCTGCTGCCATCAGGTGCTCGTTTACCTGATAGGGGCGAAGCATGTTATGACGGCGCTCTTTGGTGGATTGGCTGTCATGCATACTGACCCAGGTATCGGTGACCACCAGATCGGCACCTTCGACGGCCTTCATCGGGTCGCGCTCAATCTGCACCGTGCTACCCTTGCTCCGCGCGAGACCGACGAATTCATCCTCGGGGTCAAGTTGCGCGGGGCCGGTGAAGGTCAGGTCGAACCCAAACTGCCCGGCGGCATGCAAGAACGAGGCGCAAACATTGTTTCCGTCCCCGGACCAGACCACCTTTTTCCCGGCAATCGGGCCGCGGTGCTCTTCGTAGGTCATGATGTCGGCCATGATCTGGCAGGGGTGCGTGCGGTCGGTCAGGCCGTTGATCACAGGCACATCGGCATATTCCGCCATTTCCAGAAGAACCGATTCATCAAAGGTTCGGATCATGATCAGGTCGACATACCGCGACAGGACCCGCGCGGTGTCGGCAATGGTCTCGCCATGGCCCAACTGCATATCCGCGCCGGATAAAACCATGGTCTGCCCGCCCATCTGCCGAACACCCACGTCAAAGGACACACGCGTCCGGGTCGAGGGCTTTTCGAAAATCAAAGCGACCATATGGCCATCCAGCGGCTTTTCGTCATCGAAGGTGCCGCGCGGACGGCCCTTGCGCGCATCCTTCATGGCGCGGGCATTGTCGATGATCTGCCGCAGATCGCTGGTTTCGGTCTTATGGATATCGAGGAAACTGGTCATCTGTTTGTCTTTCGGTTTCGGGCCCTGACAAGGTCAGGCCTTTTGCATCGCTTGTTCAACTTGGGTGGCCGCGGCGTCGAGTCGGCTCAGGGCCTCCTTGATGTCGTCGTCTGAGATATTGAGCGCGGGCAGGAGCCGCACCACATTATCCGCCGCAGGAACGGTGGTGACCTGCGCCTCATAGCCGGCGGCAACCACGTCGGTATTGGCGGCCTTGCATTTCAGGCCCAGCATCAGGCCCTGCCCCCGGACGGCTTCGAACACCTCCGGATGAGATGAAACAAGGCCCTCCAGCCCTTGGCGCAATTGCCCCGCCTTGCGGTTCACATCCTGAAGGAACGCCGGGTCGGCCACGATGTCCATCACCTTCGCACCCACGGCACAGGCAAGGGGATTGCCCCCGTAGGTGGAGCCATGGGTACCCGCCGTCATACCGCTTGCGGCCTCTTCACTGGCCAGAACCGCACCGAGGGGGAAGCCCCCGCCGATGCCCTTGGCAACCATCATGATGTCCGGCTCGATGCCGGCCCATTCATGTGCAAACAGCTTGCCCGTACGGCCCATGCCGCATTGCACCTCGTCAAGGATCAACAGGATGCCATGTTCGTCACACAGGTCGCGCAGGCCCTTGAGGCATTGATCGGGTAAAGGCCGGATGCCCCCCTCGCCCTGCACGGGCTCGATCAGGATGGCGGCCGTGGTCTCGTTGATCGCCGCATGCAGGCCATCGTGATCGCCCCATGCCACGTGTTTGAACCCCGGCAACAATGGGCCAAAGCCCTTGGTCATCTTCTCGGACCCGGCAGCGGCAATCGCCGCGTGGGAGCGGCCATGGAACGCCCCCTCGAAGGCAATGATGTCAATGCGCTCGGGCTGATCCTTCTCATAGAAATACTTGCGCGCCATCTTTACCGCCAACTCGCAGGACTCGGTCCCGGAGTTGGTGAAAAATACCGTATCGGCAAAGGTCGTATCGACCAGCTTATCGGCCAGGGCCTGTTGCTGCGGAATGTCATAGAGGTTCGAGGTATGCCACAGCTTGCCCGCCTGCTCGGTCAGCGCCTCCACAAGCGCGGGGTTCGCATGGCCAAGGGCATTCACCGCGATGCCGGCCCCGAGATCCAGAAATCGGCGCCCGTCGTCCTCGATCAGCCAGCTTCCCTCGCCTTTGACGAAGGTCAAAGGCGCACGGTTATAGGTCGGAAGGACAGACGGGATCATGGATGTATCCTTTATACAAGAAGCCCTGTGAGTGCCGCATGGCACAGGCTAAGTCAATCATTTGGGGGTTTGGCGGCGCGACACGCGCCATTGATCAAAGAGTGAGGGACGTCAGGCGCGGGTGCGTCGGCGTCGGGTCTCGCAATATGTCACACGTTTGATCATGGCGGCGGTGTAGCCGGTTCCTTGCCGCAAGGGAAGCCATTTTTGACGGGTGATTTTGCGCTTGCCGAAACAGGCCAAAGGGATCACTCCATAGGGCATGTTCACACCTCGCGCCCAGAACCCAGCCCTTGCCGCCAGCTTGACAGTCCTTGCCGCAGCCTTTGCCGCGGGCACGACCCTGTTGGCAAAGGCCCTTGGTACAGGCGTTCTTGGCCCCGAGATGCACGCGCTTCAAATCAGCTTTGGCCGCTTTCTTTTTGCTTTGATTACAATAAGTTGCGCGACCGCCGTATTGCACCCCAAGTTCACAAGGCCGCATCTGGGCCTGCACGCAGGGCGCTCGGCTCTTGGCTGGGGCGGAGTAACGCTGATGTTCGCTGCGGCAGCGTTCATTCCGCTGTCGGATGCCACCGCCATCAGCTTTCTGAACCCGGTCTTCGGTATGCTTTTGGCCATTCCGTTGCTGGGCGAAAAGGTGGGGCCGGTCCGATGGAGCGCGGCCTTGATCGCCCTTGCCGGGGCCGCCGTCTTGACCCGCCCCGGCGGTGAGGCGATTGAGCTTGGTGCGGTACTCGCGCTGTGTTCGGCCTTGTGCCTTGGGGCGGAGCTTATCTTGATCAAGCGCCTTTCCGGGCGGGAAGGACCGTTGCAAATCCTGTTCATAAACAATGCGATAGGCCTTCTTATTGCAGGGTTTGCCGCCAGCTTCGTCTGGCAGGCACCAACCCTTTCGCAATGGCTCGCGCTTGCCGGGATCGGCGTCCTCATGGCCGGGGCGCAGGCCTGTTTCGTCAATGCCATGGCACGCGCGGATGCAAGTTTCGTGGCCCCTTTTTTCTATGCCGCACTGGTCTTTGCCGCGATCTATGATGCGGCGGTGTTCCGGGTGGTGCCGGATGCGGTGTCGATCCTCGGGGCATGCATCATCCTGACGGGCGCGGGCCTTTTGGCATGGCGCGAAGGGCGTGTTCGCGCCCCTTTCCCTGCCCCGCGAAAGTGACGTAACGCCAGCTTTGACAAGCCCTTAGTGGATTTGGCTTAATCCCGTACAAAGGGAGGGGTCATGCCGCTTAGCATTCTGTTGCCAATGGTGATGTTCGGTATCGCGGGGATCGCGATACTGTTGCACCTATTGGGATGGTCGCGGCCCGCTATCTTGGCGGATGAGAAGGCGGCGGAAAATGCCTGGCTTGAGGAGTTCCCCGACGATCCGCCAAACCGAGTGGTGCTGAGCCATGACAAACATGCCGCGCTTGTGGAAACACCCAAAGGCCGGGGTATTGTCTGGCCGATGGGCGCGGACACCACGGCGCGCTACCTTGACGGCGCCAAAATATCTATCACTCCCAAAGGCTTAGCCATCACCCTTCCAGACTACACCGCACCGCGCATCCTCTTGACTCTAGATCGTGACGAGGCCGAGCAATGGCCACAGTTGATGGAGCGAACCGCATGACAGACCAGATCTGTTTTCCCGATGTCGTCAAATGGGCCGTGCCCTTTTTCATCGCGGCCATCCTGATCGAGGTGCTTTGGATCGCGCTCAAGGGCAAAGGTGGGCGGTACGAGACACGCGATGCGGTGACATCGCTGATCATGGGGGCGGGCAATGTGGCGTCGGGGGTCCTATTGGGCTTTATCGCCTACGGATTTTTCATGCTGTTATGGGCCCTTACACCGCTTGACCTTGGCACCTCGTGGTGGGTGATCGCGGTGTGTTTCGTGCTGGACGACCTGCGCTATTACTGGGTTCACCGCTTCGGGCATCGGATCAGGTGGGTCTGGGCCAGCCACGTGAACCACCATTCCAGCCAGCATTACAACCTGACAACCGCCCTCAGGCAGACCTGGACAGGCACATTCACCTTCATGATGGTGGTGCGTAGCCCCTTGATTTTGCTGGGGTTTCACCCGGCCATGGTGTTGTTCTGCGGCGGGTTGAACCTGATTTACCAGTTCTGGATTCACACCGAGGCCATCGGCAAGATGCCACGCTGGTTCGAGGCGGTGATGAACACCCCTTCGCACCACCGGGTGCACCATGGCCGCAATGCGCGGTACCTGGATGCAAACTATGCCGGGGTCTTTATCGTCTGGGACAAGATCTTCGGCACCTATGTTCCTGAATTGGAAGAGGAAAAGCCCGATTACGGGTTGGTACATAACCTTGGCACCTTCAACCCGATCCGGGTGGCCTTTCACGAATGGGTGGGGATTTTCAAGGATGCGACACAGCCGGGGTTAACATGGCGTGAACGGCTGAACTATTGCATCAAGCCCCCCGGTTGGAGCCACGACGGAAGCCGGGACACCAGCGAGGAGATCAAGCGCAAGTACCTGACGAGCCACCCCGACAAGCGCGGCACGCCCGGGTTCTGAAAAAACGTACGAGTCGTACGTTTTGTACGCGGGTTTCGTACGAAATTCGGCGCGGTCCGGGAGGCTGTCGTACGAGTCGTACGAAAAATCCGACCTGAGCCGCCCCGTCGGCCAGCGAAAGGAATTGTTAAACATTGCCTGTGCAGGGTGGCTGCATGACCCGACTCGCCCTTCGACCCCGCTCAGCGCTTGAGCATCTCGAAATGCTCTTTCGCCTCGTCCTTGCGACCTGCGGAATCCAGCATCTTTACCGTGGCCCGGCGCACACCATGCGACTCGGGCCGAATATCGAGCGCCTTGAGATAGGCGGCAACCGCGTCTTCCTGCGCCCCCATGGCCCGCTGAAGCCCGGCCAGAAGCGTCCAGGCCTGCCAATGGTTGGGGCGCAGCTCGACCACTTTCTTCACATGCTGCATGGCTTCGGGCACCTGCCCCGTCACCGCGAGGAAATTCCCAAGCTTCAAGCGCGGCTCAATATTCCCGGGTTGCGTTTTCACCAGCTCGCGCAGCATCGCAATGGCCTGTTGCTGATGCCCGGTGCGGAACCGCGTGATCGCGGCGGCGGTGATGACACCGGGATTTTCTGGGGCCCGTGACAGGGTGTGATCGGCAATACGGGCGGCGGCGGCGAAATTCTTTTGCGCCACGTAGGAATTGAGCAGGGTCAGCCATGGCTCGAAATGATCGACCTTGTCACTGTCGAGGATGCCATGGAGTTTCCGGCTCATGGCCGGGGTCTTGTAAGCGGTGTATTCCAGTACCGACATCAAGGTCAGCGCGCGGCGTTCGGCCTCGGGCACATCCTGATCGGGGTCGGCAGGGAAGATACGCTTGACCTGTACTTTCTCGCTTGGGATCGGGGCAAGGCGGTCGCCTTCGGGGGCGACGGTGCGGGTGATCTTGTGGTCGGTCATCCAGACCTCGACTACATCCTGCGTGCGGCGCTTGGGCATGTGGCAGGCGGTGCAATCGTCGCTTTGCGCGATTTGCGGGTGCCGGTCACCGGCCTCGGCCATGGCGGGCAGGCCCGCGTCGTCGGTTTCGTGGCAGCTCAGGCATGCGGCGCGGTAATGCGCGGCGCGGTCCTCGGGTTTGATTTTCACATGCGGGTCGTGGCAGGTCAGGCATCCCAATTCGCCCTGTGTCTGGGTAAAACAGGCGCTTTGCTCCATCCGGTAGGGGTGGTGGTTGATCTCGAAACGCTCGGGCGCGGGCACGGCGGGGTCTTCGATCTCCATTTTCATGAGGAAATCATGCACGTGTTGGCCGGGGCGAAAGGAAAACTCCCCCCGGCCAAGGCGCAATTGCCCGTTGATCGAGGCCGTGGGCTGCATGTGGCAGCCATAGCAGATGCTATAGAGCTTCTCGCGCGGCAGCTTTCCGGGGTTGGTGATGGCGGCCTGCAATTCCTCAAGGCTGTCAGCGCCGCCATAGGCCCGCTCCACATGGTCGGCACCGGGGCCGTGGCACCGCTGACAGTTGATCCCTTCGGGCATGTCTTGCGGGAACAGCTGTGGCTGGCCGGCAAAGCCCGCGTCCTCGGGATAGGCCGGGTAGGAATTGTGGCAGGTCATGCAGCGGTTGCTGATCGCCCGCAAAACCCCCTTGTGATCGGGAAACTCATATCCGGGGGCCATCGCCCAGACGCCGTCCTGAGTGTACCACGAGACCGGCAGCTGGAACATCGCGCCATCGGGTGTCTGGTAAAGATAGATGCGCGAATGGTTGCCCGATCCGAGTATCCAGTCGACCTTGGTCGAGAACACGTCGATCTTGTCACCGGCGGGGGTTTTGCCATAGCGGGTGAACCAATAATCCTCGCCGCGCAGGTCCATTTCGTAGTACCGCTGGCTGGGTTCGTGGAAAAAGGGAGTGGCCGAGAAATCCTCGATCGCGGTCTCGGGCCGGGGTTTGTAGAAGCTGCGCGCCATCCCCATGTCCGCGAAACTTTCGGCCTTGTCGACATGGCATTCGGCACAGACGGCATCAGGCACATATCCGCTGGCCGCGCCTGAGCTGACCTTGATGCCCATCTCGGCAAGGACGTCATGGGCTTCCCCGGTTTCGGTCGCCAGAAGGAGTGTCGGCCAAAAACCGAGCAAAAGTAGAAGCAGGTATTTCACGTCGGGCCCCGTTCGCGCGTTAGGGTTTCGTGTGGTCAATAAGCCTGTTTTTTGACGATCACGCAACAATGGCGCAGGGAAGGCGCCGTGCGGGGGGCAGCGCAGGCCACATTCCTGCCGCAATCGCCGGTATTGAGCAGCCACCCTTCCGACATACAAGATGTTGACACCGAGCCCCCCGCTACTTGGGAATTTCCAGTAAAATGAGTGCTTTAAACAAATTTGTGATTGTGCTACGCTAAGCGCAATAAACTAAAAGTCAGTCGGATAACCGGCGGCGAACGAGGCAGAAAAAGAGTAGTTCCATGAAGGCTCGGAGCAGTCAGCCGATCCGTTGGGGTTTGGTGGCCCTGGCGACGATCTGGATGTTGATCATCGTCCCATTGAGTGCAGCGGCGGCGCCCTATGCCGCCTTGGTGATGGATGCGAGAAGCGGCGAAGTGCTGCATTCGCGCAATGCCGATACACGATTGCACCCCGCCTCCCTGACCAAGATGATGACGCTTTATATCGCCTTCGAGGCGGTCGAAAACGGCGAGATCGGCCTTGATACGCGCGTGCGGATTTCCAAGCATGCCGCCAGCGAACCGCCCAGCAAACTGGGCCTGCGAGCGGGTCAGACCATTCGCTTTCGCTACCTGCTGCGCGCGGCGGCAGTGAAATCGGCCAATGACGCGGCCACGGCGATCGGCGAGGCGATCGAAGGGTCCGAGGCCAAGTTCGCCCGGCGCATGAACCGCACGGCCAAGGCCATCGGAATGACGCGCACAACCTTCAAGAACGCCCATGGACTGACCGAAAGTGGCCATTTGTCGACCGCACGGGACATGACCACCTTGGGGCGGCACCTGTTCTATGACTATCCGGAATATTACAACCTGTTTTCGCGGATCACGGCCAATGCCGGGGTCAAGAAGGTCTATCACACCAACCGCCGCCTGCTGCGGAACTATCGCGGGGCGGACGGGATCAAGACGGGCTATACCCGTGCCGCGGGGTTCAACCTGACCGCCAGCGCCGAACGTGGCGGCGAGCGGATCATCGCGACGGTCTTTGGCGGACGCTCGACCGCGACACGCAACGCCAAGGTGGCGGAACTGCTGGACCTCGGCTTTCGCCGGGCCCCAAGCCGCGTGGCCGTGCACAAGCCGCGCCGCCCTGCCTACATGGGCAAGGTCGGGGACGGCACCCCCGGGGGCTATGGCAAGCGCGTGCGCCTGGTGGCCGCGGCCGCCGTGAAGAAAAGCCTGCGGCCACAGGCCCGCCCCGTGGCCGAAACCGCGCCGGTGGCGCTGGCCGCGAAAGAGGACATCGAAGAGGCGATCAAGGCCGCGCAGGGCGTGGAGATCGCGCCCGACCGGGAAACGCAAACCGCTGCCCTACCCAAGGTC
Organism: Roseovarius bejariae; assembly: GCF_009669325.1. Taxonomy (NCBI): domain Bacteria; kingdom Pseudomonadati; phylum Pseudomonadota; class Alphaproteobacteria; order Rhodobacterales; family Roseobacteraceae; genus Roseovarius; species Roseovarius bejariae. The sequence continues at coordinate 1,362,804 of NZ_SZWE01000001.1, forward strand.
AACCCCGAGGCCCGCCCCAAGGACCTGGTGCTGGCCAGCGTGCAGGAGCCCGCCGCCGACCCGGTGCAAGAGGTCGTCACCCGAATCTCCACATCGGGCGGGCGGAACTGGGGCATCAACGTGGGCCGCTATCCCAGCCAGTACAAGGCGCGCAAGGTGCTGCTGAAAACCGCGCTGAACGAGATGAGCACACTGGATGGCTCCCTGCGCAAGGTCGTCAAACGGCGCAGTGGGTTTGATGCGAATTTCATGGGGTTGAGCCGGGAAACCGCCGACCTGGCCTGCCGCCGGTTGCAGGCCAAACAAGTCACCTGTTTCATGATCGAACCCGGCGGCGGAGCCTGAGGCAACCATCCCGCTTTTCTGGGGCTCTGCCCCGTCGCCCTTCGGGCGACTCCCCGGGATATTTTCAAAAAGAAGAAGGCACGGAGGTTTCATGCCCCCGCGCCCGACCGGCGAACCGGCTTTCTCCTTTTGCGGTCATCGGCGTCCCCGCCTGTACCGCTCATCCAGAGTGACACGGCCGGGTTAACAAAAGCTTATTCTTCTTTTTCCAAGTATCCTGGGGGTGAGGCCGCAGGCCGAGGGGGCAAAGCCCCCTTCCTCACCATCCACCCTTAGCTCTTGGGGTGGTCGTCGTATTCGTCGCTGAGGATTCGGCGGGCATCACCTTCGGGGTCATCGTATTGGTTGCTTTTCACCGTATAGACGAAAAACACGAGCCCCAGCCCGCCGAGAAACAGCGAAATCGGGATCAGGTAGGCGAGTATCGTCATGCAGTCACCTTAGCCGTAGGGCGTTGAGGGATACCGTAATGGAACTGGCCGACATGGCCAAGGCCGCGATGAGCGGCGTCGCGAGGCCCGCCACGGCCAGCGGCACGGCAATCACGTTGTAAACGGTTGCGATACGGAAGTTTTCGCGGATGCGGCGGGTGGCGGCGCGGGCGGTGTCGCAAGCGGCCGCGATAGGCGAAAGATCCCCGCCCAGCAGGACGATATCCGAAGCCACCCGCGCGGCATCGAGCGCCGTCGCGGGCGAGATCGAGACATGCGCGGCGGCCAGCGCCGCCGTGTCGTTGAGGCCATCGCCCACCATCAGCACCTTCTTGCCGTCGTCCCTCATGGCCTGAATGCGCCCGGCCTTGTCGGCGGGCAGGGCCTCGGCCATCCAATGGGTAATCCCGAGGCGGTTCGCCAAGGCCTCGACGGCGGGGGTGGTATCCCCCGACATCAGGTAAACCTCTTTGCCGCTGTCCAGCAGTTCGGTCACAGCCTCCTCGGCGCCGTCGCGCAGGCGGTCGGTAAAGGTAAAGGCAAGTGGCGCGGCCTGACCCCGTTTGAGGAAGGTAGCGGTTTCGGCGCGGCCCTCTGCCCCGGTCCAACTGGCCCGGCCAAGGCGGACTTCCTGCCCGTTCAGCAGGGCCTTGGTGCCGTAGCCCGGCACCTCGGTCACATCCGTCACCTGCGCCGGGGCAAAGCCCGCCTCGCGGGCGGCGCGGGTGATGGCCTGCGACAAGGGGTGGGATGACCCTTCGGCCAGCGCCAATGCCAGCTCTACGTCGTGGCGTGGCAGACCGGCCAGATTGGTCAGTTCCGGCGTGCCGGCGGTCAGCGTGCCGGTTTTATCGAAGACCACGGTATCGACCTGCGCCAACCGCTCCAGCGCGGTTTCGTGCTTGATCAGCATGCCGCGACGGAAGAGACGCCCCGAAGCGGCGGTTGTCACGGCGGGCACCGCGAGGCCCAGCGCACAGGGGCAGGTGATGATCAGCACGGCGGCGGCAATATTGAGCGCGGTGCGCATATCGAAGGTGTAGAGATACCAGCCCACGAAAGCCAAGGCCGAGAGGATATGCACGCCGGGGGCATAGAGTTTCGCGGCCTTGTCCGCCAGCGAGGTATAGCGCGAGCGGCCAGATTCCGCGATGGCCACCAGATCGGCCATCTGGTGCAGCGAGGTATCCTGCCCTACGGCACTGGCCCGGATGGTGAGCGGGCCGGTCAGGTTGACCTCCCCCGCCGAGACCCCCTGCCCCGCTTCCGCGAAAACCGGCAGGGTTTCACCCGTCAGCAGCGAGCGGTCGAGTTCCGAGGTCCCTTCGGTAATCTCGCCGTCCACGGGCATGCGCGCACCGGGGCGGACGCGGATCAGGTCGCCCACGGCCAATTCAGCCACGTTGACGACCTCTTCTGTCCCGTCCTCGGCCAGCCGCGTGGCGCGGGGCACTTCGAGTGCGGTCAGTTCTTCGGCCGCCGAGCGGGCGATGGCCCGTGTCCGATGATCGAGGTAGCGGCCCGCCAGAAGGAAGAAGGTCAGCGCGAGGGCCGCATCGAAATAGGCGTGTTCGCCCGAGAGCGAGGTTTCCCAGAGCGAGGTCACGATAGCCAGCAGGATGGCCAGCGTGATCGGCACATCCATGTTGAGTTGCCGATGCGACAGTGCGGCCCATGCATTGCGGAAAAACGGCTGCCCCGCGAAGGCGATGGTCGGCAGGGCAATGGCCGCCGAAATCCAGTGGAACAGGTCGCGCGTGGCATCCGCCGCGCCGGACCAGACCGAGATCGACAACAGCATCACGTTCATCGAGGCAAAGCCCGCCACGGCAAGCCGCATCAGAAGGTCACGCCCCGCCCGGTCGGTGGCGGTCGCGTTCAGGGTGCCTGCGTCCAGTTCATGCGCCTCATATCCCAGCCCCTCGACGAGGTGTTTCATCTCCTGCGCGGTCACGTCCGGCTCGGCTTCGATACTGGCGCGCTTGAGGGTCAGGTTCACGCGGGCGGATTTGACCGCCGGATGCGCGTTCAGCGCCTTTTCGATCTTGGTGATACAGGCCGAACAATGAATCCCCGGCAGCGACAGGGCGATCTGGGCCGGGGTGCGGTCCACCTCGGCCAGCGATTCCGCCGCCGGGGCGGCGGCGCAGGCCGGACAGGCCGAGTGGTTGGGGCGCATGGTGGCGGTCATTGGTCCTAGTCCTTGATCAGCACGACCCGTTGCCTGAATTCGGTTCCGTCGTCGGCCAGGGCGATCATGCGGATGTTCCAGTTGCCGTCGCCCAGTTCCACGGGGGCGACATAGGCCGACCCGTTGTACCGAAAGTTCGGCGTCACATCGTCTTTCACATGGGTGGCACGCCCCACGGTGGCCTTGAGGTCGGCCGCCTCGACAGGCTTGCCGTCCTGACCGATGATGGCCAGTGTCAGAAGTCCGTTGTGGTGATGGGCGCTGATCTCCCAGCCCAGGGATTCCTGTGCCGCCTTGCGGTCGTTGAAGGTCTGGCTGGCGATATAGCCGTTTTTCACCTCAAGCCCGGGGAAGGTCTTGATGGCCGAATAGGCCAGCACGAGGTTGACCCCGATGATCACCGCGAAGGCGGCGGCGAACCCGAGGAAAACGTGTTTACCGGTGAGCTTGCGCTCGGCCATCAATTGGACCTCCCGTTGAAGAACGTGTCTTCGTAGGCGCGTTCGCCGTTGGCGATGTCCTCGACCCAAAGGCGGACCTCGGTCCGTTCGTCCTGTGCGGCCTGCGCCGTGGGTGGCGCGATCAGGTAGACACGCTGAAGTTTGGTCGAGTCGGCGGGGACATTCACCGTCTCATAGGGCGTACCTTCGAGTTGCACGCGGATTGCAGGGTCTTCGCCCTTGACCGAGATGCGGAAGGGCCGGTCCTCGCCGTGTTTGTTGCGCAGGCGCACTTCATAAGCGTTGCGGATGGAGCCGTCCGCCATGGTGACGTAGGTGGGGTTGCGGACCGGGGCGACAGTCATGTCGATGTCGGGCCGGATGAAAAGTGCAAAGATCAACCCGAAGCCCACCAGCGACCACAGGGCGGTATACAGGATGGTCCGCGGCCGTAGGATATGCTTGATGATCGGCTTGGGCTCCCCGCCCTTGCGTTCATTCTCTTCGTCGGTCAGAGCCATGTAGTCGATCAGGCCACGCGGCTTGCCGATCTTGGCCATGATATCATCGCAGGCATCGATGCACAGCGCGCAGGTGATGCATTCAAGCTGTTGGCCCTCGCGAATGTCGATGCCCACGGGGCAGACATTGACGCAGGCCATGCAATCGATGCAATCGCCCTGTTCGGCACCGGCCTTGACCTCGGGGGAGTTCTTGCGCGGCTCACCGCGCCATTCCCGATAGCCGACCACCAGCGTATCTTCGTCCATCATGGCGGCCTGGATGCGCGGCCATGGGCAGGCGTAGATGCAAATCTGTTCACGGGCGAAGCCACCGAAGAAGAAGGTGGTGCCGGTCAGGACGGCGATGGTGGTATAGGCAATGGGATGCGCATTGAGCGTGAAGAGATCCACCAAGAGCGTCGGCGCATCGGTGAAATAGAACACCCAGGCCCCGCCCGTGGCTGCCGCGATCAAAAGCCAGCTGATCCATTTGGTCATGCGCAGGCGAATCTTGCGGGCATCGAGTTTCTTCTGACGGTGCAGGCGCAGGCGGGCGTTGCGGTCACCTTCGATCCAGCGTTCCACCAGAATGAACAAATCGGTCCAGACGGTTTGCGGGCAGGCATAGCCGCACCAGACCCGGCCAAGGGCCGAGGTGAACAGGAACAGGCCCAGCCCCGCCATCACCAAAAGCCCCGCGACGAAATAGAATTCGTGCGGCCAGATCTCGATCCAGAAGAAATAGAAGCGGCGGTTGGCAAGGTCGATCAGCACCGCCTGATCCGGCAGGCTTGGCCCCCGGTCCCAGCGAATCCAGGGCGTCAGGTAATAGATGCCCAGCGTGATCGCCATGATAACCCATTTGAGGTTACGGAACTTGCCATACACCTTCTTGGGAAAGACGGGCTCACGGGCGGCATAAAGGCTGGGAGGGCTGTCGGGTTGGGTATCGGCCACGGAATCACTCCGGAATTCGCGTTCTTGTTATAGGGTCTTGTTTCAGGCGTGGGGGATGCAAGCCTTGATTTGGGTCAAATTTTGACTCTGAAAGTGATCTATTCCTTTTCCGGCAAACAACGCGCGGCGTTACGCGCCTCGCGGCGGAGCCAATTGGCAAAGGCCTTGGCGCGGGGGCGCAAGGGCCCTTTGCGCGATACGATGTAGTACCCGGACGGGCCGTCGTCACGAAAAAGTTCCAGAAGGCGGCCCGCCGTGATGTCCTGATGCACCCATTCGTAAACCGTGACCGCCACGCCATAGCCATTGCGCAATCCGTCCAGCAACAGATTGCCCGGCACCTGCGTCAACCCGCCCTCGCGATCGGTGGTCACACCCCGCTGGCGCAACCAGTCGCTGGCCTCGGTGGTGCCGAATTCCTGCAGCCATGGCAGGCCGGTCAGGTCGGCGGGTTGGGTGACGGGGTTGTCCTTGACCAGATCGGGTGCGGCGACCGCGACAAGGGGCGATGTGAAAAGCAGATGCGCATCAAGGCCCGGCCAGTCGCCCGTGCCATAGCGGATGGCAATGTCGATCCCGCCGGGTTCGAGGTTGACCACCTGCGGCGTGGGCGAAAGCATCAGGTCGGCCTCGGGGTGGGCCTGCCGAAAGGCGGCAAGCCGCGGCATGAGCCAGTGCGCCGCGAAACTGGGCGTGGTCGAGATTTGCAGGGCGCGCCCCTCATCGGCGCCGGTCAGTGCATCAATGGTGCGGGCGATACCGCCAAAGCCCGCGGTCAGGGCCTCGGCCAATTGTCGGCCTTCGGGCGTAAGCGTCAGCTTGCGCCCCGAGCGATCCACGAGCGTCAGGCCCATATGCCCTTCCAGTGTCTTGATTTGCTGGCTGATCGCCGCGTGGCTGACGTTCAGCGCATCACCCGCAGCACTGGCCGAGCCGGTCTCGGACAGGGCGGCAAAGGCACGCAGGGCCGTGAGGGGCGGCAGGGAGAGCCAATTCATATGTAATCCACACTTACACGTCTAAATTTTTCCTGAGTCGCATCGTAAGCCCAAAAAGCCGATAACAAAAGGCAGGAAACGTGAACAGGAAAGGAAACGACATGCTTGGTGTTTTCGCAAAATCTTTCAATACCGCCACCCGGACAGATCGCCGCGTCTACTGGGGCACGCCGGCCTGCTGGACACGGGGCCCCGCCTTCGACACCCGCGAGTCGGCGGAACTTGTCGCCCATACGGAAGGCCGCCGCCGTGACTGATCGTTTCGATGATCCGGTCACGCGCCCGTCCCCGATGGCGGGGCACAGGCAACACTGGCCGTGGCTGAATGGACCCGAACAAAGGCAAAAACCGCCCAAGCGGCGTTGACAGGTGCCAATGATTTCGGGGAATAAAGTGGCACCGGCCTTCCAGGAAACGCGCGAACAGGACGGAAGGGCCGGTGCCGAACCCGCAGGCGCAGGGCGTCTGCGGGTATTCTTTTCAGGCGGGGCTTATTCGCCGCCGCCCAGTTGGTGAACATAGGTGGCGACGGCGCGAATCTCGGCTTCGCTCAACTCGGCGCCACCCATCGGGGGCATCACACCGAAACGCGAATTGACCACCGTTTGTTTCACCGTTTCGTAGTCCCCACCATAGAGCCAGATGGCGTCGGTCAGGTTGGGCGCACCCTGATAGATGTCCCCCGTGCCGTCGGCGCCGTGACAGGCCGAACAGTTGATATCGAACACCTCGGCCCCGGCCTCGACCAGCGAGGCGTCTTGCGGCGCGTTGACGTTCGGGGTGAGTGACATCACGAAGTTGACCACCTGTTCAACCTGCGCGTCATCCAGAATTTCGCCGAAGGCGGGCATCTGGGAATAGCGCGCATCGGGGTCATCTTCGTTCCGGATGCCGTGTGCCACGGTGTAATGGATGTCTTCCATCGTGCCGCCCCAAAGCCATGCGTCGTCTTGCAGGTTGGGATAGCCCTTGGCGCCTGCCGCGCCCGAGCCGTGACACTGCGCACACCATGTCATGAAGATCGATTCACCGGCCGACCGGGCATAGCCAGCAAGTTCCGGATCATCGCCGATCGCGTTCAACTCGACCGAAGCGAGCTTTGCGTTGATCTCGGCGTTGGCGGCCTCGGCATCGGCCAGTTCCTGCGCCACGTTGGCGCGGGTCGACCAGCCAAGGTAGCCCGAGGTGGCACTCTTGATGCCCGGCCACGCGGGATAGGCGATGGTGTACCAGATGCCCCAGACGATACAGGCGTAGAAAATCCACAGCCACCAGCGCGGCAAGGGGTTGTTATACTCCTGAATACCGTCCCATTCGTGGCCGGTCGTTTCGACCTCTTGTTTCTTTTGAGGTTGTTTTGCCATGTCGTTCACGCCTCCTTGGCGTCGGCTTCGCCGCGCTTGGCGGGTTTGTCTTCGTGCCGGAAGGGAATGCCCGAGGGATCTTCGTAGGTCTTGGTGGCTCCGGGCCGGAAGACCCAGATCACCACACCGATGAAGAACGCAAAGAGAAAGAGAAGCATCCAGCTGTCGGCGAATTCACGCAGAAGAGAATAGGTTTCCATAGGTCCTTTCCCTTTCCTTAGCGGCTTGCCACCGGGGTGAAGGTCGAGAAATCAACCAGCGTGCCCAGCATTTGCAGGTAAGCGATCAGCGCGTCGGCCTCGGAGATACCCGGCTGCCCGTCGAAGTTGCGCACGTTGACGTTTTCGCCATAGCGCTCGAACAGGCCGTCGGTGTCGCCGAAGGGGTCGGTTTGCACCGCGAAATCCGCCTTCGCGTTCTCGATGTGGGCCTCTTCATAAGGCACCCCAACCAAGGCATGCGTTGACAGAAGGTCCCCGATGTACTCGCCATCAATCAGGCGATCTTCGAGATAGCCATATTTGGGCATCACCGATTCCGGCACCACCGATTGCGGGTTGCGCAGGTGGTCGACGTGCCATTCGTCCGAGTAGCGGCCACCGACGCGGGCGAGGTCGGGCCCCGTCCGCTTGGAGCCCCACTGGAACGGATGGTCGTACTGCGATTCCGCCGCAAGGCTGTAGTGACCATAGCGTTCGACCTCGTCCCGCATGGGGCGGATCATCTGGCTGTGGCACACGTAGCAGCCTTCGCGGATGTAGATATCACGCCCGGTCAGCTCCAGCGGGGTGTAGGGGCGCATGCCCTCTACATCCTCGATGGTGTTCTCCAGCCAGAACAGGGGTGCGATCTGAACGATGCCGCCGATGGTGACAACAAGGAAGGCAAAGATCGAGAGAAGCGTGATGTTCTTCTCAAGGATTGCGTGTTTGTCGAGAATTGCCATTGATCGGTCCCTTTCTTATTCGGCCGGGACAACGGAGTTGGTGGCTTCGACAGCCGGGCTCCGTTTGACGGTCATGAACAGGTTGTAGCACATGATGATTGCGCCGGTGATATAGAGGACCCCGCCCAGACCACGCACGACGTACATGGGCAGCTTGGCATCCACGGTGTCCGCGAAGGAGTTCACGAGGAAGCCGTTGGCATCCACTTCGCGCCACATCAGGCCCTCCATGATGCCGGTCACCCACATGGAGGCGGCGTAGAGGATGATGCCGATGGTGGCGAGCCAGAAGTGCCAGCTGACCATGCTCAGGCTGTAGAGGCGTTCACGGTTCCACAGTTTGGGCACGAGGAAGTACAGAGCACCGAAGGTGATCATGCCGTTCCAGCCCAGCGCGCCCGAGTGCACGTGGCCGATGGTCCAGTCGGTATAGTGCGACAGCGAGTTCACCGCGCGGATCGACATCATCGGACCCTCGAAGGTGGACATGCCGTAGAAGCCGACCGAGATCACCATCATGCGGATGATCGGATCGGTGCGCAGCTTGTCCCATGCGCCAGAAAGCGTCATCAAGCCGTTGATCATGCCACCCCAAGACGGCATCCACAGCACGATCGAGAACACCATGCCCAGCGTCGAGGCCCAGTCGGGCAACGCGGTATAGTGCAGGTGGTGCGGACCGGCCCAGATATAGATGAAGATCAGCGCCCAGAAGTGGATGATCGACAGTTTATAGCTGAACACCGGGCGTTCGGCCTGTTTCGGCACGAAATAGTACATCATGCCGAGGAAACCGGCGGTCAGGAAGAAGCCCACGGCGTTGTGGCCGTACCACCACTGCGTCATGGCATCCTGCACGCCCGAGAAGACCTGCACCGATTTGGAGCCGAAGATCGACACCGGGATGCTGAGGTTGTTCACCACGTGCAACATGGCCACGGTGATGATGAAGGACAGGTAGAACCAGTTGGCCACGTAGATGTGGCGCTCTTTCCGTTTGACGATGGTGCCAAGGAACACGGCCAGGTAGGCCAGCCAGACGATGGTCAGCCACCAGTCGACGTACCATTCCGGCTCGGCGTATTCTTTCGACTGGGTCGCGCCCAGAAGATAGCCGGTGGCGGCAAGAACGATCACAAGCTGATACCCCCAGAAGACGAACCACGACAGGTTACCCCCCCAAAGACGGGCGGCCGAGGTGCGCTGCACCACGTAGAACGACGTCGCGATCAGGGCGTTGCCCCCGAATGCGAAAATCACCGCCGAGGTGTGCAGGGGCCGCAACCGACCGAAGTTCATATAGCCCTGCGCCCAATCGAAGTTGAGCTGAGGGAAGGCCAGCTGGAAGGCAATGAATGTCCCGGCGAGGAAACCGACAACGCCCCACAGGGCCGTTGCAATCACCCCGGCGCGAACGACGCCGTCCATATATTCTCCGGAAAGATCCACGTTTGGAACGGGTTCGTCAGTGTGGCGAAGCGTCCAGATGAAAAAGCCACCGGCCGCCAGCGCCACTGTCAGCGCGTTGACCAGATAGGCCAGATCGCGCGCGTAATTGGCCGCAATCAACGCGAAAAGCGTGATGAGGCCAAGCACGATCAGCTTGATGTAGTTCGTCATGTTGCGTCCCTTCGTCTTTTACCGCGCGATTCGAACTTGCCGCGCGGTCGCTTTTAGACTGTCGCACTAATGCTGCGCCCGCGTAAATGCCGCCTTGATCTGTATCAAAACAAGATCGCGCTTTTGTTGATGCGCATCAAAGCGCGGTCTGTGACAATGCGCATAGCGTGGAGCCCAGAGTTCAAGGAATGAGGACTGTCAAATGACGTATAATAGCCTGTTTTCCGTGGTTACCGATGAAGCCTTTGTCGACGACACCATGGCGCAGGCCATGGCCATGGCCTCGGCGCATGACGCGCATCTCGATGTGCTGTGTCTCGGGGTCGATCGCAGCCAGACGGGGTACTACTATGCCGGGGCAAGCGCGGTTGTCCTGCAAGAGACGATTACTCGGGCGCGAGAGGAATCAGAGGCGCTTGAGGCGAAGGTAAACAAGACCCTGGAAGGCTCGGGGATTCGCTGGTCCAGTGAAACCGGGGTTGCGCAACTGGCCGATCTGGGCCGCCATGTGGCAGCGCGGGCGCGATTTTCCGATCTGGTGATTCTGCCGCGGCCTTATGGCGACAACTGCGGGGCGGAACTTGAGCCGGTGACCGAATCGGCGCTGTTCGAAGGGCACACCCCTGCCCTGATCACCCCACCCAAGATCGCGCCGCAGGCCAACCCCAAGCGGGTCATGGTCGGATGGAACGAAAGCGGCGAGGCCCTCAGCGCGATCCGGGCCGCGATGCCGATGCTGACAGAGGCGGAGGCTGTGCATGTGGTGATCATCGACCCGCCGCAGCACGGGCCGAACCGGTCGGATCCCGGCGGGCTGATCTCGCAATACCTTGCGCGGCACGGTGCCAAGGTCGAGATCGATGTCTTGTCCAAGACCCTGCCGCGTGTGTCGGACGTCTTGTTGCGCCATGCCAGCGATATCGAGGCCGATATGCTTGTCATGGGGGCCTATGGTCATTCACGTTTTCGCGAGGCTGTGTTCGGCGGGGCCACGCGCGACATGCTGGAACAGGCCGACCTGCCGGTCTTCATGGCGCACTGATCGCGGCATCGCAGCATAAAAACAGGCGCGCCGGATATGCGCGCCTGTTTCATAAAGGCACCATGCATAACCTCCGCGGGCCTGACGTTACGGAAAACAGCAGTGTAATATTTAAGATTACCCTGCCACTCACCTTGTCTTTCAGGCCGCCTTTCTATCTTACTAGGGCCAATCCGGGATTCTGACGCACCGACCATTTTTCAGCGTCATACTTCGCGAGAAAGGCCACCCATGCTGTTCCCCCTCCGTACAACCGTCTTTGCCGCCCTCAGTGTGATCGGCGTTATGTCCCCGGCCCTTGCGCAACAAGGCGGGCAACCGGCCAGCGTGACGGTCATCGAGGCCACGCCGCAGGATGTCACCCTTACCTCGACCCTGCCGGGGCGCGTTGCCGCCTCGGCGCAGGCCGAGGTGCGCCCGCAGGTCAACGGGATCATCACCGAGCGGCTTTTCGAGGAGGGCGCGCAGGTCAGTGTGAACGACCCGCTCTACAAGATCGACGCCGCCAGTTACGAGGCCGCGGTCCAGCAGGCCCGCGCCAGCGTCGCGCAGGCCGAAGCACAGCTTCGCGCCGCCGAACGCGAGGCCAAGCGCTTGCAGGAGCTTCAGGCCCGCAACGTGGCCAGCGAACAGGCGCTGGATGAGGCCTCCGCCGCCCGCGACACGGCCACCGCCGCTGTCGAACTGGCCAAGGCACAGTTGAATTCGGCCGAGATCGAGCTGTCGCACACCACCATCCGGGCGCGCTTGTCCGGTCGGATCGGCCTGTCGCAAAGCAGCCAGGGCGAATTGGTCACCGCCAGTCAGGCCGCTCCGCTGGCCGTCATCCGCAAGATCGACCAGGTCTATGTCGATGTCACCCAATCCGCCGCCGACCTGCTGCGCTGGCGGCGCGGCGACACCGAAGAGGACCTGGCCGGGGCCGATGGCACGGTGCGCCTGACGCTGGCGGACGGGTCGGATTATGCCCACACCGGGCGCCTTCAGGCCGCCGAACCGCAGGTCGACCCGCAAACCGGGGTGGTCACCCTGCGGATGCAGTTCGACAACCCCGATCTGCTGTTGCTTCCGGGGATGTATGTGCAGGTCGAAATGCCGGTCGATGTGGCGACCGGTGTCTTTCTGGTCCCACAGCAAAGTGTTGTGCGCGACCGGCGGGGCCGCCCCACCGCATGGGTGGTGAACGGCGATGGCGTGGTCGAGGAGCGCGCCCTGTCGATCCTTCAGGACCGCGGCAGCGACTGGGTGGTGAACGACGGCCTTGCACCGGGCGACCGCCTGATCGTCGCAGGGTTCCAGAAAACCGCGCCGGGGGCCACGGTCAACGCCGAACCGCAAGCGCAACCAGAGTAACCGACCGGGACGGGAGCATCCTAAGATGGCACGTTTTTTCATCGACCGCCCGGTTTTTGCCTGGGTCATTTCCATCCTGATCATGGGCATCGGGGTGCTGGCAATCCGCATCCTGCCGATTGCCCAGTACCCACAGATCGCGCCGCCGTCGGTCACAATTTCGGCCACCTACCCCGGCGCCTCCGCCGAAACCGTGGCCAATACCGTGACGCAGGTCATCGAACAGCAGATGACCGGGCTGGACGGTCTGCGCTATTTCTCGTCACAGTCCACTTCCGCCGGGCGCACCGAGATCACCCTGACCTTCGAAACGGGCACCGACCCGGACATCGCGCAGGTGCAGGTGCAAAACAAGCTTAGCCGCGCGTCGCCGTTGCTGCCTGAAACCGTGCAGCGGCAGGGGATCACCGTCGAGAAATCCTCGGCTGGCTTCCTGCTGGTTGTCGGCCTCATCTCGACCGATGGCAGCCTCGAACAGGTGGACCTTGCCGATTACATGGAAACCAACCTCGTCGATGAGCTAAGCCGCATCGAAGGGGTCGGATCGGTCAATGTCTTCGGTGCGCAATACGCCATGCGCATCTGGCTGGACCCCGCCAAGCTGTCGGCGTTCGAATTGACGCCCTCGGACGTGGTGGCGGCCGTTTCGGCCCAGAATGCGCAAATCTCGGCAGGGGCCTTCGGGTCGCGCCCGACGGTCGAGGGCCAGCAACTCAACGCCACTATCGTCGCGCAATCGCTGCTGAGCACCCCCGAGGATTTCCGGCAGATCGTGCTGCGGGCCGAAACCGATGGCGGGCTTGTCCTGCTGGAGGATGTCGCCCGGATCGAGATCGGGGCCGAGAATTACGCGACCATCGCGCGCTTCAACAAGGATCCGGCCTCGGGCATGGCAATCAGCCTCGCCCCCGGTGCGAACGCCCTTGATACGGCGCGCGCCGTCAAGGACCGGATGGAGGAGTTTGCACAGTTCTTCCCCGAAGGCGTGGACTATGTGATTCCCTATGACACGACCCCCTTTATCGAGATTTCGATCGAGGAAGTGGTGAAAACCCTGTTCGAGGCCATCGGGCTGGTGTTCCTTGTCATGCTGCTGTTCCTGCAAAACCTGCGTGCCACGTTGATTCCGACGTTGGCGGTGCCGGTCGTGTTGCTGGGCACCTTCGGTGTGCTGGCTGTGGCGGGGTTCACCATCAACACCCTGACCATGCTGGCCATGGTGCTGGCCATCGGCCTGCTGGTGGATGACGCCATCGTCGTGGTCGAAAACGTCGAACGGATCATGGAGGAAGAGGGGCTTTCCCCACGCGAGGCCACCCATAAATCCATGGGGCAGATCACCGGCGCACTGATCGGCATCGCCATGGTGCTGTCGGCGGTTTTCGTACCGATGGCCTTTTTCCCCGGCTCGACCGGCGTGATCTACCAGCAGTTCGCGATCACCATCGTTTCGGCCATGGCGCTGTCGGTGGTGGTGGCACTGACCCTGACACCGGCGCTGTGTGCATCGTTGTTGAAACACGGCAAGGAACCGGCAAAGCGCGGCCCGGTCGCGTGGTTCAACAACGCCTTTCAGGGCCTGACCAATGGCTACACCGGCACCGTGCGCTGGTCGGTTCGCCGCCCCTTCCGTGTGGCGGTTCTTTATCTGGCCTTGGCCGGGGCCATGGTGTTCATGTTCGCGCGCACCCCTACCGGGTTCTTGCCCGAAGAGGATCAGGGCATTCTATTCACCCTGATCCAAACGCCCACGGGGGCGACGGCGGAACGCACCCTCGAAGTCGTCAAACAGGTCGAGGACTACTACCTTGAACAGGAAGGCGATGTGGTCGAATCCGCCTTCGGCGTCGTCGGCTTCAGTTTCGCGGGACAGGGCCAGAACATGGGGCTGGCCTTTGTGCAGCTCAAGGACTGGAAGGATCGCCCGGCCCCGCAACAAAGCGTGCAGGCGCTGGCCGGGCGGGCCTTTGGCGCCTTCAGCCAGATCAAGGATGCGATGGTCTTTCCGATCGTGCCGCCCTCGGTGATCGAACTGGGCAATGTTTCGGGCTTTGATTTCTACCTGCAAGCCCGCGAAGGCCAAAGCCACTCGGAACTGGTCGCGGCGCGCAATCAGCTTCTGGGCATGGCCGCGCAGAGCGACCAGATCACCTCGGTCCGGCCAAGCGGGTTGGAAGACGCGGCACAGTTCAACCTCAAGATCGACTGGCGCAAGGCCGGGGCAATGGGCCTGACGCCCACAGATGTCGGCCAGCTTTTGCAGGTGGCCTGGGCCGGGACATACGTTAACGACTTCATTGATCAGGGCCGTATCAAACGCGTCTATGTGCAGGGGGAACCCGGTGCCCGCGCGACCCCGTCGGACATCGACAAATGGCGCGTGCGCAATGCCAGTGGCGGGTTGGTGCCCTTTTCGAACTTTGCCGAGGGGCAATGGGATTATGGCGCACAGGGCCTGTATCGGTATAACGGCGTCCCCTCGATCCAGATTCAGGGTTCCCCGACCCCGGGCGTGACCACCGGCGAGGCCATGGCCGAGGTCGAACGCCTCGTTTCGCAACTGGGTGAGGGCTATAACGTGGCCTGGACCGGCCTGTCCCTGGAAGAGCGCCAATCCGGCAGTCAGGCACCGCTTCTCTATGCGCTGTCGCTTGCCGCTGTCTTCCTGTCTCTGGCCGCGCTTTACGAAAGCTGGAACATTCCCTTTGCGGTCATGCTGGCCATGCCGATTGGTGTTGTCGGCGCGCTAACCGGGGCTTGGCTGGGTGGATTCGAGAACGGCGTGTTCTTTCAGGTCGGCCTGCTGACCGTGATCGGCCTGACCGGCAAGAACGCCATCCTGATCGTCGAATTCGCCCGTGACAGGTATGAGGCCGGGGAACGTGTGATCGAGGCCGTCGCCACCGCCGCACAGCAAAGGTTCCGGCCCATCATCATGACCTCGATGGCCTTCTCCCTGGGGGTGCTGCCGCTGGTGCTGAGTTCCGGCGCGGGCTCTGGTGGGCGAAATGCCATCGGCTCGGGCGTGCTTGGTGGGACGATCTCGGCGACGGTGCTGGGCGTGGTCTTCGTGCCGCTGTTCTTCGTGATCGTCACGCGGCTTTTCCGCCGGGCATCCGGCGACACGCGCTAAGGCAACGGTGGCCCCATGGGGGCCACCTGTCAGCCGGGTTTCACCGCTTGGAACTGGGTGCGCAGGAGCGTACGAAACGCACGTACGTTTCGTACGTTTTACACCGCGCGCCCTGATAATTTCGGGGATGTCGGGGAAAAATACCGACGTCATACCGACGTATTACCGATGCGATGCAGATCGGGTTTCTTGTTATTAACCAATGGCTTATTGTCGATTCGCCCTGATCCGGGCCTCAGGCCAGCATCCCACCGTCGCTGTCATCGCCCGCCTCATCCAGAAGCCGTTCGAAATCCGGCACGGTGATGTGGCGCTTGCCCTCAAGATGGATCACCCCATCCTTCTTCAGCGCCGAAATCTGCCGGCTGACGGTTTCCAGCGTCAGACCAAGGTAATCGGCCATCGCTTCGCGGGTCAGCGGCAGGTCGAACACCATCGACCCCGTAGGCTTGCTCAGCTTGAGCGCCGCATCGCGCCGCGCGATGATCGACAAGAGCGAAGCGATCTTTTCACGGGCGGTCTTGCGGCCAAGGACCAGCATCCATTCGCGCGCGGCATCCAGCTCGTCCAGCGTCATTTCCAACAGGCGCTGCGCGATATGCGGTGTGCGGCTCATCAGCTCCTCGAAGGGTTTCTTGCGGAAGCAGCACATGACCATATCGCTAGTGGCAATCACGTCGTAGGCGGCTTCGTCCCGGCCCGGGCGGCCTACGAAGTCACTGGGCAACAACAGGCCCACCATTTGCGTGCGTCCATCTTCCATGGTCTGTGTCAGCGTGGCGATCCCCGACACGACCGAGCCCACGAAATCCATCTTGTCCCCGGCCCAGATCACCGTCTGACCGGCCTCGAAGCTGCGGTAATACTTGATGTGATCAAGCAATTCCAACTCATCCGCTTCGCAACGGGCACAGACGGCACGGTGCCGGATGGGGCAATCACCGCAATCGCGCGGGACGGCTTGGGTCTCTTCGTCGAGCATGGCGGATCACGATTCCATTGTTTTGATCTGCATCAAGGATGTCACTCGTCACGCCATATAACGGTACGCACATGATTACGAAAGCACAACTGGGCAAGTTGGGTCTCTTTGACGCAAAGGTTCCTAGATACACCAGCTACCCCACCGCCCCCCACTTCACCCGCGATATCGACGCGGGTGATTTCGTTAACTGGATCGAGGCGATCCCGGAAGGGGCGCGAGTCTCGCTCTATGTGCATGTGCCTTTCTGTCGGCGGCTCTGCTGGTTCTGTGCCTGCCGTACCCAAGGCACCAAGAGCGACAAACCCGTCGAAGCCTACCTGGAGACGCTGAAGACCGAACTTGGCATGTTGGGCCAACATCTGCCCAAAGGCGTGACCCTGTCGCGCCTGCATTGGGGCGGCGGAACGCCAACCCTGCTGCAACCGGGCATGATGGAAGAACTGGTTGGTGCCATAAAAGAAGCGGCCCCGTTTGATTCGGACACCGAGTTCTCGGTCGAGATCGACCCCAATGAGATCGATGGCGCACGCCTGGATGCCCTGGCCGCGGCGGGGATGAACCGCGCCTCGATCGGCGTGCAGGATTTCAACGAGGAAATTCAACAAAGTATCGGGCGTTTGCAGGGCTACGACATCACCCGTTGGGCCGCCGAAGAGATTCGCGCCCGGGGTGTGCACAGCCTGAATGCCGATATCCTTTACGGCCTGCCACATCAGACCAAGGCGCGCATTACCGAAAGCGTGCAGAAGCTTTTGTCGCTCAATCCCGACCGGGTGGCGCTCTATGGATATGCACATGTGCCGTGGATGGCCAAGCGGCAGCAATTGCTGCCTTCGGATGCACTCCCCACCCCCGAAGAGCGGCTGGACCTTTTCGAAACCGCCCGCAAACTGTTCCTCTGGGACAACTACGCTGAGATCGGGATCGACCACTTCGCCACACAAGACGACAGCCTGACCATCGCCCAGAAATCCGGCAAACTGCGCCGGAACTTCCAAGGCTACACCGATGACACCGCCGAGGCGCTGATTGGTGTCGGGGCTTCCTCAATCTCGCGGTTTCCACAGGGCTATGCCCAGAACGCCCCGGCCACGGGCGCTCATACAGCAGCGATTCGCGAGGGGCGGTTTTCAACCACCCGCGGGCACGTCTTCAGCGATGACGACCGGATGCGCAGCCGCATGATCGAACAATTGATGTGCGAATTCCGAATCGATTCCCGCGAGATCACCGAGACATTCGACATCACACCCACCGCCCTGCGCCAGATGCTGGATCGGGTCGCGTCAGAGTTTCCCGGTTTGTTGCAGGTCGATCAGACGGGGCTCTTCGTGCCGCCTGAGGCGCGCCCCCTGACCCGGATGATCGCCCGCAGCTTCGACGCCTATGAGCTCAGCAAGGCTGGCCACAGTTCGGCGATCTAAGGGCGTTCAGGCCGGTTTCAGGTCAAACGCGGCCTGAAGCAGGTTTCGCGCATATTCGGTCTGTGGTGTCTCGAACAGGGTTTCGGCATCGGCATATTCAACGATGTCGCCCTGTTTCATCACCACCACGCGATGGCTCATGGCACGGACCACGGCCAGATCGTGTGAGATGAACAGATAGGCCAGCCCGTATTTCACCTGTAACCGCCGCAGCAGATCGACGATCTGCACCTGCACGGTCATATCCAGGGCCGAGGTGGGCTCGTCCAGAACCACCATCTTGGGCCGCAGAATCATGGCGCGGGCGATGGCGATACGCTGTCGCTGCCCGCCGGAAAACTCATGCGGGTAGCGATCCATAGTAGCGGGATTGAGGTCGACCTCCTCCATGACCTCGGCCACCAGATCGCGTTCGGCCCGGCCACCGGGGTTGCCATGGACACCCAAGCCCTCGGCGATGATCTGTTCACAGGTCATCCGCGGGCTGAGGCTTCCGAACGGATCCTGAAAGACGATCTGCATCTGCGCACGACGGCGGCGGAGTTTCCGGGTAGACCACGCGTTCACGTCTTCGCCGTCAAAGGTGATGCCGCCCTCGGATTGGATCAGGCGCATGATGGCCAGTGCCAAAGTGGTCTTGCCCGAGCCGGATTCGCCCACGATACCAAGGGTTTCCCCTGCACGGACGCTAATCGTGGCCTCATTGACAGCCTTCACATGGCCCACGGTTTTCCGCATGAAGCCTTTCTGGATCGGGAACCAGACGCGCAACTTCTCGGTTTCGACAAGCGGCCGGGCATCGGCGGGCACGGGATCGGGCGCGCCGGATGGCAACGCGTTCAACAGTTTGCGGGTGTAGGCGTGTTGCGGGTTGGCGAAAATTTCCGCCGTTGGGCCGCTTTCCACGATCTCGCCATCCTTCATCACACAGACCTTATCGGCGATCCGCTGCACCACGTTGAGGTCATGGGTGATAAACAAAAGGCCCATCCCTTCCTCGCGCTTCAGTTCAGCCAGTAGATCAAGGATTTGCGCCTGAATGGTCACATCAAGCGCCGTGGTGGGTTCATCCGCGATCAGGATGTCGGGCTTGTTGGCCAGTGCCATGGCGATCATCACGCGTTGCCTCTGCCCGCCTGACAATTGGTGCGGATAGGCGCCGAGGCGGCTTTCGGGGTCATGGATACCGACACGGTCCAGCAATTCGATGATGCGTGTCCGGGCGGCCTCATCGATCAGGCCCTGGTGCAGGGCAAGGCTTTCGCCGACCTGCTTTTCGATCGTGTGCAGCGGGTTGAGCGATGTCATCGGCTCCTGGAAAATAAAGCTGATGTCGTTGCCGCGCACTTGCCGCAGACGCTTGCCCGGTGCGCCGATCATCTCCTGACCGTCGTAGGTGACGCTGCCCTCGACCTGCGCCGACGGCCCCAGAAGCGACACCGTGGATAGTGCCGTGACCGACTTCCCCGACCCGGATTCGCCCACCAAGGCCACGGTTTCGCCGCGGTCCACGGTAAAGGACACGCCATGCACCGCCGGGATGATTGCCCCGTCCTGCTTGAAGCTGACCTTCAGGTTTTCAACACACAACAGGCTCATTCAAAGGTCTTTCTGGGGTCAAAGGCATCGCGCACGCCCTCGAAGATGAAGACCAGCAGCGACAACATGATGGCGAAGGCGAAAAAGGCGGTGAAGGCCAGCCACGGGGCCTGAAGGTTCTGCTTGGCCTGAAGCGTCAATTCACCAAGCGACGGGGCTGAGGACGGCAGGCCGAAACCGAGGAAATCCAGCCCCGCCAGAAGCGAGATCGTGCCGGTGATGACGAAGGGCAGCATGGTCAGCGTGGCCACCATGGCATTCGGCAGCATGTGCCGGAACATGATGGTCAGGTTCGACACGCCAAGCGCCTTGGCCGCCCGGACATACTCTAGGTTACGCGCCCGCAGGAACTCGGCCCGCACAACGCCCACAAGCGCCATCCAGCCAAAGAGCACGGTAATCACCACCAAAAGCCAGAAACTCCGCGGCAGGATCGCGAAAAGGATGATGATCACGTAAATCTGTGGGGTCGAGGCCCAAATTTCGATGACCCTCTGGAAGATCAGGTCAAGCCACCCTCCGAAATAGCCCTGAATGGCCCCGGCAAAGATGCCGATGATCGAGGATAGCGCGGTAACGATCAGCGTGAACATCACCGACAGGCGGAAGCCATAGATCACCCGCGCCAGCACATCGCGCTTGGTGTCGTCCGTGCCCAGCCAGTTTTGCTCATTCGGCGGCAAGGGGGCTGCGCCCGGTCGGTCAACCGAGGTGTCATAGCTGTAGGGGATGGGCGGCCAGACCATCCAGCCCTTGGCAATTTCCTCCCCCTCGACCACGCCATCCTGCGCATCTTCGATCACCCCCTCGGGGTCGTCGAAACAGATGTCCAAGCCGCCCGATGTGATCAGGCATTGCACCTCGGGGTCGCGATAAATCGCCTCGGTCTCGAAATCGCCGCCGAACTGGGTTTCCGGGTAGAAATTGAAGATCGGCGTATAAAAATCCCCGCGATAGTTGACGAGGATCGGTTTGTCGTTCGCCACGAATTCGGCAAACAGCGTAATCACGAAGATCACCGAAAAGAGGATCAGGGACCAAAAGGCGCGCTTGTTGCGTTTGAAATTCCGCCAACGGCGTTGATTGAGGGGCGACAGGCTCATGATACGGCCCCCTGCCCTTCATCTTTCCCAAAATACTCCGGGGGAGTCCCGGATTTACTCCGGGACGGGGGCAGCGCCCCCTGCCTGAGTTTGCAATTCAGGGCCACATGCATCGCGTCAGCCCTCCCGCTTCTCGAAATCGATCCGCGGATCGACCAGCACATACATCAGGTCCGACAGGATATTGACCAGCAGGCCGATCAACCCAAACAGGAACAGCGTGCCGAACATCACCGGATAATCCCGCCCCACGGCAGCCTCGAAGCCAAGCCGCCCCAGACCATCAAGCGAAAAGATCGTCTCGATCAGGACCGACCCGCCGAAGAAGACGCCAATGAACACCGCTGGAAAGCCCGCGATCACGATCAGCATCGCGTTCCGGAAGATATGGCCATACAGCACGCGGCTTTCGCTCAGGCCCTTGGCGCGGGCCGTCATGACATAGTGTTTCTTGATCTCGTCGAGAAACGAGTTCTTGGTCAGCAGCGTCAGCGTTGCAAAGGCCGCGATGGTCGAGGCCAGCACCGGCAAAGCGATGTGCCAGAAGTAATCAAGCACCTTGCCCACAAGGCTGAGCTGCTCCCAGTTGTCCGAGGTCAGCCCCCTGAGCGGGAAGACCGAGAAATAGGTTCCCCCCGCAAACAGCACCAGAAGCATGATGGCGAACAGAAACGCGGGAATGGCGTAGGCCACGATGATGATCCCGCTGGTCCATGTATCGAAGGAACTGCCATCATAGACAGCCTTGCGAATGCCAAGCGGGATCGAGATGAGATAGGCAATCAGGGTAGACCAGAGACCCAGCGTGATACTGACCGGCATTTTCTCAAGCACGAGGTCCAACACGTCGATCTTGCGGAAATAACTCTCGCCGAAGTCGAACCGCATGTAGTTCCACATCATGTTGAAGAACCGTTCGAGCGGCGGTTTGTCGAGGCCGAATTGTTCCTCCAGTTCGGCGATCAATTCGGGCGGAAGGCCCCGGGCGCCGACGTATTGCTCGTTATCGCCGCCGCCCGTCATGTCCTGACCCGCGTCGTTGCCCGAGCCTGCGAAACCCTCGAACACATCGCCCTGGCCCTGCATGTTGGCGATCACCTGCTCCACCGGGCCGCCGGGCACGAATTGGACCAGAACGAAATTGATCACCATGATCCCCAGCAACGTGGGAATGATCAGCAGCAGCCTGCGCAGGATATAGGCGCCCATCGGCGGGTTACCTCAGCGCGCCGGAGGCTTTGAGCGCCTCGGCCTTGTCGGCATTGTACCACCAGAAATCCAGCACCCCCAAGGCATAGGGCGGCAGGGTTTCGGGGTGTTCGTACATATCCCAATAGGCCACCCAGTAGCTGTCGTTGTACCACACGGGCACCATGAAGCGTTCATGGCGCAGGGCGCGATCCAGGGCCATCAGGGCCACGTTCTCTTCTTCGCGGGTTTCGGCGTTGAGCGAGGCGTTGATGATGGCATCCACCATGGGGCTGGCCAGACCGGCGGGGTTAAACAGGCTGAAGGCCGCCTCGGAAGAGCCGTAACGTTGCAGCAGGCCGGTGCCGGTTCCGAGGAAGGCGACATAGTTGTCAAAGACAATGTCATAGTCGCGGTCGCGGCTGCGCAGGGTGTATTGCGACGGGTCCACCTTTTCATAGCGCGCGTCGATGCCCATGAGTTGCAGATTGCCAACGAAACTTTCGACCACCGCGCCCAGCGTCGCCGACCCCGACGAGGGGATCGGGAAATCGATACTCAGGACCTTGCCTTCGGCATTACGGCGAATGCCATCGTCCCCCACGGTCCAGCCCGCCTCGTCCAGCAATTTCATGGCGCGGCGCAGGTTGCGGCGGTCATTGAGGCGCGAGGCGCGGGATTCATGGGCGCGCACGGCGGGTTCGGTCAGCATCTCGGGCGGGATCACGTCGCCCAGCGATTTCAGGAACTCAAGCTCGGCCCCTTCCGGAGGGCCCATCGCCTCAAGCGGGGTATCCTGCACGAAGGAGTGGCGCTGCTTGAACAGCCCGTATTGCAGGGATTCGTTGGTCCATTCGAAGTTATAGGCCAATGCAACGGCCTCGCGCACTCGCTCATCCTTGAACTTGTCGCGTGCTAGGTTGAATACGAACCCGGTGGGCGTGGGCGGGGTGCCGTCGGGCAGTTCCTCGATTTTGACATCGCCCGCGTTTGCGGCCGGGAAGTCATATCCGGTGGCCCATTTCTTGGAATTACCTTCGGAGCGGAAGGTGTATTCACCGGCCTTGAAGGCCTCGAAGGCGGCGCTGTCGTCGGCGAAATATTCAACACGGATACGGTCAAAGTTATGGCGGCCCTGGTTGATCGGCAGATCCCAACCCCAGTAATCCGGGTTGCGCTTGTACGTGATCCGGCGGTTCACATCGACGCTTTCCACTTGGTAGGGGCCCGAGCCGGGCGCGGCCTCAAGTCGGGGCTCATCAAGGCGCGCGTCGTTGTCCTCGTACCATTTGCGCGGAAAGACCGGCGTGCCGCCCACCTGATCAATCAGTGACCGGCGCGAGATTCCTTCGGCGAAGGTGAACTTGACGGTGTGATCATCCAGGGCCTCGGCCCCTGTCACCCGACGGCTGACCGCTTGGGCATAAGACGGCAAGCCCTGCTCCAAAAAGAGGTTATGGGAAAAGACCACGTCATGCGCGGTAACGGGCGTGCCATCGGAAAAGCGCGCCTCGGGGCGCATGTGGAAGATCACCCATGTCTTGCCTTCGTCGTATTCAAGGCTTTCGGCCAGCAACCCATAGGATTCACCATAGGCGTCGGCAGGCGCAGGGCCACCACCCGCGGGCATTTCACCAAGCAGGCTTTCATAAACCATCCAAGAATACCGCCCGGCACGGCCCTTGCGCGAATAGGGATTCATCGAATCGAAGGTGCCCGGTGCGTAAAGCGAAATTTCACCACCCCTGGGGGCGTCAGGGTTCACGTAATTGAAATGCGCGTAGTCCGCTGGATAGCTCAGATCGCCGTAAAAGGAATACCCGTGAGAGCGGATGATACCGTCGTCGTCCTGCGCCAAGGCCGCATGCGCCAAGAGGGCGGCAATCATCAGACCAAGCAAAGCAAGGATTGCGACACGCGGGGCGGTGCGTTTCATCGCCCGGGCCTTGGCCCGGCGGCGCTCTGCGGTCATTGGGGTCTCCTTTTCCTGCCGATACCAGATGTGGCGCTTTTTCAATTACTGGCAAGCTAAAGGACGTGGGCCGATGTGTTCAAGCACCGAAAGAGGGCACAGCAACCTGCCGCGCAAAAAAACCGCCGCCCAAAAGGGCGGCGGCCTTGGAATTCAGATGTTCCCCGAATTATTCGGCGGCACTCTGCATATAGGCGATCACGGCGGCGCGGTCTTCTTCCTTGCGCAGGCCGCGGAAGCTCATTTTATTACCCGGCGCATACGCCTTGGGATCTTCCAGCCAAGCGTTCAGTTCATCCGCCGTCCAAGCACCGTCAAGGTCTTGCAGGGAGCTGGAATAGCGGAACCCATCAACGCTAGCGATGTCGCGGCCAACTACACCATTGAGGTGCGGGCCGACGCCGTTCTTGCCGTCTTCAAGCTTGTGACAGGCACGGCACTGACGCCAGACTTTCTCGCCATCGGCGGGGTCAGCGGCAGCCACCACATCAGCGAAACCACCCGCAGCTTCATCAGAAGCGGCATCTTCCATCGCAGCCTCTTCGGGTGCGGCTTCTTCGGCGGCGGGCTCCTCAGATGCAGCATCATCTGCGGCCTCTTCGGGTGCGGCCTGATCGATTTCCGCGGCGTCGGTTGCTTCCTCGGCCGGTGCTTCTTCAGCGGCGGGTACTTCGATCTCATAGGTGTCGCCATCGGTCTGATCGAGGAAGGCGATCAGGTTTGCACGATCCTCCATTTTCTTGACACCGGCAAAACCCATCGTCGTTCCGGGCGCATACCCTGCGGGGTTTTCGAGAAAGGCCTGAAGATTCTGCGGGGTCCAGACATCGGCAACCTTCTCAAGGCTGCCGGAATAGCTGTAGCCCTCGGCGGTATCGACGTCACGACCAACAACACCATAAAGATAGGGACCGGTCGCATTGGCGCCCTTTTCGAGATTGTGGCAGGCCTTGCATTTGTTGAAGATGCGTTCGCCCTTGCCAGCATCCGCAGCAACGAACAGCTCCTCAAAACTGGGGCCGGTATCTTCTTCAGCTTCGCCACCTTCGTCTTCGCCGGTGTCGATCACATACGCCTGTTCATGGCCGTCGCCGTGCCCACCACCCGTGTGATAGATCAGTTCGGCTGCCCAGCCGCCCAGCAGAAAGATCAGAAGGGCGCCACAAAAGGCACCAACGACCTTGGTAAGTGTCATCGTATCGAACATGAGCCCGCTTCCATTTGAATTCCGTCGCGGCGTATCTATCCGCTTCCCCTATGCGGGCGCAAGGTGTAGTTTCCGCGACCAAACGCCCGATCAAGGGCTTTCGACAGGAAAAATTCATAATGACCAAGCGCATTGCCTTTCAGGGGGAGCCTGGTGCCTATTCGCACCAAGCCTGCCGCGACACATACCCCGAGATGGAATCGATGCCCTGCCGGACCTTCGAGGATGCGATCGAAGCCGTGCGATCGGGGCAGGCTGAACTGGCCATGCTGCCGGTTGAAAACTCGACCTTCGGACGTGTTGCAGACATTCACCATCTGCTGCCCGAGTCCGGGCTATATATCATCGGCGAAGCCTTCGTTCGGGTGCATATCAATCTGTTGGCCCTGCCCGGTGTGACGCTGGACCAAGTTGATCGTGCGATGAGCCACACCATGCTTCTGGGCCAATGTCGCGAGTTTCTGGGCGCACACGGTATCCATCGCGTGACCGGCGCAGATACCGCAGGTTCGGCGCGGCATGTCGCCGAAGCCGGCGATCCATCCATGGCCGCATTGGCCAGTGAACTTGCGGGCGAGATTTACGGGCTGGATGTGCTGGCGCGGGAAATCGAAGATCAAGGCAACAACAGCACCCGATTTCTTGTCATGTCGCGCGAACCGGATTGGACGCGACGCGGCAACGACGGCATGATGACCAGCTTTGTTTTTCAGGTACGCAACATCCCCGCAGCGCTTTACAAGGCCATGGGCGGCTTTGCCACGAATGGCGTCAACATGACCAAACTGGAAAGCTACATGGTCGGCGGCTCATTCACCGCCACGCAGTTCTATGCCGACATCGAAGGCCACCCCGAGGACCCCGCAGTGAAACGCGCGCTGGACGAGTTGGATTACTTCACCTCGGAAATCACGATGCTGGGCGTTTACCCGGCCGATCCGCGCCGCCACTGAGGTGGGCGCGGCACACAGCCAGTCAAATGTTGCAAATTGCCCGGGATGAGCGATTATCCACCCCAAATGTGCAATCACGCACATCACACAGCAAACACATAAGTCATTGATATAAAGCTTTTTTAAAATCACACCCACACCTGAAATCGCCTATGCGTGAGGGTGTTCCCACGAATTTCTCACAGACCTGTGCGTTGACGTGACCACCTGTTCACATCGGTTTTGCAGGCGTTCCTCGATTGCCTCTTTTACCCCATCTTGAGTGTCAGACGAGCGGGACATCCCGCCGCCGCAAAACTCAACCGGTTCCCGAATGGACCATATGAAAATGGAGAACGTTAAAATGCGCACTATCAAAGTTATCACCCTGATCGCCGCAACCGCAATTCCCACCCTTGCCTCGGCGCAAACGGTTTCATCAGATGCGGCCGCACAAGCCGCGCAATTGAATTCAGCTACGACTTCGGTCACCGAGTTCGATCAATTCGCAGGGGGCGAAACCAACCCGGGTGATCGCACGGGCGTCATCTACAACGGCGAAACCAATCCCGGTGACCGCAAGGGCGTCATCTACAACGGCGAAACCATCCCCGGTGACCGCAAGGGTGTGATCTATAATCTCGATCATGTCGTGACAGGCATCGCCTAAGCGTCACTTTCAAAACTCTTCAACGCGGTGCCCTCGGGGTGCCGCGTTCGCTTATGCCAAACGTTTGTGGCGTTCTTCCAGTTCCTTGGCAAAATGCGCGACGCGAAACCGGAATTTCTTGTCCACGCTCGATCGGGCCAGCTTGATTGACTGCATAAGCAACCGTGCCGTCAGGTTACGCGGTGACAGCTCGGCAACAATGCTCAAACGTGTACGGTTGCGCGACAAGGCCACAAGGTCGACATCCAGTGTTCCTTGAAGCAACCCTGTCTCAAAAGTGCAGACCAGGGCATTGGGCCTGTCGTATTGCGTGATATCGATTCTGGCCTCTCGCTTGCGGCCGCGAAACTTGAACTGCGCCCTCCACGACATCCCCACTCCTGGCGCCTGCAGGCCATCCACACGCTGAATCTCGGCCCCGCGCCGAAGCGCCGCGCGTTCGAAGGCCTGAAAATCGGAAACTTCGTTGAAGACAAAGTCGATGGGCGCTTCAACATCTTCCTTGGTGCTGAACTTCATGGTCCGCCTCTGGTTTTCTGCTCGGGCCGAGTGTCGCCTCAATCCAGCGTATCCGCAAGCCAGTTGCGCAACAAAAATTGTGCGATCGCGCCCTTTCGCGCAGGCATAAGTATAGGATGCTGCCCCGCAAAGGCCGCAAGCATCTCATCACGTGTTACCCATAACGCATCTTCGATTTCGCCCGGATCGATTGTGATCTCTTGCGACAAGGCACGCCCCCGGCAGCCGAACATAAGTGACGAGGGGAAGGCCCAGGGCTGACTTGCCAGATAGCTTACCTCGCCCACGGCGATGCCTGCTTCCTCGAACACTTCGCGGCGCACAGCGGCCACGATGGTTTCCCCGGGTTCGACAAACCCCGCCAGCAAGGAATACATCCCCTCGGGCCAGCCCGGAGAGCGCCCCATGAGCACGCTGTTGCCATGGGTAATCAACATGATGACCACCGGATCGGTACGTGGGAAGTGTTGCCCGCCACAGGCGGGGCAGTTGCGTTGCCAGCCCGACATGACCGCTTGGCTTTCCGCACCGCAACGCGCACAAAACCGGTGGCTGCGATGCCAGCCAAGTATGGCGCGCGCCGTGGCGGCCAATTCGGCATCGCGTGCCTCAAGCCGGGTCATGATCCGGCGCAACTCCGCAAAAACGGCATGTCCCGGCAGCTCGGGATGCGTTTGCTCGGAGGCGTCAAGGAACCGGTCCAGTTCGGCGTCGTCGAGGTCGTCGGGCTGCCACGCAGAAAGGTCATGGGCGTGGATCAACTTCCCGCTTTCGTCACGTCCCAGCAGCACGCGCATACCATCATCTTCGGCCAGAACCGGATGATCCAACGGTAGCCGCAGCAGCCTATCAAGGCCGGGCCCTTCAACAAGGGGTTTGCCCCGCCAGAGGACAATCACCCCTGCCCCGTATTGCTTTTGTTGAAAGGCGATCGCCGCGTCATCCCCGCGCAGCATCGCTGCACGATCCAGGGACGACCCACCGAAAGTGACTGTTTCTGCGTGCTTCATAGGTACCTTCCCCAAAAGGTTTTACGATTTTCTTTATCTAGCCTATTGATTTATATATAATTTCAACCCTAGGATGTTCATGCCATGAAATTAAAACCTTTATGGCGATCAAAGCTTGTTCTGTTGTGTACTACACCCCCGTTTCATTGAAGCCCAATCAAGATTTTGAAGAATTCGTGAAACGCATCACTCCAAATACGACGACGGCACGCAAGGACACGCCAGCCATTGTTGAGCTACGCCTTCTGGAAACCACCGATATTCATGGGCATATCTTACCTTTCGATTACCTGACGCGCCAAGACGACATCAGCACAGGATTGGCGCGCACCGCCACCTTGATCCATGAGGCACGATCACAAGCGACGAACACCCTGCTGTTTGACACGGGCGATTTCCTTCAAGGCTCTGCCATGACGGACGTGACAGCACAGCCTGAAAGTGAATGGACAGGCCGGCATCCCTCGATCAGCGCCATGAACGAACTTGGCTATGATGCTGTCGGACTTGGCAATCATGAATTCAACTTCGGCATCGAGTGGTTGCTTCAAACCCTTGAACAAGCTCGCTTTCCGATCACTTGCGCCAATGCGGTCGTAAGCGCGGGATCGACACCGCAAAACGACAAGACACTCGTGCCGCACTACCTGCTGCTTGATCGTACGGTGGTCGATACCGACGGGCACCGGCATGAGATGCGTATCGGTGTGCTCGGCTTGCTACCGCCACAAATCACCAATTGGGACCACTTCCACCTTGAAGGACGGTTGACCACACGGGCGATCATGGAAACCGCCCAAGCGCTTGTTCCCAAGATCAAGGCAGAGGGGGCCGACATCGTCGTCGCCCTTGCTCATACCGGAATCGAAGATAGCACATCAGATGACAGGGCGGAAAACGCGGCACTTGATCTGGCCCGAGTTCCCGGACTTGATGCGATCCTCGCCGGTCACAGCCACCTTGTTTTCCCTTCGGCCGATCATGCAGGCATTGCTGGGGCCGATATCGACACGGGACACTTGCATGGGGTTCCCGCGGTGATGGCGGGGTCTCACGGGTCACACCTTGGCGTGTTGGACCTTACGTTACATTGGACGATCAAGGACGGCTGGATGGTGACAAGCAGCCGATCCGAGGCCCGGCCCGTCAATCCGAATCGTGGAAAGGCATTGGCCAGGGCCGACACTATGCTCTGCGATCTGCTTTCGAATGCACATCGGGCCACCATGGCCCTGATGGCCAAGCCAGTCGGATTCAGCGACACCCCCTTGCACAGTTACCTCTCCATGGTGCGCAGCGATCCCCTGGTTCACATGATCGCACAGGCACAACGGGAAGCGCTTCACCTTTTCGTCCCGAAACGCGACCTAGCCCGATGGCCGGTTCTGTCGGCGGCCTCGGCGTTTCGGACGGGTGGGCGCTCGGGGCCAGACCATTTCACCGATATCCCGCCCGGCCCCCTGACAACGCGGCATGCCTCGGACATTTATGCCTTTCCCAACACGCTTTGCGCGGTGATCCTGAACGGCGCAGAATTACGTGACTGGTTGGAGCGCGCGGCGGCCTATTTCAATCGGATCGTGCCGGGAGAGCCTGATCAATCGCTGATCAACCCTGCCTTTCCCGGGCATCATTTCGATGTCATTGACGGGCTAAGCTATGACATCGACCTTTCCGTGCCCAGCCGCTACGAGGCGGATGGCAGATGTTCCGGGAGTACCGAAAGGCGCATCACCAACCTGCGCCACGAAGGTCAACCCATTGATCTTGGTCAGGACTTCATCGTCGCCACCAATAATTTCCGCTTGTTCGGTGGCGCACCTTATGTCCAAAGCAACGCCACGCACACCGTATACCAAAGCCAACTTAGGGTCATAGACGCCGTTAAGCGCCACCTTCATGCCCTTCAGGGAACCCCCGATTTCTCACCGGCATGGACGTTCCGCCCCATGCCGGACACCAGCATTGTCTTCGACACCGGACCGGGCCTGCGACACTACCCCGACGACATAGCCGCGCACGGCTTGACCGATACAGGCGACACCGATGCGGGTTTTGCCCGTTTCCGCATGAACCTGTAAGGGCCCCTTGCGAATCCGCCTCATGGCGATTATCTGAAGCGTTGAGAGGTTGGCGCGGGCAAGCGCCTCGCCAACCCGGTCAGGTCCGGAAGGAAGCAGCCGTAACGAGCCCCGCTTGGGTCGTTGTCCAGCCTCTCACCTAGTTTCCCGAACGACGGAATAAACATGGATCGCGCTATCGGCGCGCAATCAGGCGCGCCATGTCGAGCATCCGGCAGGAAAAGCCCCATTCGTTATCATACCACCCAAAAACCCTTAGCAAACCTCCGGTGGACACCGAGGTTTCAGGACCACTCAGAATGATGGATTCGGGCCGACCGCGCAGGTCGGCACTAACCAAGGGTTTCGTGGTCCAGCCAAAGACAGGCGAGGCCTCGGATGCGGCCTTAAGCATTGAATTCACGACGTTTTCCGTCACCGCCTCATGGGTTTGCACCGTCAGGTCGATGCAGGACACACTGGCCGTCGGCACCCGGATGGCACGGGCTTCGATGCGGCCTTGCATATGCGGCAAGACAAGCCCCGTCTGATGTTGGGCCGAGGTGGTGGTGGGCACCATCGACAGGGCGGCGGCGCGGCTGCGTTCCGGGGCTTGGCGAGGTTTGTCCACGGTGGGTTGGCTGCCGGTGTAGCAATGCACCGTTGTCATCTGTCCGCTGATGACGCCAAAGGCATCATCAAGCAGGCGAACAAGCGGCGCAAGCGCATTGGTCGTGCAGGATGCGTTCGATATAATCCTTTGATCTGAAAGGTCTTTTTCATTCGCCCCAAGGACCAGTGTGACGTCTGCCTCGGCCGACGGCCCCGAAACAAGCACCGCCCCTGCCCCGGCCTCGATCCCGCGTTCGGCGATTGCGCGGGTTCCGCCCATGCCGGTGCATTCGAGAACGAGGTCGATTCCGGTCAGATCAAGGTCGCGCAGGTCGGGTTTGGAATGGAAGGGGATGCGGTGGCCATCGACGACAAGAGCCTTTTCCCCGGCCTGCACATCCCCCGGCCATGGGCCAAAAACACTATCGAATTCAAAGAGATAGGCGCATGTCGACAGCGGCTCGATCTCGTTGATGAGGACAAGTTCGATATCCGGGGCATCGCGTAAAAGGATGCGCAGGATGGTCCGACCGATGCGGCCAAAGCCGTTGAGGGCAACGCGAATGGGGCGGTCTGCGGACATGGCGGTAAAGCCCTTTGAAACAAGAGGTTAGTCACCGCCACACTTGCCGCAAACGCCGCGAATGACCACCCCCGAAATATAATTTGATCAAATTGCCGATTTTGCCGGAATTTTTGTACGACTCGTACGGTTTACCCCGCATTTTCGTACGAAAATACGCCACCGCCCGACATCAATCGTACGAGTCGTACGAAACAACCGGCAATGGGTGCCTCACTCTTCGATCGGCTCGATCAACTCTGGCCCCTCGGCACGGTTGGAATTGACCCGTGGATCGACCCGCCAGAACCGAAGCGCATCCTCTGGCGGGGCCTGCATCAGGGTCGCCGCACCATGCCCCGCCTCGCCCAGCCAGAGCGGCCAGTTGTCCGGTTCGACAATCACCGGGATGCGGTGATGGATTTTCGACATCGCCTGATTGGCATCGCAGGTGACAATCGCACAGGTCGACATCCGATCCTCGCCTTGCCCCCAGTCCTGCCAGATACCCGCAAAGGCCATGGGCGCGCCATCGGTGCGGGTGATGTACCACGGCAGGCGGTTGCCGCCCTCATCCTTGGTCCATTCGTAAAACCCGTTGGCCGGGATCAGGCAGCGGCGCTCGTGGCAGGCGGCGGCGAAGGCGGGTTTCCTGGCGATGCTTTCGGCGCGGGCGTTGATCAGCAACGGGCCGTCGGTGGGGGATTTGTACCAATGCGGGATGAATCCCCAGCGCATCGCGCCAAGGCGCCGCCCCGCGCCACTGGTGACCACATGCACCGGATTGGTGGGACAGACGTTGTAATCGGGCACCTTGGGCAGATCATTCGCGGGCGTGGCGGCAAAGAGCCGCGCCATGGCATCCGATGGGGTGGTAATGGCGAAACGTCCGCACATGGGGCACCTATGCGATTGCGGTTGCCAACAGAGTGACCGCTCCAGCGGCTGCGTCAAGGATCAAGGCGCTTGACCGTCGCGCAAGGGCGGGGCATGACCGGGGCATGCTGATTTACAAGATTTTCCGGGCTGACGAATGGCGCGCGCTGCGTGCCGAAAAGGTCAGCCAAGGTGCCCCGGTGGACCTTGCCGACGGCTATATCCATTTTTCGACCGCCGAACAGGCGCCGGAAACGGCGGCCAAGCATTTTGCCGGTCAGGATGACCTGATGCTGGTGGCCGTCGAGGTGGACCGTCTGGGCGATGCGTTGAAATGGGAGGTCTCGCGCGGTGGGGCCGAGTTTCCGCATCTATATCGTGAGTTGCGGCTTGAAGATGTGGCATGGGCGCAGCCCTTGCCGCTGTCGGCGGGCGCACATCAATTTCCGGCGGGGATGGAATGAGCCTGTTTGAGCAATGCGGCCTGCGCGTCCTGCGCGGCATGGACCCCGAGCGCGCCCATAACGCGGCGCTTCTGGGGCTGCGGGCGGGGTTGGTGCCGTTGCCCGGTTTGGTAACCTCGCCACGCCTGCGGTGCGAGGTGGCGGGCCTGCATCTGGCCAATCCAGTGGGTCTGGCGGCGGGGTTCGACAAGAACGCCATGGCGCTGTCGCCACTGTCGCGGGCGGGCTTCGGCTTTGTCGAGGTGGGCGCGGTGACGCCACGCGCGCAACCGGGCAACCCCAAGCCACGCTTGTTCCGCCTGACCGAGGACCGCGCGGTGATCAACCGTTTCGGCTTCAACAACGAGGGCATGGAGGCGGCGGCGGGCCGATTGGCGAACCGTCCGCGCAACATGGTTCTGGGCCTCAACCTTGGGGCCAACAAGGACAGCGCCGACCGCGCCGAGGATTTCGCGCGGGTGTTGTCGCATTGCGGGCGGTATCTTGATTTTGCCACGGTCAATGTTTCAAGCCCCAACACCGAGAAATTGCGCGATTTGCAGGGCGCCGAGGCGTTGCAGCAATTGCTGGCCGGGGTGATGGAGGCACGCGATTGGCTTGAAACGCCGATCCCGGTGTTCTTGAAGATTGCGCCAGATTTGAGCGACGGGGAATTGGCCGAAGTGGCGGGCGTGGCACAGGAGGCAGGCGTGGCCGCCATTATCGCCACCAACACCACGCTGGACCGCGAAGGCCTGCACGGGCCGCACAAGGCGGAGGCCGGGGGGCTATCGGGGGCGCCTTTGTTTGAAAAATCCACGCGGGTTCTGGCGAAGTTGTCCGAGTTAACGGGCGGTGACATGCCCCTGATCGGGGTGGGCGGTGTAGGATCGCCCGAGCAGGCCTATGAGAAAATCCGCGCCGGGGCGAGTGCGGTGCAGCTGTATTCGGCGCTGGTGTACGAGGGGCTGTCGCTGGTGCCACGCATCGCGCATGGGCTGGATGCGCTGCTAGAGCGGGATGGCTTTGCCAATGTGGCCGAGGCCGTGGGCACGGGACGGGGAGACTGGACATGATCACGATTTGGCACAACCCGCGATGCAGTAAATCACGGCAGGCCTTGGCCCTGCTGGAAGAACGTGGCGAAGATGTGCAGGTGCGCCGCTATCTGGAGGATGCGCCGAGTGTCGAGGAGTTACGCCTGACGCGGGATACGCTGGGCCTGCGGGCGGTCGAGATGATGCGCACCGGCGAGGCGGTGTTCAAGGACCTTGGCCTGAGCAAGACCGATGACGACGACACATTGATCGAGGCCATGGCCGCCAATCCCAAGCTGATCGAACGGCCCGTGGTATTCGCCCATGGGCGCGCACGGATCGGGCGACCGCCGGAAGCAGTGCTTGAGATTCTGTGATTTGGCGTTGAGGCCTTCCCCGCTTAGATTACCCGAAAACAAATCTGCATCGGGGAGCGGATGACAACGGACTCGCAACGCAAAGGGCCCATGGCATGGATTGACGCCGTGGTGTTCGATCTGGTCCGGCAAATGCGCTGGACCTTCCTGCCGCCCCTCATGGTCTATTTCGCTGCCGGGTTTTCCGGGCTGACGGGGATCGTGGGGACGTTTTTCGTCAAGGAATACCTTGATCTGTCGGCGGCCTTTCTGGCGGGGCTGGCGTTCTGGGCGGGGTTGCCTTGGGCGTTGAAAATGCCCTTGGGGCATCTGGTCGATATCATCTGGCGGTGGAAGTGGCTGTTGGTTTACCTCGGCGCGGGGCTGATCGGGCTGAGCGTGTTCATCATGTACCTGGTGCTGACGCAAACCGCGATGATGGAGGCGGTAATGCCGATCAGCGCGTGGTATATCACCAGCTTCCTGATGGCGCCCTGCGGCCTTGTCATTCAGGATGCGGTGGCCGATGCGATGTCGGTGGAGGCGGTGCCGCAGGTGGACAGCGAGGGACAGCCGATTCCCGAGGAGACCTCGCGCGCGCTACACACGACCATGCAGACGCTGGGCCGCTTTGCCCTGATCGGCGGGACGGTGGCGGTGGCCGTTTTGAACATCAACATGTTTTCCGGGATCGAGGATCTGGCCGCCGAGGCCAAGCGACAGGTCTATGCCAATATCTACCTTGCCGCCTTGGCGATCCCGCTGGTGTCGGTGTCGGGCGTGGTGCTGGCCGGGGTTCAGAAATGGCGGGCAAGGCACCACCTTCGCAAGAGTGGGGTATCGCCGGAGGAGGCCGACGCCCTGTTCGAGCGCCCGGACGAGGATACCACCCCCAACCCGTGGTACTTCATCGGCGGCGGGGCCTTCGTGGCGCTGACGCTGGCGGTGGGGCTGGGCGGTGTGCCCTATGGGCAGGAGATCATTTTTGTCGGCTCGATGGCGATTGTCCTGTTGCTGATGCGGCAGTTGATTGCCGCGCTGACCCCGGCGCAGGCGCGGACGTTGATTGGGACGGCGGTGATCATCTTCATGTTCCGCGCGGTGCCGCGACCGGGCGACGGGATCACATGGTTCAACATCGACGTTCTGGGGTTCGATCAGCAGTTCCTGTCGGTGCTGTCTCTGATTACCTCGGTGCTGACGCTGGTGGGGATGGTGGTGTTGCGGCCCTTGATGGCCTCGAAGCCCATCGTCTGGATCATCGTCATGCTGACGATTGCGGGGGGTGTCCTGACGCTGCCGAATATCGGGCTGTATTACGGGATACAGGATGTGACCGCGCCCTTGACGGGCGGCGTGGTGGATGCGCGGTTCATCGCGATTCTGGATACGGCGATTGAATCGCCGTTGGGTCAGGTGGCGATGATCCCGATGCTGGCGTGGATCGCGCGGAATGCGCCGTCGGATTTGAAGGCGACGTTTTTCGCGGTCATGGCCTCGTTCACCAATCTGGCGCTGTCGGCCAGCAGCCTGACCACCAAGTATTTGAACGAGGTCTTCATTGTCACCCGCGAGGTGACGGACCCTGAAACCGGGGCGGTGACGGTGCCGGCGGATTATTCGCAGCTTGGGGTGCTGTTGATCGTGGTGACCTTGATCACCGTGGGGGTGCCGCTGCTGGTGGTGTGGTTGGTGCAGAACTCGCCGTTGCGGACAACGGATTGATCGGGAATAGTAAGCCGCGCCCGACCCTCACACTGTAGGGTGCGCATTTACTGCGCACCGCCCCGAACGCGAAACGGCCCGGCCATGAAGGCCGGGCCGTTTCGTTTTATCCCAAAGCGTCGTTGCAGCGTTTGCAGGTGCCGGGGTGGGCGTGGCTTCCCACATCGGGCAGGATTTTCCAGCAGCGCTGGCATTTCTCGCCTGCCGCCCGTTCGAACACCACCGTCACGCCTTCCACTTCGGGCAGGCGGTAAGCCTCGTCGGGGCTGGGGTCACCCGTCAGGACGATGTCCGAGGTGATGCAGATATCCTCGAAGTTCACCGATTTCAGCGCGGCGAGCATTTCGCCATCGCGCACATGCACCACCGGCGCGGCCTCGAGCGAGGCACCGATGACCTTCTCGGTACGCTGCACCTCCAAGGCTGCGGTCACGGCGCGGCGGGCACGGCGCACCATGGCCCATTTCGCGGCCAGCGGCTCATCCAGCCAATCGGCGGGGGTTTCGGGAATATCGGTCAGGTGGACCGAGCTTTCCTCGCCCGGGAAGCGTTCCAGCCAGACCTCCTCCATCGTGAAGACCAGCACCGGCGCAAGCCATGTGGTCAGGCGGTGGAACAGGATATCCAGAACCGTGCGCGCGGCGCGGCGGCGGACGGTGTCGCCATCGCAATAAAGCGCATCCTTGCGGATGTCGAAATAGAAGGCCGACAGTTCCACCGTGGCGAAGTTGAAAAGCTGCTGGAACACGCCTTGGAAATCATAGGCGTCATAGCCTTTGCGCACCACGTGGTCCAACTCGGCCAGACGGTGCAGCACCCAGCGTTCCAGTTCCGGCATCTCCGCAGGATCGACCCGGTCGCTTTCTTCGAAATGCGCCAGTGCGCCCAACATGAACCGCATGGTGTTCCGCAAGCGGCGATAGCTGTCGGCGACCCCTTTGAGGATCTCCGGCCCGATGCGCAGGTCGGCGGTGTAATCGGCCTGTCCCACCCAGAGCCGCAGGATGTCGGCGCCGTATTGCTTGGTCACATCCTCGGGGGCGACGGTGTTGCCCAAGGATTTGGACATCTTGTTGCCCTTCTCATCGAGCGTGAAGCCATGGGTCAGGACCCCGCGATAGGGGGCGTGGCCAATGGTGCCACAGGCCTGCAACATCGAAGAATGGAACCACCCGCGGTGCTGGTCGGTGCCTTCGAGATAGAGATCGGCGATGCCATCGTCGCTGCCATCCTCGCGGTCGCGCAGAACGAAAGCATGGGTGGAGCCGGAATCGAACCAGACATCCAAGATGTCATCGACCTTTTCCCACTGATCCGGGTCATGGTCATTGCCCAAGAACCGCTCTTTCGCGCCGGGCTTGTACCATGCGTCGGCGCCTTCTTCCTCGAAGGCCGCCAAGATACGGGCATTCACCGCCTCGTCGCGCAGCAGGTAATCGGGGTCGGTGGGCATCGCGCCTTTCTTGACGAAGCAGGTCAGCGGCACGCCCCAAGCGCGTTGCCGCGACAGCACCCAGTCGGGCCGTGCCTCGATCATCGAATAGAGGCGATTGCGCCCGGTCTTGGGCGTCCATGTGACCAGTTGGTCGATCGAGGTCAGCGCGCGTTCGCGGATCGTCTTGCCGTATTGGTCCTGCCCATCGCCGACCTCGCGGTCGATGGCGGCGAACCATTGCGGGGTGTTGCGGTAGATGACCGGCGCTTTCGACCGCCAGCTATGCGGATAGCTGTGCTTGATCTTGCCGCGTGCCAGAAGGCCGCCCACCTCGACCAGCTTGTCGATGATCGCCTTGTTGGCGTTGCCCTCTTTCCCCTTGCGGTCAAGGATGTATTTGCCGCCAAAGAAGGGCAGATCGGCGCGGAAGCCGCCATCGTCCATCACGTTATAGGTGATGACCTGCTCGAGCATCCCCAGATCGCGGTAAAGCTCGAATTCCTCCATCCCGTGGGACGGGGCGCAGTGAACGAATCCGGTGCCTTCTTCGTCGGTGACGAAATCGGCGGCGCGGAAATCGCGGGGGTCGTCCCATTCGCCATTCGATCCTTCGGCCCCGGCGAGCGGGTGGGCGAGCGACAGGCCCGAAAGCTCCTCGGCGCTCACGTCACGGACACGTTTCCACATGCTGTCTTCCAAGCGCGCCTTGGCCATAACATCCCCGGCCAGCTTGTCGGCCAGCAGGAAGCGGTCACCGGGCTTGGCCCAGCATTCCTCGGGCGTGTCGGTGACTTCGTAAAGGCCATAGGCAAAGCTATCGCCGAACACGACCGCCTTGTTCGACGGGATGGTCCACGGCGTGGTGGTCCAGATCACCACGTTGGCGCCTTGCAGATCGCCCTCGGTGGTCACGGGGAACTTCACCCAGATGGTGAAGCTTTCCTTGTCGTGATACTCCACCTCGGCCTCGGCCAGGGCGGTTTTCTCGATGGGCGACCACATCACCGGCTTGGAGCCCTGGTAGAGCGTGCCGTTCATCAGGAATTTCTGGAACTCCTCCGCGATGATCCGCTCGGCGCGGAAATCCATCGTCAGGTAAGGCTTTTCCCATTTGCCGGTGATCCCGAGGCGCTTGAATTCGTCGCGCTGGATGTCGATCCAGCCATCGGCGAACTTGCGGCATTCCTGCCGGAAATCGACGATATCGACCTCGTCCTTGTTCTTGCCCTTCTTGCGGTATTGCTCTTCGATCTTCCATTCGATGGGCAACCCGTGACAATCCCAACCGGGAATATAGCGGGCATCGCGGCCCATCATCTGCTGGCTGCGCACCACCATGTCCTTGAGGATCTTGTTCAGCGCGTGACCGATATGCAGGTGGCCGTTGGCATAGGGCGGGCCATCATGCAGGGTGAAGGGTTTTCTACCCTCGGCCTTGTCGCGCAGGCGATCATAAATGCCGATCTTTTCCCAACGGGCCAGCCATTCAGGTTCGCGTTTGGGAAGGCCCGCGCGCATCGGAAAGGCGGTTTGCGGCAGGTTCAGGGTGTCTTTGTACTCGGGCGTGTCAGCGCACATCGGTGACGTCCTTTGTCACTTGAGTTTCGTCTTGGGGGGAAGGGCGGCGCGAAAGTCCATACGCCATTGTCCCGGCGGCTCGTATCACTCAGAGCGCCGGGCACATAATTCGAATGATGATGGCTTGGGCGTACATCATGGGGCGGGTTATACGCCCGGGAAAACGCCGCGTCCAGAGGGGGGAGCGCCGGGATTTCACCGGCTCAGGCCGGGAGGGTGGCCCCGCGTCGCGGGCGTGTGCGCATCAGGATCAGCACCATGATCCCGATGTTCAGGAAATTCCATACGATGCCATTGACGAAGGCCATCTGGTAGCTGCCGGTCACATCGAAGATATAGCCCGACAGCCATCCGCCCAGCGCCATGCCGCCGATCGTCGCCATCAGGACGAACCCGACGCGCCGGCCGGCCTCGGCGCTGGGCATGTATTCGCGGACCACCAGGGCATAAGAGGGCACGATCCCGCCCTGCGCGAGGCCGAAGACGAGGCTGACCATGTAAAGCGAGACCAACCCCCCGGCAGGCAGGTAGAGAAACAGCGCCAGACATTGCAGGACAGAACCGAGCAAAAGCGTCTTCACCCCGCCCAGTTTATCGGCCAGCAGCCCCGAGACCAGACGCGACCCGACCCCGCCCAGAAGCATGAGCGACAGCATCTGACCGCCCACCGCCGGGCCATAGCCCAGATCGACACAGAGGCTGACGATATGAACCTGCGGCATGGACATCGCCACGCAACAGCCCACCCCGGCCACCCCCAGAAGCAGCATCAGGGCACGCGGCGAGAACCCCGCCGCCTGCGCCCGCAGGTTCGACATCCCGTCGGCATGGGCGCGCGCGGCCAAGGGCACCCGCCGCCGCAGGACCAGCGCCAGAGGCACCATGACCGCCAGCGTCACCACCGCCAACACAAGGTAAACCGCGCGCCAGCCCTCCTCGGCCAGTATCCCGGCCAGAACCACGGGCCAGATCGCGCCGGACAGGTAATTGCCGCTGGCGGTGATCGCCACGGCGATCCCCCGCCGCTTCAAAAACCACAGCGATACATCGGCGATAAGTGGCCCGAAACTGGCCGCCGTGCCAAAGCCGATCACCACCTGCAACAGCGACACGATCACGACCGAGGGGCTGATCGCCGCAAGTGCCGTGGCCGCCGAGATCATCACCGCCGCCCCGATCAGGGCGGTGGTCACCCCGAAGCGGTCCACGATCCGCCCGATTCCGAAATTGCCCAGCGCAAAGCCCACCATGGTCATGGTATAGGGCAACGCGGCCGCGGCCCGGTCGACCCCGAACTCGGCCTGCATCGCGGGCATCACCACGATGATCGACCACATGCCGACATTGCCCACCGTTGCAATCAACAGGGACACGGCAAGGCGCAGCCACGCGTAACGGCTATCAAGGATCTCGGGGCCAGTCATGCGCGCGACGTTAGCCGCGCCTCCGCCCCGATACCAGAGCGATTTGCGGCAGGGCTTGGCGCGCCGTCCTGCACGGGGTATGCCTGCGGCAAGACCCAAACCAAAGGCCCTGCCCAATGCCCGACAAACCAAGCCCCAGCGCCATCGCCCGCGACGTCCTGCAAACCGAAGGCGCGGCCCTTCTGGGCCTGCGTGACGACCTGCCGCCCGCCTTCGATTCGGTCGTCAGCGACTTGCTCGGGGTGCCGGGCCGGGTGATCGTCTCGGGCATGGGTAAATCCGGCCACGTGGCCGCGAAAATCGCCGCCACCATGGCCAGCACCGGCACCCCGGCGCAATACGTCCACCCGGGCGAGGCAAGCCATGGTGACCTGGGCATGATCACCGGGCAGGATGCGGTGATCCTGATCTCCAACTCCGGCGAGACCCGCGAGTTGGCCGATATCATCGCCCATACCCGGCGATTCTCGATCCCGCTGATCGCCATCACCAAGAAAGCCGACAGCACGCTCGCCACACAGGCCGATCACCTGCTGCAACTGCCCAGCGCGCCCGAGGCCTGCGCCATCGGCATGGCACCCACCACCTCGACCACCTGCACCATGGCGCTGGGCGATGCGCTGGCCGTGGCGCTGATGCGGCTGCGTGGGTTCGAGCGCGAGAATTTCCTCGCCTTCCACCCCGGCGGCACCCTGGGTGCGCAACTGCTCAAGGTGTCCTCGGTCATGCACATCGGGGCCGAGCTGCCGGTCGTGTCCGAGGACACGCCAATGGGCGATACTCTGCTGGAGATGACGGCCAAGGGGTTTGGCGTCGCCGCGCTTGTCCGCGATGGCCGCCTGACCGGGATCATCACCGATGGCGATTTGCGCCGCAACCTCGATACCCTGATGTCACGCAATGCCGGGGAGGTCGCCACCCGCGACCCCCGCACCATCGCCCCCGAGGCGCTTCTCTCGGAAGCCTTGGGCGTGATGAACACCAATAAAATCAGCGCGCTTTTCGCGGTGGACGACGACGGCACCCTGCGTGGCCTCGTCCATATCCACGACGCCCTGCGCGCGGGCGTGGCCTAGAAGACACCCTCCCCTTTCATCTTTCCCAAAATACTCCCGCCGGAGGCATCCAACGGCGGCCAAAAGCACAGGTGCCCGGGGTCAAATGCACCGCCCGCCATCCACCTCCATGCAGACGCCCGTGATCATGCTGGCCTCATCGCTGCACAGGTAGGCGGCGGCATTGCCCATGTCCTCGGGGGTGGAAAAGCGCCCCATTGGGATGGTCGACAGGAACTTGGCGCGCATCTCGGGGGTATCCTCGCCCATGAAACTGGCCAGAAGCGGGGTCTCGCCCGCCACCGGGTTCAGCGCGTTCACCCGGATACCCTCGGGGGCCAGCTCCACTGCCATGGCCTTGGTCGCGGTGTTCATCCAGCCCTTGGAAGCGTTGTACCAATTCAGCTTGGGGCGCGGACTGACCCCGGCGGTCGAGGCCACGTTGAGGATCGCGCCGCTGCCGCGGGCCTTCATCCCCGGCACCAAGGCTCGCGCGACAAGGTAGACCGATTTGCAGTTCACCGCGAAGACCCGGTCGAAATCCTCTTCCGTCACATATTCCATCATCTGCGGAAGGTGCGTGACCCCCGCGTTGTTCACCACGATATCGGGCAGGCCGAAGGCGGCCTGTGCGGCCTCGGCCATGGCCTGTACGCTGGCCCCGTCCGAAACATCCACGGTGCAGGCCGTGGCGCCGAGGTCTT
The DNA here is from genome assembly GCF_009669325.1 of Roseovarius bejariae. NCBI lineage: Bacteria > Pseudomonadati > Pseudomonadota > Alphaproteobacteria > Rhodobacterales > Roseobacteraceae > Roseovarius > Roseovarius bejariae. The sequence goes on from NZ_SZWE01000001.1 coordinate 1,404,603, forward strand.
CGGCCAGCGTCTTGGCCGCCTTGCCGTTGATGTCGGCGATCATCACCTGCGCACCCTCCGTCAGGAACTTGCGCACGATCCCTTCGCCAAAGCCGCTGGCCCCGCCGGTCACGATGGCCGTTTTTCCCTCAAGTCGCATGATCGCCTCCTCTTTTGGTGTTGCGCATCCTATCGGGGCGCGTCCTGTCAAAGTGTTGCCCCCGTTTCGTGCAGGGCATGGGTTTGCACCTCCGTCACCCCGGCCAGCCGGGCAAAGCGGGTCAGCTCGTGCTGCAGCCTGTTGAGGCGCGCCGCACCCCATTTCACGCGGCGTTCCGGCCAGAAGCCGGTGACCTGCATCCGGCCCTTCCCGCGATCCGCCTTCAGCTCGACCCGCCCGACGAAACGATCGCCTTCCAGTAGCGGGTAGACGTAATAGCCCCAGCGGCGCTTGGCCTGCGGGACGAACATCTCGTTGCGGTAGTCGAACCCGAACAGGCGCTCCAGTCGCGTACGGTCCTGTATGGCGGGGTCGAATGGGTTCAGCAGCCTCAGGCGTTTCCCCGGCGGGGCGAGGCGCGCGAGGCGGTCCTCGATGTCCGGCGCGCCCCAGCTGTCGCGCCATGTGCCATCCGCCGCCTGCACGCGCAGGGGCACCAGTTCGGCCTGTGCGATCCAGTCGCGAACCTCTGCGGCCGAGGTCGCATCCCAGAACCTCTGCACCTCGCCCGGCGTGGCCATCGCCATCCGGTTCAGTGCGGAATGATGCAGTTTATCAATGGCTTGCGCGTCGTCCTCGGCATCACTGAACGTGGTGGGAAAGATCCGTTCGCCCAGATCGTAGAACTTGACGAAGTTCTGCCGGTGGCTGGTGGCCAGATCGCCCGCGTACCACATCTGATCAAGGGCCTTCTTGTGCGGGGGGCGGGCCCACATCTCCTTGCCGCGCGCACCGCTGTCGAAGGCGTGGGTGGACAGGGGGCCTTCGGCTTCAATACGCTTGCGTATGTTTTCGATCTCCGCGCGACCCAGACCCGATTGCAGCCACGCCCCCCGCGCGGCTTTTTCCCCGAGCCTCTGAAACTGTCGGCGCCAGAGCGGAAACACCTCCATCGGTAGAAGCGAGGCATCATGCGTGAAATGTTCGAAGAGGTTTCGTTGTTCCAGAAGGGGCCAGAGCATACCCTCGCGGTAGTTCTGGTTGCGCGACCACAGGATATGATGATGCGCACGGGTGACATTGCGCACGGTGTCGATCTGCACGAAACCGAGTGCATGGATCGTGCCCATCACGTCCACCGGCCCGGTTGGCGCCTGCGCAAGGCCATTGGCCTGCAACCACAGCCACCGCGCCTGCCGGTTCGGGATTTCAAGCGCCACCATCAAAGGGTTCCGAGGTACAGCAGCGCATCGCGAAGGTCCTGACCCTCCATGTCGAGGATCACATCGGCAAACAGCTTGCCCGCCGCGCAGGCCTCAACGGGTCGGGCGCGTTCCAGATTGTCGAAGGTCCGCGCCAGGGACTTTGCATTTTCCTCGGAGGCCACCCGTGCGCGCAGGGCTTGGGCAATCGTTTGTTCGATGCGGGCGCGGTCCAGTGGGCTCAATTGCTTGGGGGCACGGGTGACACCGAGCCGAACCGCCTTGCGCTGAATGCGGTAATAGGTGCGCAGGGTCTTGAGGGTGAAATGGGTTTCGGCACGGCCCAGGGTATCCTCCATGCGCTGCGGGCGCATCGTGCCCTTGACGATCAGGCCGCAATTGCGCGTACTCATCCCGTCCAGCAGCGCGCGCTGCATCTGGTGAAAGAACCGCATTTCCGGCAGGCTGAGGTGGGTGATGCCACTATCATACAAAGGTGCGATCAGGCCCTCGGTCGCCACCCCTGCCGACAGGTCGCCATCGTAAAGCGCGATCAGCCGGTCGGCGATATAGCCCGCGACCAGCCTATCGTTCATCATCAGGCGGGTGTGTTCCTCGGCGAGGGCCAGTTTTTCGCCGCGAAAGCCCTGGGCCACCAGTTGATCGCGCACCGGGGCGATTTCGGGCAGGCGCCCCAGAAGGTCAATGATCTGCTCGCGGCTGTCCCTGGCGGTCTGCGCCGCGCCCGGCCCGACCACGGCAGCGATCGCCAGGAAAACAAGGGTGATCAGGGGTTTCAAGGGCATATGGGCCGTCCTTCCGGTGCTTTGCAGGCTTGGGTTCAGCATCCCGCACCACCCGGTCCGGTGCAATACAAAGCTTATACTAGCTGGTTTTCGGCAGGCGTGGCACGGCCTCGATCAGTTGTTCGGTATAGGGGTGGTCCGGCCGGGTAAAAACCTCTTCGGTCGGGCCTTGCTCGACGATCCGGCCGGATTTCATCACAAGCACCCGGTCGGTCACGTTACGCACCACGCTGAGGTCGTGACTGATGAACAGGTAGGTCAGCGAAAGCCTTTTACTGAGGTCGGCCAGAAGGTCCAGCATCCGGGCACGCACCTGTACGTCCAGCGCGCTGACCGCCTCATCGAGGAGGATCAGATCGGGCCGGATGATCAGGGCACGGGCCAGCGCGATGCGCTGTCGTTGACCGCCGGAAAACTCGTGGATGTACTTGTGCCGGTCCTCCGGGCGCAGGCCGACGTTTTCAAGGGCGTCCACGACCGCCGCCTCACGCGCCGCACCCTTGGGCGGGTCATCCAGAAGGTGGAAGGGTTCGGACACCGAGCGGGCCACTGTCCAGCGGGGGTTGAAGCTTCCGTAGGGGTCCTGGAACACGACCTGCATCCGCCGCCGCACCGCGCGGTTGGCGCGGTGACCGTCGAAGACGGGGCTGCCATCGAGGGTGATGGTGCCGCCCTGCACCTCCTCCAGCCCCAGGATGGCGCGGGCGAGCGTGGATTTGCCACAGCCGGATTCCCCCACCAGCCCAAGGTTTTCGCCGCGTTGGATGTCAAAGCTGACCCCATCAACCGCGCGATGCCCCCCCGGCTTGCCAAACCACCCCTTGCGCGGTGTCGGATAGTCGCGCACCACGTCACGGACCGACACCAGCGGCGCGCGGCCGGTGGGGGCAATCCGGTCGGGCTTGTGATCCGAGGCTTCCATCAGGGCCAGCGAATAGGGCTCTTTCAGGCTGTCGAAGCGCCCGCGTTCCACCACGCGGCCCTCGCGCATGATCACGATCCGGTCGGCCATGCCCGCCACGACGCCAAGGTCGTGACTGATCAACATCAGGCCCATGTCGTCCTCGTCCACCAGTCGCTTGAGGAGTTTCAAAACCTCGGCCTGCGTGGTCACGTCAAGCGCCGTGGTGGGTTCATCTGCGATCAGCAGTTTGGGGCGCAGGGCGATGGCCATGGCGATGCCGACGCGCTGTCGCTGCCCGCCCGACAGTTCGTGCGGGTAGCGGGACAGCGGCACGCGTTCGGGCGGCAGATCGACCCGACGCAGGGCATCTTCGGCACGGGCCATGGCCTTGGCCCGCGTGGTGTTGTCATGAATGAGGACTGTCTCGGCCACCTGATCGCCGATGGTATGCAGGGGGTTGAGGGCGGTCATGGGTTCCTGAAACACCATGCCCACCTCTTGGCCGCGCAGGGCGCAAAGCGCCGATTCACCCATGGTCAGGATATCGTGGCCATTGAGCGAGATGCGCCCCGTACATGCCGCGCCACGCGGTAAAAGCTGCATGACCGAAAGGGCCGTCATCGACTTGCCGCTGCCCGACTCGCCAATCACGCCGAGGATTTCACCGGGGGCCACAGAAAGCGAGACATCGTGCAGCACCTGCACACGGCCAATGCCGAGACCAAGGTTTTCGATCCTGAGCAGGCTCATCGCGCGTCCCTCGCCAGTCGCGGGTCCAGCCAATCGCGCAGCCCGTCGCCCATCAGGTTCAGGCCCAGCACCGTCAGCAGGATCGCCAAACCCGGGAACAACGCCATATGCGGCGCGAAGGAAATCATCGTCTGGCTATCGGCCAGCATCCGGCCCCAACTGGGGATCGGGGGTTGCGCGCCAAGGCCGACATAACTCAGCCCCGCTTCGGCGAGGATTCCGAGGCTGAACTGGATGGTGCCCTGCACGATCAACAGGTTGGCGAGGTTGGGCAGGATGTGTTCGGCGCTGATGCGCAGGCGCCCCTTGCCCGCCACCCGCGCCGCCAGCACGTAATCCCGTGTCCAGAGAGACAGCGCCGCACCGCGCGTCAAGCGGGCGAAAACGGGAATGTTGAAGATGCCGATGGCGATGATGGCGTTCACCGCGCCGGGGCCGAAAACGGCGGTGATCATGATGGCGATCAGCAGGCTGGGAAACGCAAAGATCAGGTCGTTGCCCCGCATGATCACCTCGTCCATCCAGCCGCCCCGCCGCGCGGCGGCGGCCAGGCCCAACGGCACGCCAAGGCCCATGCCGATGACCACAGCGACGATGGCCACGGCGATCGAGGTCCGCGCGCCCACCATGAGCATCGACAGGATATCGCGCCCGAAATGGTCGGTTCCCAGAAGGTGCGCCCCCGATGGCGGTTTGATCTTGTTGGCGATGTCCAGCGCCGCGATGTCATACGGCACCCAGAGGAACGACAAAAGCGCCGCCCCGGTGAAGAGTGCCGTGATCCCGGCGCCGATCCAGAGGGTCGCCTTCATCTGCGCCCCCTCAGCCGGGGATCGACCCAGGCATAGGCCATGTCGACCGCGAAATTCACCATGATGACGGCAAAGACCAGTAGCATGACGACCGACTCGACCACGATCAGGTCGCGGGCGCTGATGGCCTGGAACACCAAGCGGCCTAGGCCGGGCAGGTAAAAGACGTTCTCGATGATGATCGCCCCTGCCAGCAGGAAGGAAAATTGCAGCCCGATGATCGTCAGCACCGGGATCAGCGCATTGCGTAGGGCATGGCGACGCAGGGCCTGACCGCGGCTCAGGCCCTTGGCGCGGGCGGTGCGGATGTAATCCTCGCCCAAGGTGTCCAGCAGGGCCGAGCGCATGACACGGGCCAGAATGCTGGCCTGTGGCAGGGCAAGGGCGATGGCCGGAAGGGTCAGGGCCTTGAGCGCCGGGCCGGCGCCTTCCTCCCAGCCCGGAAAGCCCCCGGCGCTGAACCAGCGCAGGTTGATGGCAAAGACCAGCACCATCAGCATGGCGAACCAGAAATTCGGGATCGCCACGCCCAGTTGCGTACCGCCCATGATGACCAGATCGACCGCCGAGCCACGTTTGCGCGCGGCCCAGATCCCTGCGGGAAAGGCAATGAGGGTGGACAGCGCCAGGGCATAGAGCGCCAGCGGCAGGCTGACCCAGAGCCGGTCGGCGATCATCCCGGCCACGGGAGTGCGGTAGGTGTAGGAGGTACCGAAATCCCCCCGGAGCATCCCGCCGATCCATGACAGGTAGCGCTCGTATACGCTGCCATTCAGGCCCAGTTCCTCGCGCAGGGCATTCAGCGTGTCCTGTTGCGCATTGAGGCCCAGCATGTAGGCCGCCGGATCGCCCGGCACGACCTCGAGCGCCAGAAAGATCACCACGCTGGCGACCCATAGCGACACCGCCAGCGAGAACAGCCGCCGCCCGGCATAGCGCAGCATCAGCTTTGGCCTTTCGTCATCGCGTCACCCGAGTGTCCCTTTGGCCTTTTATGGCGATCCGTGCGCAGGTTGTTAAGGGGAGACCCGGTAAAAGCACAAGGCCCTGCCATTTGCGGTGGCAGGGCCTTGATCATGCGGGGCAAGACGCGCCGGTCAAGCGGCCTTGCGTGCCTCGGGCAAGTCTTCGGGGTGGCTTTCACACTCGAAAAACGCACCGTGCAGGGCGCTGATCGCCTGCGAGAGGGTCTTGCGCGGCACGACGAACTGCACGTCAACCGCGCGGGTCGTCTGATGCGCCGAAATGACATCGACATCGGCCTGTGCAAGCGCCTTCAATCCACCTGCCAAGGCCTTGAGGCCCGACAGATCGCGCCCGATCACCGAGGCGATTGCCAGCGGTTGAATTGTCAGCTCCGCGCTTGGGTACACGGCGTTCAGGTCGCGCTCCACCTTGCGGATATCGCGCAGGGGCGCATCGACATAGTGCGTGATCGTATTTGCGTTCGAGGTCTTCGAAATAATCCGCAAGCCATGCCGCGTCAGCAGTTCGAGGATTTTGGCGTCATAGCCTTTGACGCCCACCATGTCCTGCTCAAAAAGTTCGAGCGCATGGACATCGAGGCCGGTCACGATTTCGGCCGCGGGGGTTTCTGCGGGTTGATCGTCGATCAGCGTGCCGGGGTCGTGCGGCTCGAACGCGTTGGTGACGCGCAGGGGTACGTCGGCCTGACGCAGGGTTTTGGCCGCTTTGGGGTGGATGGCCTCCATCCCCATGTTCGACAACTGGTCGGCCACGTCATAGTTGGTATGGCCCAGCTTGTGCACCTCGCCTTCGACAAGGTTGGGATCCGCCGAGGACAGGTGGAATTCCTTGTGAATGATCGCCTCGCGCGCACCGGTCAGGGCGGCGATGCGGCTGAAGGTCACCTCGGAATAGCCGCGGTCGAACTCGGCCATCAGCCCTTCCTTGCACTGGGCATAGCCGGTGACGATGGGCAGTTCCCTGGCCGCGTCCACATCGGCGAACCCGTCGCGGATACGTTCATCGAGGGTCATCTCGCGCTCGTCCCGCCAACCGCTGAGGTCGACGAAACGCGCGTCGATGCCTTCGCGGCGCAGGGCCAGCGTGGTGACATAGGCCGAATGCGCCTCGCCCAGCCCCGAGAGCAACTCGCGCATCAGCATCATGTGCTGGCTCAGGCGGAAATGGCCGTAGGAACACAGGCGTTGCAGGTCGATCAGGCAGTTGCGCGCGCCTTCTACGCGGTCGCGCACGAAATCATCCGCGTCGCTGATGTCGGCGGCATTCGACAGAACCGAGGCGTGCGCCTCGCGCATCCCGGTGGCCACCTTCGACAGCGCATCCAGCCAGCCGTGATCGTCCTCGTCATTGGCGAAACAGGCATAGACCCCGGCCTCGCCGGATTTCTTGTGTTCCAGAAGCAGGTTGGTGATGCCCCCGAAGGCCGAGACGACAAAGACACGGTTGTATATTTCTGCCGGGGTGTCGCGCTTGAACAGGCTATCGACCAGTTCATCAAGGCGCGACATGGATGTGCCACCGATCTTTTCGACGGTGTGATTTTCAAAAGTCATAAAAGCTCATTCCGGGGCTTGCGCCCCAGAATGCCTCTGTGTGTTCAGGAAACCTCTTCCGGGGCGGCGTAAGAGCCATCTTCGCGATGCACCTCGTTGCCGGTCACCGGCGGGTTGAAAACGCAGGCCATGACAAGCTCTTCTTCGGCCCGCAGGATGTGGCGGTCATGCTCGTTCAGGGCATACATGGTGCCGGGCTTGATCTGGTGGGTTTCCCCGGTGCCCAGATCGGTGATCGAACCTTTGCCCTGAATGCAGTAGACGCTTTCGAAGTGGTTCTTGTACTCGAACGTGTGTTCGCTGCCTTCGTGCAGGAAGGTGATGTGGAAGGAAAAGCCCATTCCGTCATCGGCAAGCAGCATTCGAACCGAAGTCCAATCTGCATCCGAGACCGATTTTCCGGCCTTCACCACGTCGTCGAAATCTCTGACAATCATTGCGTTACTCCGCTGCGATCTTCGTGTTCACGGTTGCGTCACGGACCGCATCCAGCAGGATGTTCAGGCCCTTGCGCAGGGTTTCTTCGGGGATGGTCAGCGGTGCCAGCACCTTGACCACCTCGTCATGCGCACCCGAGGTCTCGATGATCAGGCCGTTTTCGAAGGCGCGGGCACAGACATCCCCCGCCAGTTCACCCGAGCCGACATCGACCCCCTGCATCATGCCACGCCCCTTGAGTCGCGCATCGGGCAGGACATCGGCGATCGCCTGCAACCCGGCGGTCAGGATGGCCGACTTGTGCTGCACGTCCTTCTGGAAGCTGTCATCGCTCCAGAATTTCTCAAGCGCGACACGGCCCGTCACGAAGGCATGGGTATTGCCGCGGAAGGTGCCATTGTGTTCGGCGGGCTTCCAGATGTCGTGCTCGGGTTTGATCAGCAGCGCGGCGAAGGGCAGGCCGAAGCCAGACAGCGATTTCGCCTGCGTGATCATGTCCGGCTCGATCCCGGCCTCTTCGAAGGCGAAATAGGTGCCGGTCCGGCCACAGCCCGATTGAATATCGTCGACGATCAGCAGCGCGCCCAGCTTCTTGGCCAGACGGGCCACGCCCTGCATCCATTCGGTCGAGGCGGCGTTCAGCCCGCCCTCGCCCTGCACGGGCTCAAAGATGAAGGCGGCGGGGGCATCGACACCCGACGAGGGGTTGTCGAACATCCATTCGATTTGCGACAGCGTATCGACATCGTCGCCAAGTGCCCCGTCAAAGGGCAGGTGCGTAACATCGGCCAGCGAACCACCACCGGCCCCGGCGCGTTTGCCGGCGTTCCCGGTCAGTGACAGCGACCCCATGGTCATGCCGTGGAACCCGTTGGTGAAGGCCACGATATTGCGGCGGCCAGTGACCTTACGGGCCAGCTTCATCGCCGCCTCGACGGCGTTGGTGCCGGTCGGGCCGGTCATCATCACCTTGTAGTCCATGCCCCGCGGCTTGAGGATGTTTTCCTCGTACGCCTTCAGGAACCGGGCCTTCTCGGTGGTGTACATATCAAGGCCATGGGCGATGCCATCGTCCGCGATATGCTCGATCAGGGCCTCTTTCATGTCCGGGTCATTGTGCCCGTAGTTGAGCGAGGAACACCCGGCGAGAAAGTCGATATAGGTGCGGCCTTCGGCGTCGGTCATTTCCGCGCCCTTGGCCGTGGTGAACACCGTTTCGAAGCTGCGGCAATAGCTGCGCGCCTCGGATTCACGGCGATTAAAGATGGAAGTTTCGGCTGACGTGTCAGTCGACATGATAAATCCTTCGGTTGGGAGAGTTGAGGGCTGGCGCGCAGGGCTTCAGGCCGCGCGCTTCAGCTCCTCGGCGAATTCGATGGTGACCATGTGTTCCGTCGCGTGACGGCCGTCGAAATGGTCTTCACGGGTATAATGCGGCTCGCTGCGCAATTTGCCGTTCTGCGATTTCGAGAAGCGACCGAACAGCGCCCAGGAGGCATCGTTGTTGATGGTGATCGTCGTTTGAAGACGGTTCACCTCCTTGCATTCCTCGCGCTCGAAAAGCTCGGACAGCATACGTGTGCCAAGCCCTTTGCCGCGCGCCTTCGACGACACGGCCACTTGCCAGACGAACAGCGTCTCGGGGTCGCTGGGCATGATATAGGCCGAAATCCAGCCGACAGCCTCACCATCCATTTCGGCAAGGATACAGGTATCCCCGAAATGGTCACACTGGATGAGGTTGCAGTACATGGAATTCTCATCAAGCGGGTGGCAGGACGAAATCAAATCCCAGATCGCAGCACCGTCTTCACGCGACGGCTTGCGAAACGTCAGTTTGCTCTCGGTTTTCGATCCTTGAATGCTATGCACGACACTTGACCCCTTGTTGGTTAGATGAGCTAATAATATTCATTGGATAACATATTTCAAGTGACTAAGTAATTTTACGCATTATGCGCATAAAACCCCAATTATTGAATAAAAACACCTTTATAACTATATATACCCCATGAAGCATTTAGTTAGTAAAGCGAATACATCTACTTCGCGGATTGCGGAAAACCGGAAATCGGGTAAGTTTACAAGGCCTTACCTGGAGCTTGACGTGGACCGCACCGACATTAGCCTGATTGCCCTGCGGCGCATTTTACGCGCCACCGACATGTACGCGCGCGACCTTGCGCGCGAGGCGGGATTGACCGCCGTACAACTGCGCGTGCTGCAAATTGTCGCGGAAAAGGGGCGCGCAACCCCCACCGAACTGTCCAACCGCATGGGCGTGACCATGGCGACGGTCTCGTCGCTGATCAAAAAGCTTGAGGCCAAGGGCCTGTTGACGCGGCACCGCTCGACGACCGATCGTCGGCAAACGGACCTTGAGATCACCGCCACCGGCCTGACCAAGGTGCAGGCCGCGCCAGATGCCCTTCAGCAAAAATACGTCAAGCAATTCGAAGGTCTGGAGGAATGGGAGCAAGCGATGATCGTCGCCGTCCTCGAACGCGTGGCCAGTATGCTTGACGCCGAAGAAATCGACGCCTCCCCGGTGCTTGCCGTGGGCGACATTCACCACACCCACTAGGCCACGCCGACCGAAAAACCGTTTTTTCATGTCAGGGCATAAAATTGCCCAGATTCATTGGCATATTGCCTGCCAATCCTGCATAATATGTACAACAAGGCTAATCGCCCCTTAATAAAGCCTCGGTAAAGAGGTCAGGCAGAGCAGCATCGGAGCAATGGGATGCTCGAATTCGAGAACGTCAGCAAGTCCTTCTGGACGGGCACGCAGCGCAAGGTGATCCTTGACCGCGTGAGCTTTCGTGTCGAACTGGGCCGCTCGCTTGGCGTGCTGGCGCCCAACGGGACGGGCAAGACCACCTTGATCAACATGATGGCCGGTCTGGAAAAACCCGACGAAGGCGAAATTCGCCGCGGCTGCCGGATCAGCTTTCCACTGGGGTTCATGGGCGGTGTGATCTCGAAAATCTCGGCAATGGAAAACGCCCGCTACATCGCGCGGCTCTATGGCCTCGACCCTGATTATATCGAGGCATTCTGCCGCTGGATGTGCAACCTTGGGGAATATTTCGACCAGCCGCTTGGCACATATTCATCCGGGATGCGCGCGCGCTTCACCTTTTCGCTGATGCTGGCCCTTGATTTCGATATGTACCTGATCGACGAGGGGATGCCCAGTTCGACGGATGTGGAGTTCAACCGCAAGGCCGGGGAAATCCTGAAAGAGCGTTTGCGGACGACCACCGTGGTTATCGTGTCTCACCAACCAGCGACGCTCGAAAAATTTGCACGGTCCGCTGCCGTTCTCATGAATGGTCAGTTATACATGTTTGACACCTTGGAAGAGGCAAAGCAGCTTTATGACTACGAAACCCAAGGCTAGAAAGTTCCGCATTCGCCGCAATGCCCCGGCGGCCAACGACCCTTCGGCACAGCAGGCCAAACCCGCCGAACCGGCACAGCCACAGGCGCCGGAGGCGCAATCGGCATCGCATGTCCATACGGCGCAACCGCATGAGGGCGAAATCAGCTCGGCCCGCGAGATGGCATCGGCACAAAGCATCGACGAGATTCGCAAGGAGGGGCTGACAGGGCGGCAGTTGCGCATGGCGCGTCGGATGGCCCAGAAATACGGCCTTGCCCCGACATCCGATTTTGACGCGGTCCGGCTTTTGCGGGCCAAGGGCATAGACCCCTTCCAACGTGCGAACATCCTTGAATTGGTGGCCCCGGGCGGCGGCGGTTCCGGCGGGTCCGGTGACGGGACAAGCCAGCCCAACGCCATGCCCGAAGGAGGCGACCCGAAGGTTCAACTTCCGCAAACCGTCCCGGCGGGGCAACAAAACCTTCCGGCCACCGAACAGCTCAGCCCGGCGGATCGCCGCGCTTACGAAATCCAGGAAATCCAGCGCGATATTGCCAAGCGTCGACGCCGCAGGCTCTTGTTGCTGCTGACGCGCCTGTCGGCCTTCGTGTTCCTGCCCACGCTGATCGCCGGATATTATTTCTACGCGGTCGCGACCCCGATGTATTCGACGAAATCGGAGTTCCTGATCCTGACAGCCGACGGAAGCGGCGCATCCGGTGCCGCCTCCAGCCTGTTCAGCGGCACGACCTTCGCCACGGGGCAGGATTCGATTGCCACACAATCCTATCTTGGATCGAAAGATGCCATGCTGCGCCTCGATCAGGATGTCGGATTCCGCGAACATTTCAGCCAGGACTGGATCGACCCGCTGCAACGGCTTGATCCCGATGCCAGCAACGAAGCCGCCTACAAGCTTTACAAGAAATACGTCAAGCTGGGGTATGACCCGACCGAAGGCGTCATTCGGATGGAGCTTTCGACGGCAGACCCGGAAACCAGCGCGCGGTTCTCCGAGAAACTTCTGGACTACGCGGAAGAGCGGGTTGACCACCTGAGCCAGGAAAAACGCCAGGACGCCGTCAAGACCGCTGTCGCCTCCCTCGAAGATGCCAAGACCGAGCGCCGCGCCGCGCAGGAACGTCTTGTCAAATTGCAAGAAGGCACGATCCTCGACCCCGAAGGCGAGATTGCCTCGATCCGGTCGCTGATCAATTCCGTCGAGTTGCAATTGCAGGAAAAGCAACTGGCCCTGAATACACAGCTGAACAACCAAAGGCCCAACCGGGCCAAGGTCGCGGCACTGGAAAGCGAGATCGAGGTTCTCACGAATGAACTGAATCGGCAGGAAGCCCGATTGAACCAAGCCACCGAGGGCAGCGCCTCGTTGGCGGCCCAAGCGGCCGAGATCCAGATGGCGCAGGCCGATCTGGCGACGGCGGACATGGTCTTGCAATCGGCGCTGGAGTCGAAACGCCAGTCAGAGATCGAAGCCAACAAGCAGGTGCGCTACCTCACCGTCAGCGTGAAGCCCGTCGCCTCGCAGGATCCGTCCTATCCGCGGTCGTTTGAAAATACCTTATTGGCCTTCCTGATCTTCTCGGGCATTTACCTGATGATATCACTGACGGTTTCCATCCTTCGCGAACAGGTATCGTCATAAGCCATGAGACAATACGACAGGACCGGACTGCGCTTTTGGGCGCGTTCCGCTCCACAGTCTGACACCATTCGTTGCATTGGCACACGCCGATGCGACGCATCTGTAAATTTGAGAAACGAGTGACCGTGACAGTGAGAAAACCATCCCCCGACGTTATCCAGAACAGCTGGTCCTTCCTGCGTGATGCGATGATCACGCCCACGGGTTTTCGTGAATACGATGCCCGGTGGAAATACCCCGACGAGATCAACCTGCCCGGCATGACGGCGCTTGGTCTTGGGCTGGGCACGCAGATTCACCGGCGCGGGATCAAGCCGGAAATTGCCGTGGGGAACGACTACCGCGATTATTCGCTGGCCATCAAACAGGCCCTTATCCTCGGGCTGATGCAGGCGGGGATCAAGGTGAAGGACATCGGCCCGGCCCTCAGCCCAATGGCCTATTTTTCGCAGTTTCACCTTGATGTGCCTGCCGTGGCCATGGTCACGGCCAGCCACAACCCGAACGGCTGGACCGGCGTGAAGATGGGCTTTGACCGCCCGCTGACCCATGGCCCCGATGAAATGGCCGAACTGCGCGACATCGTCCTGAACGGCGAAGGCGAGGCACGCGACGGCGGCGGCTATGAATTCGTTGAGGGGGTGCGCGAGGCCTATCTCGACAATCTGGCCGGTGACTTCAAAATGTCGCGCAAACTGCGGGTGGTCTGCGCCACGGGCAATGGCACCGCCTCGGCCTTTGCGCCCGAGCTGTTTGAGCGCATCGGGGTGGAGGTTGTCCCTTCCCATAACGATCTGGATTACACCTTCCCCAACTACAACCCCAACCCCGAAGCCATGGAAATGCTGCATGACATGGCCCAAAGCGTCCGGGAGTCGGGCGCCGATTTCGCGCTTGGTTTCGACGGCGATGGCGACCGCTGTGGCGTGGTGGACGACGAGGGCGAGGAAATCTTTGCCGACAAGATGGGCGTCATCATGGCGCGGGACCTGTCCAAGCTCTACCCGAATGCGACCTTCGTGGCCGATGTGAAATCCACCGGCCTTTTCGCCTCGGACCCCGAGTTGCAGGCCAATGGCGTCACCGCCGACTACTGGAAAACCGGCCACAGCCACATGAAACGCCGGGTCAAGGAAATCGGCGCGCTGGCCGGGTTCGAAAAATCCGGTCACTACTTCCTCGCCGAACCTGTGGGCCGCGGGTATGACTGCGGCATGCGGGTGGCGGTGGAAATCTGCAAGCTGATGGATCGCAACCCCGATATGTCCATGTCCGACCTGCGCCGCGCCCTGCCGCAGACATGGTCGACACCGACGATGTCGCCCTATTGCGCCGATACCGAGAAATACGAGGTGCTTGAGCGGCTGGTGGCCAAACTGGTGGCCAAGCATGAGGCCGGGGAAGCCATCGCCGGGCGCCCCATCAAGGAGGTCGTCACCGTCAACGGCGCGCGGGTGATCCTTGATAACGGGTCATGGGGCCTTGTGCGGGCCTCCTCGAATACGCCCAACCTTGTGGTGGTCTGCGAAAGCAGCGACAGCGAGGCCGAGATGCGCGCCATTTTCGCAGACATCGACGCCGTCATTCGCACCGAACCTGCCGTGGGCGACTACGACCAGACGATCTGACCCTCTTGCGGCTTGTTCGAGGGCCGCAAAGCCACTATAGGCAGCCCATGCTGGACGAGGCCGACGATATCCACCCGCTGTTTTCCGGTGCGCCAGGCAGCACCGAATTCAAGAAGCTGCGCAAACGCATCGTACGGCAAACGCGCGAGGCGATCGAGCAATTCGGCATGGTCGAAAAGGGGGCCAAGTGGCTTGTTTGCCTGTCGGGCGGCAAGGATAGCTATACCCTGTTGGCCGTGCTGCACGAATTGAAATGGCGCGGCCTGCTGCCGGTCGAGATTCTGGCCTGCAACCTGGACCAGGGACAGCCCGGTTTCCCGGCCACCGTCCTGCCGGAGTTCCTTGAAAACATGGGCGTCCCGAACCGGATCGAATATCAGGACACCTATTCCGTCGTCATGGACAAGATCCCGCAGGGCCGCACTTTTTGCGCACTCTGCTCACGCCTGCGGCGCGGCCACCTGTACCGCATCGCCCGCGAAGAGGGATGCTCGGCCGTGGTGCTGGGCCATCACCGCGACGATATTCTCGAAACCTTTTTCATGAACCTGTTTCACGGCGGGCGGCTGGCCACGATGCCGCCGAAACTGGTCAACGAAGAGGGCGACCTTTTCGTCTATCGCCCCCTCGCCTTCGTGGCCGAAAGCGACTGCGAAAAATTCGCGCAAGCGATGCAATATCCCATTATTCCCTGCGATCTCTGCGGCTCGCAGGACGGGTTGCAGCGCCAACAGGTAAAGCAGATTCTCGACGGCTGGGAGAAGAACTCCCCCGGGCGCCGTCAGGTCATGTTCCGCGCCCTGATGAATGCACGGCCCTCGCACCTGCTTGACCCCAAGCTTTTCGATTTCGCAGGGCTGGAACGCGGATCACTAAAATTGGACGAAAATCCCGACGCGGTGCCGAAGCTGCGTTAAGCCGGTATTGAGACCCCGGGCGCTACCGTGATGCGGTAACACTCGGGGAGCGTTCCATGCTGCTATCGCTCAAGTCGACTTTGGGCAACCTGCTGAAATTTGTCGGGGTCTTCGGCCAACGGCCACAGGTTCTGGCGTTTCTTCCAGCGGCTGTTCTGGCCAGTTTCTGGCTCGGTGGTGAACTCCTGCTGCTGGCAACCGCGCTTGGTATCCCACTGTTACTGGCCTTCGCCGACCAGAAAGAGGCCAAAGGTTTCCGGCCCGGCAACAGAAGGCTGGAAGACGATCTCGAAACCACCCTGGCCATCGCGCGCCGAAAGGCCAAGAAAACAGCGTGTTTCATGATCGAAATCGACGATCACTCAAGCATTCTGGATCGCTTCGGCACGGCCGCCATGACCGAAATCATGAAGCAGACACAAGCCCGCATTCATCGCGTGGTCAGAACCCCGGATCGCGTTCTTGCGCTGGAGGGGTATCAACTGGCGGTGATCCTCGCCCCGACCCGGCACCTTGATCACGATACGGCCATGAAACTGGCCGCACGGCTACAAGCCTCTGTGGAAGACCCGCTGACGGTCGATTCCGTCAATGTTTATGTCTCGGCCTCGGTCGGCGCCTGCCTGGGTGATACGCTCCCTCATCCGACGGGTGAGGCATTGGCCGATGCAACCGCGCTGGCGTTGGCCGATGCGCGGCGGCATGCGCCATCCGGCCTGCGGGCCTTCACACCGAACCTGCCCACGATTCCCCCCTGCACCGAGACGCTTCGTGACGATATCGAAGCAGGGTTTGAAAACGGCCAATTCAAACCGTGGTTTCAACCCCAGATCTCGACCGAAACGGGCAGGGTCAGCGGGTTCGAGGCCCTCGCCCGCTGGGAGCATTCATCGAAGGGCATGATCCCGCCCGCCGAATTTCTGCCAGCCTTGGAGCGGACCGGAAATATCGAACGTCTCGGGCAGCAAATGCTCGACGCGGCATTGGCTGCTTTGAAGGCCTGGGACGAGGCCGGCCATGAGGTGCCCTCGGTCGGGGTGAATTTCGCATCCGACGAATTGCGCAACCCCAAACTCGTGGATCGTGTGGCCTGGACACTCGACCGTTTCGATCTGGCACCTGATCGCCTTTCTGTCGAGATTCTCGAAACGGTCGTCTCGACCTCCTCGGACGACACGATCTCAAGAAATATCCGCGGGCTGGCCGAGCTTGGCTGTCATATCGACCTCGATGATTTCGGCACGGGCCACGCCTCGATCTCCTCCATTCGCCGTTTCGGGGTGCAGCGCCTCAAGATCGATCGCTCTTTCGTCATGAAGGTCGATCGGGACACGGATCAAAAAGATATGATCGCCGCCATTCTTTTGATGGCAGACCGCCTTGGCCTCGATACCGTTGCCGAAGGGGTCGAAACGGCCGGGGAACACGCAATGCTGTCGCAATTGGGCTGCGGACATGTTCAGGGGTTTGGCATTGCCCGCCCCATGCCCTTTGATCGCACGATCGAATGGATGGTGTCACATTCCGCGAAACTGCAAGCGCCCCCCATTATCGGCAGAAAAACCGTTTGATTGGCCAGTTACCTGCAATCGGGCCCGCCCAATTCGGGGAATCCACTTGACCTTTGGTCCCGCACTCTGTTGAACGCCGGTGAACGTCAACAGACAGGTGGTCAGCGACGATGAACGATCAGAACAAGAACCTAATCCTGGCGACTGCGCTCAGCTTCATCGTCATTCTTGTGTGGTTTGTGGTGTTCCCGCCGCCTGAGCCGACGGATACCCCTGCCCCCGAAACCGTCACCGAGAGCACAGCCCCCGAGGCCGCCACGGCAAGTGCCCCCACCGCCGAGGCCGATCCGGAAGCCGCTGCACAGACCGGCGAGGTGACAACCCTGGCCCAAGACGCCCCGCGGCTTGCCATCGACACCCCGAGCGTCGAGGGCGCGATCTCGCTGCAAGGCGGGCGCATCGACCGGTTGTCGCTCAAGAACTACCGTGAAACGCTCGAACCGGGCTCGGACATTGTTCAGCTGCTCGAACCCGTGGGCGGCGCGGCCCCCTATTACGCGCTGTTCGGCTGGGCCCCGGGTGCGGGCCTGACTCATGATCAGGTTCCCAACGCCGATACCATCTGGTCGGCAGACGAAAGCAGCACCCTGACCCCGGACAGCCCCGTCACCCTGACATGGGACAACGGCGCGGGCCTGACCTTTGAGCGGGTCATCTCGGTGGATGAAGACTTCATGTTCACCGTCACCCAATCGGTCGAGAACACGGGCGCCTCTGCCCCCTCCCTTGCGCCCTACGGGATCCTTGCCCGCCATGGCAAACCCGCAGACATGAAAAACTTTTTCATCCTGCACGAGGGCCTGATCGCGATGTCCGACGGCGAGCTTGCCGAGGTCGATTACGACGATGTCGCCGAATACGAGTTCAACCCCCGCGAAGGCGCCCCCGCCGAGGTCACGCAGGTCGAGGAAAGCGGCTGGATCGGGTTTACCGACCACTACTGGATGACCACCCTCATCCCCAACTCGGGCACGCCGTTCAAATCCGTCAACAAGTACGACCCCAAGCGCGACATTTACCAGACCGAGGCGGTCCAACCGACCCTCACGGTCGAGCCCGGCGAAACGGTCTCGTCCGAGACCCGCCTTTTCGCGGGGGCCAAGGAATGGGCCACGATCCGCGCCTACCAGAACGAGGGCGGGGTTGACCGGTTCCTCGATTCCATCGACTGGGGCTGGTTCTTCTTCCTGACCAAGCCGATTTTCGCCGTTCTGCACTGGCTCAACCTGACGCTGGCGGGCATGGGCATCGCGGGCTCCATGGGCTGGGCGATCATCGGGCTGACCCTTCTGATCAAGGCGCTGCTTCTGCCGCTGGCCTTCAAATCCTACGTCTCGATGGCGAAGATGAAGGAACTGCAACCGCAGATGGAGCAGATCAAGGAAACCGCCGGCGACGACCGCCAGAAACTCCAGCAGGAGATGATGGCCCTCTACAAGAAGGAAAAGGTCAACCCGGCCTCGGGCTGCCTGCCGATCCTCCTGCAAATCCCGATCTTCTTCTCGCTCTACAAGGTGATCTTCGTCACGCTGGAGCTGCGCCACGCGCCCTGGATCGGCTGGATCAAGGACCTTTCGGCGCCCGACCCCTCGTCGCTTTATAACCTCTGGGGGATCTTCCCTTGGGACGCGCCGGAACCGGGATCGGCCCTTGCACTGGCCTTCATCGGCTTCCTGCCCCTGCTGTTGGGTATCTCGATGTGGCTGCAACAAAAGCTGAACCCGGCCCCCACGGACCCGACGCAACAGATGATCTTTGCCTGGATGCCCTGGGTCTTCATGTTCATGCTGGGCAGCTTTGCCAGCGGGCTGGTCATCTACTGGATCGCCAACAACACGATCACCTTCTCGCAGCAATACCTGATCATGCGCAGCCAAGGCTATAAGCCCGACGTTCTGGGCAACATCAAATCCAGCTTCAGGCGCAAGACGCAAACGGACGAGAAATGACCCCGCGTATCGCGGCCCTCTGGCGTCATCCCATCAAGGGGCATGGCCGGGAAGCCCTTGAAAAGGTCACCCTGACCAAGGGACAGACCATGCCATGGGATCGCCGCTGGGCCGTCGCGCATGAAATGGCACAGGCGAATGAGACCGCATGGTCGCCCTGTGCCAATTTCTCGCGCGGGGCCAAGGTGCCCGCGCTCATGGCGATCAACGCCCGCTGCGATGAAGCATCGGGCCGGGTCACCCTGACCCACCCCGACCGTCCCGACCTGACCTTCGACCCCGAGAATGAGGCCGACAGCTTCCTGACTTGGGTGCGCCCCTTGATGCCCGCCAACCGGGCACAATCCACGCGTATCGTGCGCGTCGAAGGGCGCGGCATGACCGACACCGATTACCCCTCGCTCAGCCTGCTGAACCTCGCCTCCAACGACGTCATGACCCAAACCATGCAACAGGAAATTTCCCCCCTGCGCTGGCGGGGCAACATCCACATGTCGGGACTTGAGCCTTGGGTCGAATTCGACTGGATCGACAAGACCGTCAGGCTGGGCGAGGCCGAACTCGCCATTCGCGAACCCATCGTCCGCTGCCTTGCCACCACGGCGAATCCCGATACAGGGGAGCGTGACTCAGATACGCTCGCTGCCCTCAAAACCCATTTCGGGCATCAGAACTTCGGCATCTATGCCGAGGTCACCCGCTCCGGAAAGATCGCCGTTGGTGACCCCATCGAGGTGCTGGAATGACCCTGCCTTTCCCCATCGCACCCGATCCGGATGAAATGATGGCCGAAAAGGGCCGCAAGCTGTTTGCCGGACCCATCGACTTTCTCAAGGGCGTGGTCGCCATGTCGGGCCTGCCCCCCGCCGACCGGCTGGAGGTGTGCTTTGCCGGGCGCTCGAACGTCGGGAAATCCAGCCTGATCAACGCGCTGACCGGGCGCAAGGCGCTGGCGCGGGCCTCCAACACCCCGGGCCGCACGCAGGAAATCAACTATTTCACGCTGGGCGAGGAACGCTACCTCGTGGACCTGCCCGGCTATGGCTATGCCAATGCGCCGCTGGCCAAGGTCGAGCAATGGCAACGCCTGCTCAAACAGTACCTTTCGGGCCGTCAGACCCTGCGCCGCGCCTTCGTGCTGATCGACGCCCGCCATGGCATCAAAGCCGTGGACGAAGAGATCATGAGCCTGCTGGACAGCGCCGCCGTGACCTTTCAATGCGTGCTGACCAAGACCGACAAGGTGAAGGCCAAGGATCGCGAGGCCGTGTTGAAACAGGTGCGCGGCAAACTGTCGTCACACCCCGCCGCCTTTCCCGAAATTCTGCTGACCTCGTCCGAGAAAGGCGATGGCATCGCCACGCTGCGCGCCATCATCGCGGGCTTGGACTAAACCCGCGGCCCGCCACCGAAATCTTGAAAAGATTTCGGTCCGATTTCTTTGCAAGAAATCGGCACCACAGACCGCACTCCACAAAAAAACGCGGCCCTCACAGGCCGCGCTTTCATCTGCTTTTCATCCGGGTTTAGTGGCCCAAAATCTGGCTCAGGAACAACTTGGTGCGCTCCGATTTCGGATTGTTGAAGAACTCTTCCGGCTCGTTCTGTTCGACGATCTGGCCTTGGTCCATGAAAATCACCCGGTTGGCCACCTGCCGCGCAAAGCCCATCTCGTGGGTCACACACAGCATGGTCATGCCTTCCTCGGCCAGCGACACCATGGTGTCGAGAACCTCCTTGATCATCTCGGGGTCGAGCGCCGAGGTGGGTTCGTCGAACAACATGATCCGCGGCTTCATGCAGAGTGACCGGGCAATCGCCACCCGCTGCTGCTGACCCCCCGAAAGCTGACCGGGGTATTTATCGGCCTGTTCGGGGATTTTCACCTTTTCAAGGAAATGCATGGCGATTTCCTCGGCCTCGCGCTTGGGCGTCTTGCGTACCCAGATCGGCGCGAGGGTGCAGTTTTCCAGAATGGTCAGATGCGGGAACAGGTTGAAGTGCTGGAACACCATCCCAACCTCCGACCGGATCTTGTCGATGTTCTTGAGGTCCGAGGACAACAGCGTGCCGTCCACGGTGATCTTGCCCTTCTGGTGCTCCTCCAGCGCGTTGATGCAGCGGATCAACGTGGATTTGCCCGAACCCGAGGGCCCTGCAATGACGATCCGTTCGCCGCGATTGACCGTCAGGTCGATGTCGCGCAGCACATGGAACGCCCCGTACCACTTGTTCATGTTTTCGATTGAGATCGCGACTTCGTCGCTGACTTGCATTTGAGCGGCTTCAGACATGGTGCCCTGCCCTCCTTATCGATGATCGGTTTGCAGCTGACGTTCCAGCCACTGCGAATATTGAGAAATGCCGTAGCACACGACGAAGAACAGAAGCGCGGCAAAGCCCAGAAGCTCCCAATACACGCCGTTCCACTCGGTCGAGGCAAGGATCGGTCCGCGGATCATGCCCACGAGGTCGAACATCGAAATGACCGACACCAGCGTGGTATCCTTGAACAGGCCCACGGCGACGTTCACGATGCCCGGGATCGAGATCTTGAGCGCCTGCGGCAGGATGATCAGGCGCATCGCCTGCGGATAATCCAGGCCAAGGCTGTCGGCGGCCTCGTACTGTCCCTTCGGCAGCGCGGCAAGGCCGCCCCGGATCACCTCGGCGATATAGGCCGAGGCGAACATCGTGATCATGATGATCACCCGCAGGATCAGGTCAAAGGTCGTGCCCGGCGGCAGGAAGTAAGCCAGAACCACGTTCGCCACGAACAGCAGCGTGATCAGGGGGACACCGCGAATGAACTCGATGAAGATCACGCAGATCCACTTGATGATCGGCATGTCCGATTGGCGTCCCAATGCCAAGGCGATCCCGAAGGGAATCGACAGCGACACACAGACCGTCCCGAGGATCATGTTGAGCATGAAGCCCCCCATGTCCCGGCTGGGCACGGCCGCCAAAAGCGTGTTCTCGGATGCCATGGCCTCGACGATCATGCCACCAAGCCACCATGTGATCATCGCGGCAATGATCGCGCCAAAGAACCCCGCCGCAAAGGACTGTGCCACAAGGCGGTTCCAGACGAGGTACCCCACGACAAAGCCCAACAGGCCAAAGATCGGCGACAGGATCGGCCCGCCCCAGATCAACCAATAGGCCAGGAAGGGATAAAGCCCGGTAAAGACCAGAAGAGCCTTCGGCACATGATTGGGGAACATCACCGGGGCCGCCGCCGCGAACAGCAGCACGAAGGCCAGTGTCGGGCGCCAGTATTCCTCGTCCGGGTATTTGAACCCGAACAAAAGCTGGTTCCAGCGTTCGGTCAGCACCGCGAAACAGCCCCCGACCTCTCCCTGAAGGACTTCACGGCAGGCGCGGATAGACGGCGCATCCCAAATCCCGTTCAGAAGCCAGGGCATGAAACCCGACAGCAGGTAATAGATCGCGGCCAAAGCGGCCAGCGTCAGAAGGCCGTTGGTGACGTTGGAGAACAGGTTCTCCCGCATCCATTTGACGATGCCGGTTTCCGCCGTGGGCGGCGGCGCCTCTGGCAGCATGGTGTCGCGGACAAAGGCAATGGATTGCTGATGAGTATCCGACATCTCAGCGCTCCTTCAACTTAACGGCGTTGTTGTAGACATTCATCAGCGCCGAAATGGCCAGGCTGATCGCCAGGTAGAACAGCATCAGCAACAGGACCGTTTCGATCGCGCGGCCCGTCTGGTTCAGCGTGATACCGCCCAGCGTGCCGGTGATGTCCATATAGCCCACGGCAATTGCCAGAGACGAGTTCTTGGTGATGTTCAGGTAGTTCGAAATCAATGGCGGAATGATCACCCGCAGGGCCTGCGGCAGGATCACAAGGTTCATGATCCGACGCGGCCGAAGGCCCAGCGACGCCGCCGCCTCGGTCTGCCCTTTCGAGACCGCCTGAATCCCCGCGCGCACGTTTTCCGCGATAAAGGCCCCGGTGTAGATCGCCAGCGCGAACCACAACGCGATCAGCGAGCCGCGAATCTGAATGCCACCCTGAAAGTTGAAGCCCTTCAGCGCCGGATAATCCAGTTCGATCGGACGCCCGAGGATGAAGAACATCAGGATGGTCGGAACGAATAGGATTGCCAGAGAGGGCCAGCCCATCGGCAACAGCTTCCCGGTCTCATAGAGCAGCTTGGTCGCATACCGGCGATAGGCGATCATCCCGATGATCGAAGCGATGAAAACCCCGACAACAATCCCCGAGCCCTCAAGCCAGACGGGTTTGGGGATATAGACGCCGCGGTTGGTAAAGGCGAAGGCATCCAGCAACATCGTCCGGTCGGGATCGGCGCCCCGAAACGCGCTCGGCGCGGGGAGAACCGCCGTCATCACCGTGAAGATGATGATGATCCAGATCAGGACCGGCACGTTGCGGAAGGCTTCGACATACCCCGCCATGAGTTTCCGCACCAGCCAGTTGTTCGACAAGCGCAAGACCCCGGCAACAACGCCAAGGATCGTCGCCGTGAGGCAGGCCAGAAAGGCCACGAGAAGCGTGTTCAGGATACCGGCAACCGATGCCCGCCAATGCGACGACTGGCTGTCGTATTCGATCAGCGTCTGGTTGATGTCATATCCCGACGGCTCACTCAGGAACCCATAGGATATGTTCAGCCCCGCTTCACGCAGGTTGTACATGAGGTTCGACCCGAGATAGGCGAACAATGCGATCACCGCCACAAGCGCGATGAACTGGAATGTGTAGGATCGATACCGCGTATCGTTAATCAGCATAGATAGCCGAAACGACTCGCGCGGTGGGTCGCTGAGTGTTGTCATGGATGACTTCCCTGATCGTCCCCGGGCTCCTATGCGGCGGGTTTGCCCTCGCTCGTCAGGCCCAGTTTGTTCATTGTCCTGAGTATTCAGGAAAAAAGGGGCGCGGTGTGTCCGCGCCCCTTGAAACGTCGATTAACGGAACGGCGGGCTGTAGAGCAGGCCACCATCGGTCCACTGCGCGTTCAGACCGCGCGACAGGCCAATGGGCGTGTTCTCACCGATGTTCTTTTCGAACAATTCGCCGTAGTTGCCGCCAACCGAAATCGCCTTCACGGCCCAATCGGCATCAAGGCCCAGCATCTCGCCAAGATTGCCCTCGGTGCCCAGCAGGCGGTTGACCTCGGGCTTGTCGCCGGGGGCCGATGCCATGTCGGCGATATTCGCGCTGGTCACGCCATATTCTTCGGCAGCGATCAGGGCGTTCAGCGTCCAGCGCACGACATCACCCCATTCGTTGTCGCCGTGGCGGACAAGCGGGCCAAGCGGCTCTTTCGAAATGGTTTCGGGCAGGATCACGTGATCGCCGGGGGTTTCAAAGGCGGCACGCGTCGCGGCCAGACCCGAGCGGTCGGTGGTGTAAACGTCGCAAGCACCGGCAAGGTACTGTTGCTGGCCTTCGGCGTTGGTTTCGATCGGAACCGGCTCATACTCCATGTTGTTCGCACGGAAGTAGTCTGCAAGGTTCAACTCGGTGGTGGTCCCGGTCTGGATACAGATCGTTGCACCGCTGAGTTCCTTGGCCGAGCTTACGCCCAGCGCCTTGGGAACGATGAAGCCCTGACCGTCATAATAGTTGATGCCGGTGAATTCGAACTTCAGGTCAACGTCGCGGCTGAAGGTCCAGGTGGTGTTCCGGGCCAGCATGTCGATCTCGCCGGAGGCCAGCGCGGTGAAACGTGTCTTGCCGGTGGTCGGCACGAACTCGACGGCGGAACCGTCACCCAGAACGGCAGCGGCAACAGCGCGGCAAACGCCGACGTCAAAGCCGTCCCATTCGCCATTGGCATCGGGTGCGGCGAAGCCAACCAGACCGGTGGTCACGCCACAGTTCAGTTTGCCACGCGCTTTCACGTCATCCAGCGTGCCCGCCGCAGCAGCACCAGCAGCAATGCCGGCGACAGTCAGCGCGCCAAGAAATACGGATTTTTTCATTTTTACCTCTTCCTGATTTTCCACTCTTTCCGAGCGGTTCTTACGGCCCAAGCGGACCGGAGCGAAACTGTATAAGGGGAAACTCCCCTTTCAGTGCCCGTAAGTGTGAGTGGATTCATTCGATAACGTCAAGCCCAAGATCACAAAAAGCGATGGTTCCCTATACGCATGACCAAGCGTAAAGCGTTTTGAATGGGCTGGGCGCACCTACTGCGCAAGATTCAGAAAGCGCTTGGCGTGTAAAAACTCACTTTCTTTTCTTGCGGCAACTGCGGTGGCCTCCTCATCGGGGCCCCAAAGCTCCTCCTGCCACTGCTCGTCCACACGCGAAAGCTGCCAAAGCGCTCTCGTTTCGCGCATATCGTGCATTGCGGCCAACCCGATCACGAACGACCCCGACAGTCCCACGAGATCGTGAAAGGCGGTCAGGGTGAAATTGTCCATCCCATGCGCCCGTTTTGCCATCACCTCCAGCGCTTTGGGCGATTGCGGCTGATGCATGACCCCCGAAACCGGGATCAGGCGCGCGCCGAACTCGCGGTCCGCCCAATCCAGAAGCGGGTCCCAGGCCTCGGCCTGCCGCGTGACGAGTTCGGCGGGGCTTTCCGCCCGATAGCACAGCAAATCCGAATCCGCGTAATCGGCCAGCATCCGGGCCACCTCGGCATGTTGCAATGCCACCTTGTCGATCGCCGCATTGGCCGATCGCGTGACGGGCATCTGCCCCGGGTCGATCTCGCCCTCCTGCGCATCCCATTCTTCGGCAATCGCCTGTGCCATGGCGCGGGTCGGAACAACCAGCTTGCGCTTGGCCGGGGTTTTCACGCCACGCCCGTCCAGTTCGACGGAATAGCCACCCTCGGCCTCGACGACGCGGGCCTCTTTCCAGAAACGCTTTGCTTTCCACTCGCTCATGCGGCTGTCTCCCACATCGTCTCAAGGATGGCTGGTAATTGGGTAAAACTGTCGATGACGTATCGTGCCTCCCCAAGCGCCTCGATGCCATGATAGCCCCAGCTGACGCCGACACCGGCCACGCCAGCGGCCTGCGCCATCTGCATATCAAACCCCGTATCGCCCACCATGACCGCATCCCGCGCCTCGACCCCCGTTTCCGACAGTGCCGTCAGGATCATCGAGGGATGCGGCTTCGACGGGTGATGGTCGCTCACTTGCTGGGTCACGAAGAACCGGCGCAGGTCATGGGCGTCAAGCAGCTTGTCCAGCCCACGCCGCGATTTGCCCGTCGCCACGCCCAGCAGGACATCGGGGATCGCGTTCAGGGTTTCCAACACCTCCCGCGCCCCGTCATACAAAGGCGAGGATTGCGCAGCCCCGCTCTTGCGGCGCAATTCGACATAGGCGTCCTTGTACCATCCGACCATGCGCAGGTGCTGATCCGGGGCCAGCTCCGGCGCCAGACGCGCCACCGCCACCTCCAGCGAAAGGCCGACGATGCCAAGCACGGTCTCACGCGCCGGAAGCGGATGCCCCGCCTGCTCGAAGGCAAAGCCCATCGCCGCCAGAATATCCGCCTGGCTGTCGACAAGCGTTCCATCCACGTCGAAAATCACCAACCGCAAGGGCGAGGTCATGACAGCTCCTCGAAGGGGTCGTCGGGGGCCTCGGAGGTCTGCCACTGGAACATGTCCCAAGTGCGCTGCATGTGATCCGGCATCGGGGCCGTCAGGTGCAGCGTCGCCTTGGTCACAGGATGCTCCAGCGTCAGCGACCGGGCATGCAGATGCAGTTTGCGGCTCAATTCCCCGCCCAGTTGCGCACCCCAGCCATCGCCAAGGTTTTCCTGCCCCGACCCGCCGTATTTGCCATCCCCCACGATGGGGTGCCCGATCTCGGCCATATGCGCCCGAAGCTGATGGGTCCGCCCCGTCACCGGCACCAGCGCCACCCAGGCACAGCGCCCGCCCGCGGCCTCGATCACCGCGTAATCGCTTGTCGCGTGCTTGGCGCCTTCCGTGGCCTCGACATCGCGGGGATGCAGGCACAGCATCTTTTCGCCTTCACCCTTTGATCCATGCCCCGGCGCCTTGACGAGACCGAACTTGATCGTCCCCATCCGGGGGCTCGGCACCCCGGCCACGGCGGCCCAGTAAATCTTGCGTGTATTGCGGTGACGGAACGAGGCGGTCAGCGCCTTGGCCACCGCCCGCGTCCGCGCCATGATCAAGACGCCCGAGGTATCCTTGTCCAGCCGATGCACCAGCCGCGGCTTTTCCTCGGCTCCGAACCGCAGCGCCTCGGCCAAGCCATCCACATGGCGGCTCTGCTTGCTGCCACCCTGCACCGGCAACCCCGGCGGCTTGTTCAGCGCGATAATGTGATCGTCGCGGTAGATGACGCAGCTTTGGATCATCTTCGCATCCGACGGACTGACGGCGGTGGCCTCTCGCGGCGCGGTCTCGCCCGGCTCGGGCAGCGGCGGAACGCGCACGCTCTGCCCGGCCTCCAGCCGCGTGTTGGCCTTCACCCGGCCACCATCCACGCGCAACTCCCCCTTGCGGCACATCTTTTCGATCCGCCCTTGGGGCACATGCGGAAACTGCCGCCGCAACCAGCGGTCCAGCCGCTGATCGGCATCCGCCTGCGCAACCGTGATGGTCTGTACCCGGCTCATGCCCATAGCCCCCTTGCGACCCAGACGCCCATGACCAAGGCCCCCAGCGACAGGACCACGGACAGGGCCACATAAAGCCCCGCCGCCATGACCTGCCCCCGCTCATACAGCGTGAAGGCCTCAAGCGAAAACGCCGAAAAGGTGGTGAACCCGCCCAGCAGCCCGGTCATCACGAAGGGGTTGAGGTGCTGCACCCCGCGATGGAAGGAATACATCGCAAACGCCCCCATCAGGAACGAGCCCAGCACATTCACCAAAAGCACCCCGACGGGAAACCCGGGCGCGGCAAACCGCAAGGCCCCAAGGCCCACGGCAAAGCGCAGCATCGCCCCGAGGGCCCCGCCCAGCGCCACTTGAAGAAAACTCATGATCATGGCCGCGTCATGTCACCCGCCACCGGCCCTTTGTCAAGCTGCGCGATTGCACAGCGGCCCCGGTTATGCACAAGCTGCCCAACGTTGGAACCAAGGCAAGGATACCCTCAATGACCGACCCCGCCATACTTCTGCGCGCCCTCTTCGACCGGGCGGTCGAGGTGGCCGACCCGATGCAAAGCCTTGCCCACCACCTGCCGCCACGCCCCAAGGGGCGGCTGGTGGTCATCGGTGCAGGCAAGGCCAGCGCCCGCATGGCCGAGGCGGTCGAGGCCCATTATGGCCCCTGCGAGGGGCTGGTCATCACCCGCTACGGATACGCCCGCCCCTGCCAAGGCATCGAGATCATCGAGGCCGCCCACCCAGTGCCAGACGACACCGGCCTGAAGGCCACGGCACGCATGCTCGACCTGCTCAACGGCCTCACCGAAAACGACACCGTGCTTGCCCTGATCTCCGGCGGCGCCTCGGCGCTGCTCGTGCAGCCCGCAGGAACCATCACGCTCTCCGAGAAACAGGGCATCAACACGGCGCTTCTCGCCTCGGGGGCCACCATCGGCCAGATGAACACCGTTCGTAAGCACCTCAGCCGTGTGAAGGGCGGGCAATTGGCCGCGGCCGCCTACCCCGCCCAGATGCTCTCGCTGATGATCTCGGATGTCCCCGGCGACGATCCGGCAATGATCGGCTCCGGCCCCACCGTGGGCGACGACAGCACACCGCAAGACGCCCGCGCCATTCTGGATCGCTTCGGCATCGCCCTGCCGGCCTCGGCGCAATCGGTGCTGGACGGCCCCACAGGTGTCGTGCTCCCCGGCGACGAACGCCTTTCGACCGTGCAAAACGTGATCTACGCCGCCCCCTCGCAATCCCTCGACGCCGCCGCCGACCTGGCCAAGGATCACGGCCTGAGGGTCACACTCCTCGGGGACGCGCTCGAAGGCGAGGCCCGCGAGATCGCCAAGGACCACGCGCAAACGGCCCGCGACCTGCAAAACAGGATGCAGCCGGGCGATACCCCCCACCTCATCCTCTCGGGGGGCGAACTGACGGTGACGCGCACAGGCGATGGCATCGGCGGGCCGAATGCCGAATACGCCCTCGCCCTTGCAATCGAATTGCAAGGCGCCCCGGGCATCCACGCCATCGCCTGCGATACCGATGGCGTCGACGGCGCCGCCGAGGTCGCGGGCGCCCTCATCGGGCCGGACACCCTGACCATGGCCGCCGCTCATGGGCAAGACGCTCAGGCGGCGCTTGCCAGGAACGACTCGCACGGCTTTTTTGAACGCTCCGGCGGGCAGGTCATCACCGGCCCGACCCTGACCAACGTCAACGACTTCCGCGCCATTCTGGTCATGCCCGCCTAGGCGGGCTTGGCCCCTCGTCCAAAACCGCGCGCACCCTGTCGGTAAAATGCGGGATCGCCTCGGCATGGTCGATATAGTCTTCCGGCGCCATCAGGCCCCAACCCAGCCCCTCGTTGCCAAAGATCACCCCGCGCGCCCGCTCGGGTGGCAACCATGCGGCAAAGAACCAGACTGGCCGCGGCGCGGTATAATATCGTCGCCATCGCAAATCCCCCGGCTCCAGAGAAAGCCCGACCTCCTCGCGCGTTTCACGCAGGGCACAGGCTTCGGCGCTTCCCGCCCCCTCGCGCCCGCCACCGGGCAGGTCCAGATACCCCTGCCACGGGATGCCCGGGGTATGATCGCGCCGCAGCACCAGCAAATCCCGACCCAGAAACAGGATCAGCTTGGCCCCCTCGAACATATCATCCTGTCGCACAGCCAACCCCGCTCAAACGTTTCCTATGGCTCCCTTATCATTTGGGATGTAGTTCGGGCGAATCCCGCGTACAATTCCGGTAACCCGCAGGATTGACATTTGCCATGCCCGCCCTCTGCCGCGACTGCCTTGAAACCTTTCCCTCCGGCACCCGCTGCCCGGCCTGTGGCAGCCCGCGCATCATCGCGCATGACGAACTCTTCGACCTTTCCATCGCCCACATGGATTGCGACGCCTTTTATGCCAGCGTCGAAAAACGCGACGATCCCAGCCTTGAAGGCAAGCCTGTGATCATCGGCGGCGGGCGGCGCGGCGTGGTCTCGACCGCCTGTTATATCGCAAGGATTCAGGGGGTCCGCTCGGCCATGCCGATGTTCAAGGCCCTCAAGCTGTGCCCCGAGGCCGTGGTGATCAAACCCCGGATGGAGGCATATTCGCAGGTCTCGCGCCAAATCCGCGCCCTGATGGAGGATTTGACCCCGGCGGTGGAACCCCTCTCGCTCGACGAGGCTTTTCTCGACCTCACAGGCACCGCCCGCCTACACGGCGCACCGCCTGCCGTGATGCTCGCCAAACTGGTCAAAACCATGCGCGAGGAACTGGGCCTGACCGGCTCTATCGGATTGAGCCATAACAAGTTCCTGGCGAAAATCGCCTCCGATCTGGATAAACCCCACGGGTTTTCCGTCATCGGCGCGGACGAAACCGCCGATTTTCTGCACAACAAGCCCGTCAGCCTGATCTGGGGCGTCGGCGCTGCCACACGAACCGCTCTCGACACCGCTGGTATTCGTACCATCTCGGACTTGCTCAGGTGGGAAAAAACCGACCTCATCGCACGCTTCGGGTCCATGGGCGACCGGCTCTGGCATCTCGCCCGCGGGCAGGATGCCCGCCGCGTCAGCCCGAATTCGCCGATGAAATCCATTTCGAACGAAACCACCTTTTCCGAGGATACCGCCGATCCCGACATCCTCGACGGGCACCTGTGGCGACTGTCCGAGAAAGTCGCCGACCGCGCCAAGGCCAAGGGCATCGCGGGCCGGGTCGTCACGCTCAAGCTCAAGCGCGCCAATCACGCGCTGCTCACCCGCCGCGTGGCCCTGCGCGATGCCACGCAACTGGCCGACACGCTCTATCGCACCGCCCGCGGGTTGATGGATCAGGTCGAAGGCAACGCCCCTTACCGCCTGATCGGCGTGGGGGTGTCCGATCTGGTTCCCCAGGACAGCGCCGATTTATCCGGCGACCTGCTCGACCCCGATGCAAAGGCGCGCGCCAGCGCCGAACGCGCCACCGATTCCATCCGGCAGAAATACGGCGCGGGCGCGATCCTCAAGGGCCGCGCCCTGCGGTGACCTCAGGCCGCCTTGGCCCCAAGCCCCGCGATTGTCTCAAGCCACCCCTGCACCTGTCCCGCCTTCGGATGGCTGGCCCCGGCAAAATACGACACTTTCGCCGGCTTGATCCCGACAAAGGCAAGGATTTGCCCGCGGATTTGCCGGATCATCGCGTTGCCATAGCGCAACCGCAGGAACCATCCCGGCGTGTCCGAGGTCACGATCACCCGTGCCGTCCGGCCTTGAAGCATCGGCGCGGGCATCCCGATCTTTGACAGGTTCCGCGTATCGAAGGCCCGCCCCGGCAGGAACGCCCGGTCGAACAAGCCCTTCAGCTTGGCAGGCAAACTGCCCCACCACATCGGCGCCACCATCACCAGATGCTGACACCATTCGATATCCGCCATGACCTGCTCAAGCCCTGGTTCCAAGGGCTTGGAATTCACATAACCCGCCTGCTCGTAATCCATGTCGAAGTCCAGGTCGCTCAGATGCGCCAGCCGCACCTCATGCCCTTTCGCCCTTGCCGCATCGGCATAAGCCTCCGCCAAGGATTGCGAAAGCGTGCCCTGCGCCGGGTGCCCATCAAGTATGAAAATCCGTTTACGTTCCATGAGTCGCTCCATTTATTGACCATGGTCACTTTCAGTACAGGCAAAACTGACCACGGTCAATTATAAATTTGACCCCGGTCAAAATATATGCGATTGCTACCCCATGACGAAAACACAATCCCGCACCCTGAAAACCCGCGCCCGCCTGATCGACGCCGCGCAAGAGATCATCGCCGAGGTCGGATACGAAGGGCTGCGCACGCAGGATGTCGCGGAGCGCGCGGGCGTGGCCAAGGGCACCTTCTTTGCCCATTTCCACGACAAGGACGCGCTGATGGAAATCCTGATCGCGGCCGAACTGAATGCACAGCTCGACAGGATCGAAACCACGCCCGCCCCGGACAGCATCGAAGCGCTGCTCGACATCCTGATGCCGATGCTCGAATTCATGCGCTGCGAACGCTACGTTTTCGACGTGATCCTGCGCCACTCGGGCGCTGCCGCACGCGATACCATCGGGCCCATCGCCCTCACCTTCGCCCGACAGGACGAGGTCTTCGCGCCGCTTCTGGCAAACGCCCCCTTCCGCAAGGACATCTCGCCGGGATTGATGGGCGAAGGCATACAGGCCTTCGTGTTTCAGGCCCTCGCCCTCGATTTTTGCGCCATCAACAATGAAATGCCCCTGCCCGACAGGTTATCGACCTATCTGCACGCCTGGCTTCTGCCCGAAGGCTGAAACCCTTATTCGGCGGCCAGCGACGCGGCCTTGGGGCGACCAACCTCGACCAGCTCCGCGATCACCCCCTCCAGCAACCGCTTGAACGCGCCGAAATTGCCATTCGGGCGGATCAACTGTTCGTTCATGTAAAGCGCGCGGTCGATCTCGATCTGCACGGCATGGCGATTGCGCGAGGGGCGGCCATAATGCTGCGCGATGAAAGCCCCGGCAAAGGGCGTGTTGCGCACCACGGTCAAACCCGCCGCCTGGAAGGCCGCCTCGATCCGGCTGACCACCTCGTCACTGGCCGACGCGCCGAACCTGTCACCCAGGACAACCTCGGGCCGCTTCGCCCCCATCCGCACGACCGACTCCATCGCCTCGTGCGGCATCGAATGACAATCCACCAGAATCGACTGCCCGAACATCAGGTGCGCCTGGTCCAACTGCCCGGCCAGCGCCTCGTGATAGGGGCGCCAATAGGTCTCGATACGCCGCTCCGCCTCGGCGCGCGGCAGCTTGCCACGGTAAATCGCCCGGCCATTGGCCACCACGCGGGGAATCACCCCCAACCCCGAGGCCACACGCGGATTGTGCCGCAGCTTGCCGACCCCTTCGATCAGAGCCGGGTCCAATTCATCGGCGCTGCGGTTCAGATCCACATAGGCGCGCGGCGCCCCGGCCTTCAGCAAAGGCGCCCCCAACCGCGGCGCCGCTTCGAAAAGCTGATCCACAAAGGCATCTTCCGACGACCGCACCTGATGCTGGTCGAGCGCCGTTTTGCGCAGGAAAGACCATGCATAATCCCGCCCGCTGTGGGGCGAGGCAAAGACCACGCTGGTGGTCCGCCGTTCGGGGTGCGTCAGATGAAATGCGGCCTTTGGCATCCGTCCCTCCTGTTGCACTTTATCATAGACTGAAATTGTGTTTCTAAAAGCCCTTGATCCCCCCGCCGACTCCTTTTATAGACCCGGCCTACTGGCGCGGAATTCCGCGCCCCTATTCGTTGGGGCGGTTTCGCAAAGGTATTCATGGGCGATTAGCTCAGTGGTAGAGCACTTCGTTGACATCGAAGGGGTCACTAGTTCGAACCTAGTATCGCCCACCATGAATTCACTGTTTCGCTTTCACGCGGAACGCCCGTAACCCCAGGCGCTGGCCCGCGCCGCGACAAAGTAGGAGAGGACCATGAAGGTCAAGAACTCGCTCCGCTCGCTGAAGAACCGGCACCGTGATTGCCGGGTCGTGCGCCGCAAAGGCCGCGTCTACGTCATCAACAAGACTCAGCGTCGGTTCAAAGCCCGTCAGGGCTGATCCGGACGGATCCGATTTTGAAGGCCTCGCCACCCGGCGGGGCCTTTTCCGTTTGGGCCGGCCTCCCGGCAGGCACGGCACCATGTCCGGCAGGAACGGTCAAGAATTCTTCAGGGGCCGCCTGCCCTAATGGTCGGCTTTGCGGGAGGTAGCGGAGATTGCAGTAGCCGCGCATCGGCGGGCCGCGGTGCGGCGATCCAACGATTGGTTTATGGCACTTTATCTCAGCCAAGTCCGAAAAACCTATGAGCGGAGTGCTTAGCTTTGCCAAATCGCCGTGCCGGGGGGCGGCGTCATGCCGGAGGCATGCTTTCAGCATGACGATGCGCGGCGGCCTTCGGCCTTGATTCCGCGCTGGACCTTCGCGATCGAATGCCCAACAAGGGCTCAAAGCCGCCATCGGCTCTGAAACATCACACGCGGCTCCGGCTCTAGGCATAGCCTCCTGTCTTGTGCCACCGCCATGCATCCTCAATCATCTGGCGCATGGTTGATCGCTTGGTTCGCCAGCCAAGCTCCGTCACCGCCTTTTCCGACCCCGAGACCAGCTTGGTGGCGTCCCCCTCGCGGCGCGGGCCCTCGTCGAACGGCACCTCCAGATTGGTCACGGCGCGGGCGGCGTCCATGACCTCGCGCACCGAAAACCCGTCCCCCGTGCCAAGGTTGTAAACCGCGCTTCCCTTGCCCGCTTCAAGCTGCTTGAGGCCAAGGATATGCGCATCCACCAGATCGCAGACATGCACGTAATCGCGCACACAGGTCCCGTCGGGCGTGTCGTAATCCGTGCCATAGATCGTCAGCTTGTCACGCTGCCCGTCGATTGCCTGCAAAACCACCGGGATCAGGTGGGTTTCGGGCTCATGCGCCTCGCCCACTTCGGCCTCGGGGTCCGCACCCGCCACGTTGAAATAGCGGAAGATCACGCTTTTCAGGTCATGCGCCGCCTCGACATCGCGCAGGATGTCTTCGATGGCCCGCTTTGACGCGCCATAAGCGTTCAAGGGCTCTTGCGGCGTGTCCTCGTCCAGAACCACGTTGTCATGCTCGCCATAGGTGGCGCAGGTCGATGAGAAAACGAAATTCCGGCATCCGGCCGCCACGCTGGCTTCGATCAGGGTCAGCGAGCCGCAGACATTGTTGCGCCAGTACAGCCCCGGCTTCTCCATGGCCTCCCCCACCAGGGACAGGGCCGCGAAATGCATCACCGCGACAGGCTGGTACTTGGCAAAGACCTCATCCAGCCGCGCGCGGTCTTCCAGTTCGCCCTGCTCGAAAGGGCCGAATTTCACCGCGTCGCGCCAGCCCGTCGACAGGTTGTCATAGGTGACCGGCTCATACCCTGCCTGTTTCAAGAACTTGCAGGCATGAGAGCCGATATACCCCGCCCCTCCTGTCACCAGAACTCGCTCCACGACACTCTCCCATGTTTTGGTTGCCCGAGCGGTAGCAATCCGGACCGATGTTAACAAGATACAACTTCACGCCCGCCAGGCCGCCACCCTGCCGCGCAATTCCTAACGTCACCTGACAGCACCGCGCGCCGCGCCGGGATGCCCCCGGACCGGCACCGATTTTCGTACGACTCGTACGGTCTTCGCCCGCCAGCCCCCGAATTTCGTACGAAACTCGCGTACGAAACGTACAACTTGTACGTTTTTCCGGGGGGTGGTCGTGGCAAAATTGGGGTTGCCCTTTCGCCGTGCTTGGGGTCAACCCTTTAAGCGTCATGGAACTCGGTCCTTATATCCTGCTCGCCACCCTCGAAGGCGCCGTCACCGCCGCCGTACTGGCCCTCACCGCCGTTGGCCTGTCCCTGGTCTTCGGCG
Organism: Roseovarius bejariae; assembly: GCF_009669325.1. NCBI lineage: Bacteria > Pseudomonadati > Pseudomonadota > Alphaproteobacteria > Rhodobacterales > Roseobacteraceae > Roseovarius > Roseovarius bejariae. Next base: position 1,439,841 of record NZ_SZWE01000001.1, read on the forward strand.
TGATGCGCGTTGTAAACATAGCCCATGGCGAGTTTTTCATGCTCGGCGCGGTCATCGCATGGTTCACCGCCCAGGCCTTCGGCGGCCACCCCGCCATCGGTTTCGCCGCCGCACTGATCGTCGCGCCGCTGGCCGTCGGGGCCATCGCCGTTCTGGCGGACGTGACCATTTTGAAGCGGATCAACTACGATCCCGAGCGCACGATTGTCGCCACCATCGGTCTTTTGTATATAATTCAACAACTTACGCTTATGATATACGGCCCCGAGGCACGGCCCGTCGAGGCCCCCTTCAATCAGCGTATCGCCCTGCCATGGTTCGAATTCGGTGACTCTGGCCTCGACTTCTATTACCCTTGGGGCCTCTCCACCACCTCCTACAAGCTCGCCGTCATCGCCGCCGCCGTGGTTGTCCTCGTCGGGGTCTGGCTATTGATGACCCGCTCCCGCGCGGGGCTGCTCATGCGCGCCACGCAGGCCGACCGCGACATGGCGCTGGCCTTCGGGATTCCGGTGGAACGTGTCTATGCCCTTGTCTTCGGCTTCGGCGCGGCCCTCGCGGCCTTGGGCGCGGTCCTTGTCGTTCCGATCCAGCAGGCGCATTACCTTATGGGTGCCGATCCCTTGTTGCTGTCTTTCATCGTCGTCATCATCGGCGGCCTTGGGTCATTGCCCGGAACACTGGTGGCCGCCATTCTCATTGGTTTGTCCGACGGGATCATCTCGGTCTTCTTCTCGCCCACGCTCGCCAAGATCCTCGCCACCCTGCTTGTCGGCCTTGTCCTTGTTTTCCGGCCACATGGCCTGTTCGGGACACGCACCGTATGACGGACACCCGCCGCATCTTAGGCCTGCACCTTGGCCTGCTCGTCCTGCTTTTCGCCTTGCAGTTCGTGCTGCCCGCCTACCACCACGGCAACCTTGCGCGGATCATGGTGCTTGCGAGCTATGCCATTGGTTACAATGTTCTTTTTGGCTACACCGGGCTTCTGAGCCTCGGCCACGCCCTGTTCTTTGCCGCCGGGATGTACGGGCTGAGCCTGACCCTCCAGCATACCGGGTTTACAGCGGCCCCTGCCCTTATGGCCGGTCTGATCGCGGGCATCGCGGTCTCGGCAGGTTTGGCCGTCCTCGCCCTGCGCACGACGGGCGTGGCCTTCATGATCGTCACCCTGATGTTCGCACAGGCCGGATACCTGACCATCCTCTATTTCGCGGATTACACCCGCGGCGACGAGGGCTTTGTCATTCAGGCCGCCCAACGCATGCTTTGGGGCATCGACCTCAGCGACCCCACGAACCGCTATTTCGCGGCGTTTGTCCTGTTCGCGATCTGCCTTCTGACCTCGCTGGCGCTCGTGCGCGCGCCTTTCGGGCGTACCCTTGTCGCCATCCGCGAAAACGAGGACCGGGTAACGATGCTGGGCTATAACACCTTCGCCCACAAACTGGGCGCGATGGTGATCTCGGGCACCATATCCGCCGCGGCCGGGGCAACCTATGGCCTGCTGTTCGGCTATGCCGGGGCCAGTTTCGCCAGCGTGCAGTATTCGATATTCCCGCTGCTCTGGGTGCTTCTGGGCGGGGCCGGCACGGTCCTTGGGCCCTTCATCGGCACGCTCTTCATGTTCTACCTGATCGACCTGAGTTCGGGCATCACCACGGCCTACATGCTGATTGCAGGTGTCACGCTTGTCTTGCTGACGGTCTTTGCCCCCCAGGGCCTGATCGGGGAGTTGCGCCACCGGGTCTGGAGGTGGCTGCCATGATCCTTCTGTCGACCCGTGGTCTCTCAAAACACTTCGATGGCCTACAGGCCGTGACCGACGTCGATTTCGACCTGCCCGAAGGCGAGGTGCGCGCCCTGATCGGGCCCAACGGTGCGGGCAAGACCACCTTGGTCAGCATGATCTGCGGGCGTCTGGCGCCGTCCTCGGGCAGCGTGCACTTCGAAGGCCAGGACATCACCCGCCTTCCCGCGCATAAGCGTGTTTGCCTCGGCATCGCCTATACCTTCCAGATCACCTCGGTCTTCCCACGGCTGACAGCGCGCGAGAACGTGGCCCTTGCCGCCCGCCGCCATCTTCCGAAAGCCGAGGTTACCGATGCCGTCGAAAACGCCCTTGATCGTGTCGGCCTGCAAGACCGCATCGACGAAGACGCCGGGAACCTGAGCTATGGACATCAACGGTTACTGGAAACCGCCATGGGCTTTGTCCAGAAGCCACGCCTTCTGATCCTCGATGAGCCCACCCAAGGCCTTGCCGACAGCGAGATCGAGCGGTTCAAATCCCTGATCAACGAGCTGCGCCAAACAACGACCATCCTTTTGATCGAACACAACATGAGCGTCGTGATGGAACTGGCCGACCGCGTTACCGTGCTGAATTTCGGGGAATGTCTTGCCGAGGGTACACCACAGGAGATTCACGAAAACCCCAAGGTCCAGGCGGCCTACCTGGGAACCGGATGATGCTTGAGCTGGATCGCATAAACGCGGGCTACGGTCAGGCACAGGTGTTGCGGGACTTCTCGCTAAGTGTCGCGCCGGGGGAGATCCTGTGCCTTCTGGGGCGCAACGGCGCGGGCAAAACCACCACCATGCAGGCCATCATGGGCCTGTTGCCGCTGATGTCGGGCGCGGTGCGGCTGGACGGTGAAGAGATCAGCCGCCTGCCTGCGCATAAGGTGCCCCAAGCCGGGATCGCCTATATCCCGCAAGGCCGCCGCCTGTTCACCGGGCTGACCGTGGCCCAGAACCTTGAAATCGGGCTACGCACCCGAGGACACGGCAAAGAAACCTTGGAAGAGGTACTGGACCTTTTTCCGCGCCTGCGCGAACGCATGACCCAACGGGCCGAAACCCTTTCGGGTGGCGAACAACAGATGCTTGCCACCGCCCGCGCGCTTTGCCTGAAACCCAAGGCGCTTTTGCTGGATGAGCCGACCGAGGGTCTGCAACCTTCGATGATCGAGGCCATCCGACAGGTCGTGACCAAGATGCGCAGCGCCGGGGTTGCGATCCTTCTGGTCGAACAACGGGTCGATGCGGTGCTTGAAGTGGCCGACCGCGTGGCCTTTATCGAAAACGGTCGTAACGGCACCACCATGGATGCCGAAGACCTGCGGGCCGATCATTCCATCGTCGATCGATACATCGGCGTCTGACCCCTTGCGAATGCGCCTCCATCCGGGGATAACACCGCAAGCGAGGGACAACCGATGAAGAAAAGAGACATGAACCGCGATTGGATCGCCACAGCCCGCACCCTGTCCGAAGCCTTGCCTTACCTGCAACGCTATGACGGGGCTATCGTCGTTATCAAGCTGGGCGGTCACGCCATGGGCAGCGACGAGGCCATGGAAAGCTTCGCGCGCGATGTCGTGTTGATGCGGCAAGTGGGCGTGAACCCGGTGATCGTCCACGGTGGCGGCCCGATGATCAACCAGATGCTCGACAAACTCGACATCCAGTCGGATTTCGTAGGCGGAAAACGCGTCACCGACGAGGCCACGATGGAAGTGGTGGAAATGGTCCTGTCCGGTCGGGTCAACAAGCGCATCGTGCAGGCCATCAACGGCCAGGGCGGCAAGGCGGTGGGCCTGTCGGGCAAAGATGCCAACCTGATGACATGCGATGCCGCCGATCCCGCGCTTGGCCTTGTCGGCACGCCCTCCGAGATGGACCCCAGCCTGCTTCATACCCTCTTCCGCGATGATACGATCCCGGTGATCGCGCCCTTGGGCGCGGGCCGCAACGGGGAAACCTTCAACGTCAACGGCGACACCGCCGCCGGGGCCATCGCCGCGGCCCTCAAGGCGGATCGCCTTTTACTGTTGACGGACATCGACGGGGTGCGAGATGCCAGCGGCGAGGTTGTGACCGAACTCACCGCTGACCAAATCCGCGAGATGACCACCCAAGGTATCATCGCGGGCGGGATGATCCCGAAAACCGAAACCTGCCTTGCGGCGATTGACGGGGGCGTTCGCGCCGCCGTTATCCTCGATGGGCGCGCGCCCAATGCCTGCCTGCTGGAGCTGTTCACAGATCACGGCGCGGGATCGATCATTCGCGACGGTTAACCCCTGTCACAGTCGCGTCAGAGGGAGTGATCCGGCTTGCGCGTCTTGGTGTTTGGCATAAATCTACTCTCATGGAAAACGAAGCCATCATTCGCCTGGGCGTGTTCCTCGGCCTCTTTGCGATCTTTGCCCTGATCGAATCCCTTGTGCCGCGACGCCCCCGCAGCCAACCGCGCAGCCGCCGCTGGATCACCAACTGGGGTATCGTGATTCTCGACACGCTCACCTTGCGCGTGCTGGCGCTTGCCTTGCCGTTGCTGGCCGTTGGCGCGGCCATCGACGCGCAGGTCAATGGCTGGGGCGTGATGCAGGCTGTCGCGGCTCCGCTTTGGATCAAGGTCACGGCGACCGTGCTGATCTTCGATTTCGCGATCTGGGCGCAGCACCTGATCACCCACAAGGTGCCCCTCCTCTGGCGCATTCACCGTGTCCACCATGCGGATCGTGACATGGACGTGACCACGGCCATTCGCTTCCACCCGGTCGAAATCGCGCTGTCCATGCTGCTCAAGATCGGGCTGGTCTACCTTATCGGGCCGCCTGCCATCGGGATCGTCCTGTTCGAGGTCATCCTCAATGGCACCGCCATGTTCAACCACGCCAATATCCGCCTGCCGCTGTGGCTGGATGCCATTGTCCGGCAGGTGCTTGTCACCCCCGATATGCACCGGGTCCACCACTCGATCCACCGGCATGAACACGACAGCAACTATGGGTTTTCCCTGTCGATCTGGGACCGTATGTTCGGCACCTATGTCCCGCAGCCCGAGGCGGGCCATGACGATATGACCGTGGGCCTTGAATGGCAGGATGACCGGCCTTCGAAACTGGGCTGGTCGCTTGGCCTGCCGTTTCGGCGCAAATGAATCTGGAGCAGATAGAAAAGGCCCTGGCGCCACACCATCTCACGGTATTCGGCGGGGTGGGTAAGGACCTGCCCGAAGGGATCGGCACCCTGGTCCTGCTCGGCCCGAGGCCCCCCGGGTTCTGGCCGCATTTCACGACCTCCGCGGAGTACACGGATGACCAGCCCGACCCGCTTGACCGCTGGTCGAAGCGGGTGATCACCAAACTGGCCCAAGACTTGGGCGCAGAGGCGTTCTTTCCCTTCGACGGCCCCCCATGGCAACCCTTCGTGCAATGGGCCATCGACAGCGGGCGCGCGCATGTCTCACCCGTGGGCCTGCTGATCCATGACGAGGCCGGGCTGATGATCTCCTATCGCGGCGCACTTGGATTTACGCAGAACATCGCGCTGCCCGAACCACCACCGTCCCCCTGCGATGCCTGCACTGACCGGCCCTGCCTGTCAGCCTGTCCCGTCGATGCCCTGACACCTCATGGCTATGATGTCGCCGCCTGCAAAACCGATCTCGACCGCGCGGGCAATGATTGTCTGGCGCGCGGATGCGCCGTGCGCCGCGCTTGCCCCGTCAGCCAATCCCATGGCAGAACCGAAGGGCAATCCGCCTTTCATATGAGGGCCTTCAAATGACCCGCCGCCTGATCCTGATGCGTCACGCGAAATCAAGCTGGGGCGATCCCATGCTGTCCGATCATGCACGCCCCCTGAACGGCCGTGGCCGCCGTTCGGCCACGGCCTTGGGTAATTGGTTGCGGCACGAAGGGTATCTGCCGGACGAGGTGTTGTGCTCTTCCTCGGTGCGCACACGCGAAACCCTGGACCGTTTGAACATCGACGCCCCGGCACAGTTCCTCGATAATCTCTATCACGCCAGCCCCCACAGCATGTTCAAGGCACTGACACAGGCCAAGGGGCAGAACGTTCTGATGTTGGGCCACAATCCCGGCATCGCGGGCTTTGCCGAAATCATCCTTGCACGACCACCCGACCACCCGCGCTTTCACGATTATCCGACCTGCGCGACCTTGGTGGCCGGGTTTGACATTGAAGACTGGTCCGACATGACAAAGGCCAGCGGAACACCACTGGCCTTTGTCATCCCACGGGAATTGACAGACTAGCGCCGGGTCACTCCCAATAGACTTTGGTCAAATCCGTCGCCTGTGTCGGCGCATCCTCCCATAGCCCATGCAGCCGCGCATTGGCCACGGTCGGCGTCGCGAGTTGGAACAGGTAACCGTTCACGTAATCCTCGGCGATCATGGTCTGCATCTGCTCCAACAGCTCCGAGCGTTCCTCGGGATCGGCCTCTGCCGCCAGCGTTTCATTCAATGTCTGAAACGCCGGACTGTCGTATTGGAAATAGTAATCGGGACGCGCATAGATGCCGATGTCGAACGGCTCGGTGTGGCTAACGATGGTCAGGCCGTAATCCTTGCCCTTGAACACCTGTTCCAACCACTGGGCCCATTCCAGATTGGTGATCTCGGTCTCGATGCCCACAGCACGCAACTGTGCCGCGATGATCTCACCGCCCCGCCGTGCATAGGACGGTGGCGGCAATTTCAGGGTTGTGGTGAATCCATCCTCGTAGCCCGCCTCGGTCAGCAATTGCCGCGACAGCTCTGGGTTGTAGTCCGACAGGTGAGTCAGGTCCACATAATCGGGATTGTGCGGTGCAAAATGCGTGCCGATCGGCGTACCAAGCCCGAACATCGCCCCGTCGATGATCGCCTTGCGATCAATCGCATGGGCAATCGCGCGGCGCACTTTCGGATTATCCAGCGGCGGCAGTTTATTGTTCGTGCTCAGAATCGTTTCCCCCTCGGTCGATCCGATGAGAACCTGAAACCTTGGATCGGCCTCGAACTGTGGCAGGTTTTCCGGGGCCGGGAATCCGGGAAAGGCATCCACATCCTCGGCCATGACCGAGGCGAACGCCGCCGTCGGATCACTGATGAACTTGAAGGTCGCCTGATCCAGCTTGGCCGCCTCACCCCAGTACCCGGGATTCTTCGTCAGGGTGATCCGATCCCCCTGCACCCAACTGTCAAAGGCGAAGGCCCCGGTGCCCACCGGCTTTTGCTTGATGCCTTCAACGCTTTCCGGCGCCACGATCACCGCATCGCCCCAGGCCATGTTGAACAGGAAATTCCCATCCGGCGCCTTGAGGGTCACGCGCACCGTCAGGTCATCCACGACCTCGACGTTTTCGATTCCCTCGAACAGGGCCTTCTGCGCGTTCTGGCTGTCTTCGGCGCGCGCGCGGTCGAGGCTGAACTTCACGTCGTCCGCCGTGAAATCCGTGCCATCGTGAAACGTCACATCCGGTTGCAGGTAGAAGGTGTATTGCAGCCCGTCTTCGGAAATCTCCCACCGTTCTGCAAGACCCGCCTTTACCGATCCATCGGATGCAAACCGTGTCAAACCCTCGAAGACATTGGCGTATAGCACCTGATCGATGGCTCCCGCCGCGGCACTTGTCGGGTCCAGATGCGGCGGCTCCAAATTCAGCCCGACAACAATATCGCTCTGGGCATAGGCGGATGCCGCCCCCAATGTCGCCGCACAGGTCAGTGCGGCCAAAGTCAAGCGTTTCATCCCTCGTCTCCTTCTTTGCACGCCGTTTAGGCGCTCTGCGAACAAGTCTCGGATGATTTCGCAGCGTAATCAAGTCACGCCGCGACAATAGAATTATGGCTTTCGCGCCCCGGACTTGATATTCAGCGCCGCAACGCAGCAACCCCCGGTGACCAAAATGAGTGCAACCGCCCGCAAAACCGCCCCCCTTCCCGATGACATCCGGGCGATGAAAGGGGGAACGCCCATCGTAAGCCTGACGGCCTATACCACCCCCATGGCCCGGATGATGGACGGGGTTTGCGACTTTGCCTTGGTCGGCGATTCCGTTGGTATGGTCCTGCATGGTATGCCTTCCACATTAGGCGTCACCATGGACATGATGGTCATGCACGGCCAAGCCGTGGCGCGTGGCCTGACCAAGACCATGCTGGTGATCGACATGCCCTTCGGCTCATACGAGGAAAGCCCCGAACAGGCCTTTCGCAATGCCGCCCGCCTGATGCGCGAAACCGGGGCCGCGGCCGTGAAACTGGAAGGCGGGATGCATATGGCCGAGACTATCGCCTTCCTCGTGGCGCGTGGTGTTCCCGTGATGGCCCATATCGGCCTGACGCCGCAATCCATCAACACGCTTGGCGGGTACAAGGTGCAGGGCCGCGATGATGAGGCGCAGGCCCTCAAGGCCGACGCCCGGGCCGTGGCCGAGGCCGGCGCCTTCAGCGTCGTGTTGGAAAAGGTACCCGCGAAACTGGCCGATGAGATCACAGCCGAAATCGCCATTCCCACCATCGGCATCGGCGCCTCCGCCGGATGCGACGGGCAAATCCTTGTGGTCGACGATATGCTGGGCCTCTTCACCGCCTTCAAACCCAAGTTCGTCAAACGCTACGGCACTCTGGGTGAAGATGGCGAGGCCGCGATCCGCGCCTATGCCGACGAGGTCCGCACCCGCAGCTTCCCGGCCCCCGAGCACACCTTCGCAGACAAGGCCCCCGGCAAATGACCCCGCCCATCATCCGCACACTGGCCGAGTTGCGCGCCGAAACCATCCAATGGTTGCGCGCAGGCGAAAAAATCGGTGTTGTTCCCACCATGGGCGCTTTGCACGATGGGCACCTCTCGTTGGTGCAGGCCGCCAAGGAGCGATGCGACCGGGTGATTGTCACGATCTTCGTGAACCCCAAGCAGTTCAACAACCCCGCCGACCTTGAAAACTACCCCCGCACCGAAAAGGACGACGCCCGAAAACTGGCGCGTTTCAACGTCGATGCGGTCTATGTTCCCGATGGCGATCAAATGTATCCCGAGCGCTTCGCCACGACGGTCTCGGTCGACGGGTTGACCGATGTGATGGAGGGCACCCACCGTCCCGGCCATTTCGATGGCGTGGCCACCGTGGTCAGCAAACTGTTCCTGCAAACCATGGCCAGCGACGCCTTCTTTGGCGAAAAGGATTTTCAGCAGCTTCTTGTCGTCCGCCGCATGGCCCGCGATCTGGACATCCCGATCACCGTGCACGGCTGCCCCACCATCCGCGAAATCGACGGTCTGGCGATGTCCTCGCGCAACCTGCTTCTGTCGGACCGCGCGCGCGTCACCGCCCCGCGCCTGTTCGAGGAAATGGAAGGTTTGGCCGAAGGTGTCGCCAAAGGTGAGGCGTTCGGCCCGCTTCAATCCGCCGCCATCAAACGCCTGGAAACCGCGGGCTTCACCAAGGTCGAATACCTTGAGATGCGCGCGCAGGATGATCTTTCATATCTTGAAAAACCAACCCGCCCGGCGCGCCTCTTTGCTGCCGCGCATCTGGCGGGCGTCCGCCTGATCGACAATATCGCCATCGGCGACTGACGCTTACCGCCCGTGACTGAGGTCATACCCATTCACGGGCGGGCTTTGCCAATCGCCAAGTGCACCCTCTTGTGGCGCGAACACCTCCACCAACAACGGATAACAAGCCGCCGTATCGCTGGAATGTTCCGCCGAACAATCCCCGCCCGGGCAGGCACTCAGCGCGCCCAAAACATTGACTTCGGCAAAGAATTCAAGGTAATCGCCGGGCCGCACGGGGCTGGCCTTCATGAAATACTGCCCCGTGTCGCGGGTAAATCCGGTGCACATGAAAACGTTGAGCACATCATGCACATGCGGCTCGGCCTCTTGCAGGCTCACCCCCAGTTCATCCGCCAAGGCCCGCGTCAGGTTGGAATGACAACAATGATGATACTGCGACCCTGACAATAGGTTGCCGGTATAAGGGTCGCACCGCGTGCCGATCACGTCATGCACCGACCCGCCATATTGATCCATCCCGTACCAGCCCAGAGTATCCTCGGTGATCGTGGCCATGGGGCGCAAATACGGGAAAGAGGACCACATCCGCTCCCCTGTCGTCAGGTGCGTACCATGCAAGGCCCGCGACTTGCCGGAATAGAACCGCTCGTTGAGGTCATTGGCATTCCACAGGTTCAAATCCCCCACCTGCGGACCATCGACGCTGGAAATTCGGAAGAACTGCCCTGTCTTGGCGTGGAAACAGGCCGCATCGCGCGGCGGCACCAGAACCTCGCTCACCTTCTCGGCCCCTGCGCGCGCTTGCGCATAAAGCGCCAGGTTCGGCACCGGAAGCGTTTCATTGGGGTAACAGATCACCGGCTTGATCGCGCGGCGCGCGTCGGCATCCTTGGGCTGGGACATGGATCACCTCATTGGCGGGGGCGTTGATGTGCCAGACAATCCAAAGGCGGTTTTCCGTTGGATGTAAAGGCCTCGGCCCCACAGGCCATACAGCGATACTTGCGCTGCCCGTCGCGATCCCCACGCCGGTCCTCGCGCCAGCGACAGGCCCGCGTGCGCCGGTTGGAGAAAATCAGGATCAGGATGAAAGCCAGAATCAGGCCGGCGACAACAATCAAATTCTGCCTCCCTAAATGATCCCTGCCTAGCACAGCATCCGCGCAATGCCACCTACACCCGATGTCGCGAACAGAACAGAATGTTACAAAGCCTCCATGCTTGTGTCATTGCATGACAATCGTACCACCCCTTCACCGCCCCACGCTCGGCCCCATCGACATCGTCATGGGCCTTTCCGTCGCCTTGCTATGGGGAATGGGGCTGGTCTTTGCCAAGGCGGCCATCGCGCATTTCCCGCCGATCCTTCTGATGGCGCTGCGTTTTACCGTCACCGCCATGGCGCTCGTGTGGTTCGTCAAGCCGCCCTTGGCCCACCTGCGCAGTCTATTCCTGATTGCGTTTATTTCGGCAGCACTACAATACAGCCTGACCTATACCGGCCTGAAAGGCCTCGATGCCGGCGTCGCCGCGCTGATAGTCCAACTCGAAGTCCCCTTTCTCACCCTTCTGGGGGCCCTCGCCCTCAAGGAAAGCCCGTGCTGGCGCAAGTGGGCGGGCATCGCACTGGCCTTCTTCGGCGTCTACCAGATTTCCGGCGAGCCCAGCATCGCGGCGGCCTCAACCTCTGTCCTGCTTGTCATCGCGGGCGCGGCCACTTGGGCCGTGGGTCAGGCGATGATCCGCAATCTCAATGATATCGACGGTCTCACCGTCACCGCATGGGTCGCCATCATGGCCGCGCCGCAACTTTTCGTCATGTCCGCACTCGTGGAAACCGATCACATTGCCGCCATCCAAAGCGCCGATTGGATCGTTTGGGGCGCCGTCTTGTACCTTGGACTGGTGATGACGGCCCTTGGCTATGGCCTCTGGTATACGCTCGTCCGGCGCAACCCGGTCAGCCAAGTTGCCCCATTCCTGTTGCTCCTGCCGGTCTTCACCGTGATCGGCGGCGCGATTTTCCTTGGCGAAAGCCTCAGTGTTCAGGTCATGATCGGCGGGGTCATCGTTTTGGCCGGTGTGGGCCTGATCCTGTTCGAACGCAGGGAAAAGACCCACACGGAAATAGATCAGGCGTCGTAATAGGCGAACATCTGATCCAGAACGCTCAATTCCGGCGCGGTCGGCACATTTGCGGGCTCAGGCGTGTAATACACTTCGTACCAATCTGCCACTTGGGCGGCAGGTTGGGCTTGGGGTTGCGGCTTTTCTGCGGGAAGGGCCATCAGCGTGCTCCATCGTTACTGTGCTCCTACACCTAATATGCCGCAGCGCAGCGTAGAACAGACAGTTCTGCAGAATCGGTATGCGTGACGCGCAAGTTCCCTTAGGTAAAGAAAAAAGCCCCGGCTCCATGACCGAGGCTTTCAAAAATGGCAGTCTCAAAACCGATCAGACAGCGCGATCCAGCATCATCTTCTTGATTTCGGCAATCGCCTTCGCGGGGTTCAATCCCTTTGGACAGGTCTTGGTGCAGTTCATGATCGTGTGACAGCGATAGAGCTTGAACGGATCTTCCAGATCATCCAAGCGCTCGCCCGTGGCCTCGTCCCGGCTATCGATGATCCAGCGATAGGCATGCAACAAGGCCGCCGGCCCAAGGTATTTGTCACCGTTCCACCAATAGCTGGGACAGGCGGTCGAGCAGCTGGCGCACATCACGCATTCATAAAGACCATCCAGTTTTTCACGGTCCTCGATGGATTGCTTCCATTCTTTCGCCGGGCGGTTCGTCTTGGTTTCCAGCCAAGGCATGATGCTGGCGTGTTGCGCGTAGAAATGCGTCAGGTCGGGGATCAGGTCTTTTACAACTGGCATATGCGGCAGCGGGTAAATCTTCACGTCGCCCTTGATCTCGTCCATGCCATAGATACAGGCCAGCGTGTTGATCCCGTCGATATTCATCGCACATGACCCACAGATACCCTCACGACACGAGCGCCGGAACGTCAGCGTCGGGTCGATCTTGTTCTTTATGTAAATCAGCGCATCTAGAACCATCGGCCCGCAATCGTCCATATCGACGAAATAGGTGTCGACGCTGGGGTTCTTCCCGTCATCGGGCGTCCAGCGGTAAATCTGGAACTTCCGCACGTTGGTCGCGCCCTCGGGCTTGGGCCATGTCTTGCCCGACGTCATGCGCGAGTTCTTGGGGAGTGTGAGTTGAACCATCTTTCTACTCCTTTCAGCCGCCCAATAGGGTCAGGCTATTGTCGGCTATACAGTTCACGGCCTCGGGGCGGGCGGCAATCTCCACCACCTGCTCAACCGTGGATTGGGTCACGCCGGTCACGCTGGCACCAGCAATCTCGATAATTTCTCCGGCCGAGGCCGCATCGATGATGCAGTCGGTCACAGGGCGGGCATCCACCCCGGGAAAACGCTCTTCGACCACGCCATTGACCACCGTCTTGGCCCGGTCGCGCGCCACGGCATCGGCAACACCATTGGCCGTTGCACAGCCGCTCAGGATCGCGGCGGCACAGATCAGGCTGGCTATTTTGATCGTTACGGTCATGTCTTTTTACCCTTCGCTCACACTCGCTACCAAATCACCCTGGATCAGGCGTGCGGCATCCTCTGGGAAATGCGCCTCAACCTGCGCCATCAAATCCATCTCACGCGCGGCAATACTCAGGAAGGCGCGGAAATCAGCGTCCTGCGCCATCTGCCGCCAGCGTTCGCTGGTTTGCAACTCCTCAGGCGCGGCGGCATCTTTCTGAAAAGACGACCCGCCGCCATAACTTTGCACTTCGCCGACCGCGTTGTCGCGCACTGGCAAACCAAGCTGCCCAAGCACACCCTCACGATAGGCACCATCCACAAACCACCGATCATAACAAATCGGCACCATGCCGTTATTCGGCGCAGTCCCCACAAGCTCCAGCATCCGGGCATAACGATCCGCCGTGTTCAGCATGATCGCCACCCGCCGCATCGGGCCATAACCCGGATTGCTTTGCAGCTTCTTGATCAGAGACGCCGACCAGTTCAGGAAACTGCGGTAAATCAGGATGTCAAAGTCAAACAGGTCCGCGTTGAAAGCACCGGACACCTGCCGCTTCTTTCCGAAATCCGCGGGCGACAGATCCTCATAAGACACCAGCAAAAGCGCCCCATCGCCAATGCGCGTGGTCTCGCCGGGCAGGTTGCCCCGCGCGCGGCGCACGGCCTGCTTTTCGCCATCCACTTCGATCGAGGCGAAACTGTCCAAGGGCGAGGCCCCCGGCTTGCAATTGTTCAGGAACACCGCGTGATCGCCGGGTGCATTGCGCATGATCCAGTCGGCAATCGCATGATTGCCCGACCGGCGCATCCCGAAGGCCCTGAGCGCCACCCCCGGCACGATGCCAAGTTGCGCCCATTCGGGCGCATCCTGCATATCGTGCAACGGGGCTGTCATCTCTGGCCCCGCGCCGGTTGCGTCACGCTCAATGCCCACATGCTCCAACACCTGATCAGAACGTCCGTTCCTTGGGCGCGATCGTCTTGAGGCTGATGCCGCCCTCTTTCTCGTTGGTCAGCGGGTCCTCGATGATCGGGCGATAGCTGAGGTTGGTCTTATTCCCTTCAACCCGCGCAATCGTATGCACGCGCCAGTTTTCGTCGTCCCGCTTGCTGAAGTCCTCATGCGCATGCGCCCCACGCGATTCCTTACGCGCCTCGGCCCCGGTGATCGTGGCCAGTGCGTTCGGCATCAGGTTGGTCAGCTCCAGTGTTTCCATCAGGTCGCTGTTCCACACAAGGCTGCGGTCAGTGACCTTGAGGTCATCCAGCTTGGCCGCGATCTTGCCCATCTTCTCAACGCCCTCGGCAAGGGTTTTCGAGGTCCGGAACACCGCCGCGTCCTCTTGCATGGTCCGCTGCATCTCGTCGCGCAACTCGGCGGTGGCAACCGCGCCATCCGCATTGCGCAACCCGTCGAAACGATCCAAGGCCTTGTCCACCTGACCCGTGTTCGTCGCAGGCACAGCACTATCGCGATCCACGACCTTGCCCGCACGAATTGCAGCGGCACGGCCAAAGACCACAAGGTCAATAAGCGAGTTCGAGCCAAGGCGGTTCGCCCCATGCACGCTGGCACAACCCGCCTCGCCTACGGCCATCAGGCCCGGTACGACAGCGGTCGGATCGTCCTTGGTGGGGTTCAACACCTCGCCCCAGTAGTTCGTCGGAATACCACCCATGTTGTAATGCACGGTCGGCAGAACCGGGATCGGCTCTTTCGTCACGTCCACCCCGGCGAAAATCTTGGCCGACTCGGAAATACCCGGCAGCCGCAGGTTCAGTGCCTCGGGCGGAAGGTGCGACAGGTTCAGGTGGATATGGTCGCCATTGGCGCCCACGCCGCGGCCCTCGCGGATTTCCATGGTCATCGACCGGCTGACATAGTCGCGCGGCGCAAGGTCTTTATAGTTGGGCGCATAGCGCTCCATGAACCGTTCACCTTCACTGTTGGTCAGGTAACCACCTTCCCCGCGCGCGCCCTCGGTGATGAGGCAGCCGGAGCCATAGATGCCGGTCGGGTGGAACTGCACGAACTCCATATCCTGAAGCGGCAGGCCCGCACGGGCCACCATCCCGCCGCCGTCGCCGGTGCAGGTATGCGCCGAGGTGGCGCTGAAATAGGCCCGGCCATAACCGCCGGTCGCCAGAACAACCATCTTGGCGTTGAACACATGGATCGTGCCATCGTCCAGCTTCCAGCAGACAACGCCGGTACAGGCGCCATCGTCGCTCATGATCAGATCGATGGCGAAATATTCGATGTAGAATTCGGCCTTCTGCTTCAGGCTCTGACCATAGAGCGTGTGCAAAATCGCGTGGCCGGTCCGGTCGGCGGCGGCACAGGTCCGCTGCACGGGCGGGCCTTCGCCGAACTCCGTGGTGTGACCACCGAAGGGCCGCTGGTAAATCTTGCCTTCCTCGGTCCGGCTGAACGGCACGCCATAGTGCTCCAGCTCGTAAACCGCCTTGGGCGCTTCGCGGGCCAGATACTCCATCGCATCCGTATCACCCAGCCAGTCAGACCCCTTCACCGTGTCATACATATGCCACTGCCAGCTATCGGGCCCCATGTTGCCAAGGCTGGCCGCGATGCCGCCTTGTGCTGCCACGGTGTGGCTTCGTGTCGGGAAAACCTTGGTCACACAGGCGGTGCGCAGGCCTTGCTCGGCCATGCCCAATGTCGCCCGCAGGCCCGCGCCACCGGCGCCGACCACAACCACGTCGTATTCATGTGTCTCGTATTCGTAAGCAGCCATTGCTTGAAAACTCCGCGTCTTAAAGGGCGATCTTGGCGATTGCGAACAGGCCCGTGGCCATCGCGCCATAGCTCAGGCAGGTCATCAGGATGATCCAGATTTTCTGCGCCGCACCGTGAACATAGTCCTCGATCAGAACCTGAACACCGTCGTTGAAATGCTTGAAGCCCACGACGATGGTCAGCGCTGCGACAATCGCCGGGAAGGGCCGCGCGTAATAGGCCATGACCTCTTCATAGGACGACCCCAGCACACAGCCGAAGGTGAACACGAAAAGCGGGATCAGGATCAGCAGGGCAACCGAAGACACTTTCATCGCCCAGAAATGATGCACACCGGATTTGGCAGACCCAAGGCCAACTGCGCGCTTTCGATCAGTCAGATAACGCATGTCCCGGCCCTCCTTATACGACCAACGCGGTGATGATGGTCAGGACAACTGACCCGATGATCACGCCCCAGCCAAGTTTCTCGGCGGTCTCGATCTCAAGCATCTTGGCGTTGTCCCAGATCAGGTGCCTCACACCGGCCAGCGTGTGATACCAAAGCCCCCAAAGCGACAGGAACATGATCAGATCGCCAAACCAGCTTGTGATGAAGCCATCCGCGATTGCGAAATATTCCGCGCTTGTGGCAGCCGCCAGAAACCACCAGACAATGAGCAGCGCCGCGACCAGCAAGGCGTTGCCTGTGATCCGCGTCAGGATCGAGGTGATCGAGGTCAGTTGTGGGCGGTAAACTTGAAGATGTGGCGATAGCGGCCTGTCGCCGCGATTCACGTCAGCCATGGATCGGTCCCTTCGTTCTGTGCGCGGGGCAGAACGTCCCGCACCGGGTCTATCCCGTGTTTGGCCTTTTTTAGCGCGCCTGTCACGTCTGCACAGCCCAAAATCCCGCTGAATGCGACCATTTCGCATGAAATTGGCGTTTTCGTGATCACAAAAATAATGGCGTGATCACAAAGAATTTCCCACAGAATCAGTCAGCCATTCCACTACAGAAACATTCGAGAGCTTTGATATGAAACAGGCCCGCGCTTGCGCCGGGCCTGTGATCACAATTCGCAATGGAACGCGGGTCACATCGGCATCAAGGCCCAGTAATCCAGATCAAGCATCACATGCGGCAGGTATTTGCCATCTTCCCCCTTGAGGGTGAACGGCTCCCCGCCTTTGGTCGCCACGAGGCGCAAGCGCAGCGCGCCAACTCCGGGCGCGCCTGTTTCGGCCTTGTCCAAAACCTCGGTCCAGGCCCTGATCGTATCGCCACTGTAGCAGGGGTTCGCATGTGCCCCGCCATTCAGGCCCACGATCATCTGCGCATTGGCCAGGCCATTGAACGACAGCGCCCGCGCCATGGAAATCACGTGCCCGCCATAGATCAATCGGTTGCCATCCTCGCGCAGCGTGGCGTCGAAATGCACCTTGGCGGTGTTCTGCCACAGGCGCGTGGCCATCATGTGTTCGGCCTCTTCCACGGTCACGCCATCCACGTGGTCGATGGTCTCACCCACCTCGTAATCGCCCCAGCGATGCGGCTCCCCTGCCAGCGTGAAGTCGTAGCCGGTGAAATCCAGACCCTCGGGCACCACCAGATCGCTCACATCCAGCACGGGCTTCAAATCGGGAATGATCGCCTCGGGTGCCGCGCTTCCGGCCTCCCGCTTGCGCACCATGACCCAGCGGACGTAATCCATCACGGTCTCACCGCGCTGGTTTTCGCCCTTCGTGCGCACCCAGACGACACCGGATTTGCCGTTGGAATTCTGCTTGAGGCCAATCACCTCCGACGAGGACCGCAGAGTATCGCCCGGATAGACCGGCCTTAGCCACCGGCCCTCGGCATAGCCCAAATTCGCCAAAGCGTTGAGCGAAATATCAGGCACCGTCTTGCCAAAGACCACGTGAAAGGCCGCCAAATCGTCGAGCGGGCTGGCGGGCAAGCCACAGGACTGTGCGAAAGCATCCGAGGAATACAGCGCATGCCGCGCCGGATACAGCGCATGATAAAGCGCCCGCTCACCCCCCGAAACGGTGCGCGGCACCGCGTGGTCGATGGTTTCGCCAACGGTGTAATCTTCGAAAAACCGGCCCGGGTTTGTCTTGGCCATGGTCACTGTTCTCCAAGTTTCATGTCGGGGGAATAGGTGCCCTCCACCTCTTTCACCACCGCCTGCCCACAGCGCATGACGCCATTGGCATGATCATAGGCATAGGTCGGATCGCCATGCAGCGCCCACCCCTTGTTCAGGGCCTCGGTCACCTTGTGACAAAAGCCCGACGTGTCGTCAGCGCTCAGAAAACGATAAAGTTTCATCACATCACCCGAAAACCGGATAGCCCAGCGCATAGTGGATGCCGGAAATCACCCCGAACACCACAAGCGAGGCGACAATCGCGATCACTTCCTTGCGCTTCGGCGCAGGCGCGGGCGGCGTCCACTCCGGCTCGGCGCTGTTGATCAGCTTCACCTCGACCAGCGACCAGATCAGCAAGCCACCGAACAATACGAATGACGGCACATCGCCGTTCACCAGCAGGTGCGCCACGGCCCATGCCCGCACACCGCCAAGCATCGGGTGGCGCATCTTGCGGGCCAATGCGGTTTTCATGCCCGACGCGGCAAACATATAGACCGATACCAGCATCAGCAGATTGTTGATCCCCACCGTGGCCGGGTGGCGGCCCCAGAAAAACGCACCGTCCGCCGCACGATAGCCCACCACCATCAGCACGACACCGGCCAGGATGACCAAGGCGGCCACCCCCTTACCCGCGTTGCCCATGCCTGCGCGCATGCCCGGTGCAACGCGTTTGAAAATGTGGCCTGCCGTCCAAAGGACCAGACCGAGAATCAGATATGTCATGCCGTGTTACTCCGCTGCCAGTTCCTGAATTGCGGCCGCCTTGGCCAGCGTCCGCTGCGCGGCGACAACATGCAGGTTTTCCACGATCTGTCCATCGACAACGGCCACCCCCTGCCCCGAAGCATGACATTCCTCGAAGGCCGCGATCTGGCGCTCGGCCAAGTCAATCTCGGATTGCGTCGGTGCAAAGGCGGTGTTGGTCACGTCGATCTGCGCCGGGTGGATCAGGGTCTTGCCGTCAAAGCCAAGGTCACGGCCCTGCTCACACTCGGCCTTCAACCCTTCACCATCGCGGAATCGGTTATACACCCCGTCAATCGCCACAACGCCCCGCGCCGCCCGCGCCGCCATGACGATCATCTGAAGCGAGGTCATCAGCGGCAGGCGATCCGCACGCGTGCGGCAGCCAAGATCCTTGGTCAGGTCGTTGGTCCCGGCGACAAGCCCAGTCACCTGCGCATGGGCGGCGATCTCGCGCGCGTTGAACACGCTCACCGGCGTTTCCATCATCACCCAGATCGGCATCTGCGGCCCCAGCAAGTCGGCCAGGGCATCCACATCCGTCGGCGTGTTTACCTTGGGCAGCAGGAAAACATCGGCGCCTGCGTCCTTCAAAACGCGCACATCCTCGTTGCCCCATTCGGTGGTCAGGGCATTGATCCGCACGACCTTGGCCCGCTTGCCGAACCCGCCAGCCTTCAGTGCCTTGGCCAATGTCTCACGCGCCTCGGCCTTGGCGTCGGGGGCCACCGCATCCTCCAGGTCAAAGATGATCGCGTCGGTCGAAAGGGTCTGCGCCTTCTCCAAAGCGCGCTCTTTCGAGCCGGGAATGTAAAGGACCGAACGATAGGGATGCGTGGTCAAATCCATGGGTGAACTCCTCGCCTGCGGCTTTGTCGGCAATAATCTTGCGCAGGAATGGCATTTTTCAACGGATTAATTCAAGCACTTTCTCGCCGCAGCGCAGCAACCGCATGACTACAGGCCCCGCGAACGCTCCGTTAACCATAACGAAGTAACCTGCTC
Source organism: Roseovarius bejariae (assembly GCF_009669325.1). NCBI lineage: Bacteria > Pseudomonadati > Pseudomonadota > Alphaproteobacteria > Rhodobacterales > Roseobacteraceae > Roseovarius > Roseovarius bejariae. The sequence continues at coordinate 1,459,383 of NZ_SZWE01000001.1, forward strand.
ACAGGCTCTTTGGCACCTGCAACCAGAAAGGGTCAAACGATGAAAGTCGCTATTTATACTGCATTCGCTGTGTTGATGAGCGTCCCTACCATGTCCGCCACGGCACAACCCCGCAACTGCGGCCCGCGCGATGTGGTCGTCGAACGTCTTGCTGAACGTTTCGGCGAAACCCGGCAATCCATGGGGCTTGGCGCCGATAACGCAATGGTGGAAGTCTTTGCATCGCCAACCTCAGGCACATGGACGATCACCGTCACCTCCGCCCATGGCATCACCTGCCTTGTCGCCAGCGGCCACGCCTACGAGGCTCTGGCCGAAGCCCTGCCCGCCACCGGCCGTGATGCCTGACCTAGCTCAGCCCGTCCCAGATCAATTTCGCGCCTGTCACCGTCAAGAGCACATAGGTAATCGCGAAAAACAGCGCCTCGGGCACAACGCGATGCGCCTTAACGCCCAACCACGCGCCCAATAGCGCAAAGGGTGCCAACAACACATCCATCACCACGGTTTGCATCGTGAAGATTCCTAGGAAGGCATAAGGAATGAACTTCACCACGTTTACCAACCAGAACAACAAGACCGTGGTCGCCTGAAAGGCCGTTTTGTCCAACCGTCGCGACAACAGGTAAACCGCCGCCGGTGGCCCGCCTGCATGGCTGACGAAACTGGTAAACCCGGCCACCAGCCCGGCAAGGCCGCCACCCCAGACCGGCATCGCGCGCTCCCTCGCCCGGATCATTCCGGCCCGGCTCAGGGCCTGCCACCCGACGAAACCCAATGAAATCGCCCCAATCAACAGCCGGAAAACATCCGGCTCCGCGGCCCGGTACAATAACGCCCCCAGCACCACGCCCGGCACCGCACCCATCAGCAACAACCGCGCATCGGGCCAGCTCCAGCGTTTCCAATAGGGTCTGAGCGTCGCCACGTCGATCAGCATCAACAGCGGCAGCATCAGGCCAAGCGCCACCCCCGGCTCCATGACAAGCGCAAGAATCGACGCGCCGGCAAAGGCCGCGCCCGAGCCGAAACCGCCCTTCGATACCCCGGCAAAAACCACCGCGGGCACCGCCACGGCATAGAGCGTCCAATCAATCGCGCCGGCCCCGATCACTGCCTAACCCCCTGTTTCCACGTCACGTTAGCGCGCAAACCAGCCTCACAACAGCCCCCTGTGAAGGCCATGCCGCGGCGCGGCACCCTTGCACGCGCCGCCATTCGGGGATACCCAAGCGCGAAATCTATCAACGGACCGGAGACAGATCCAATGGCCAGACCCAAGATTGCCCTTATCGGTGCAGGACAAATCGGTGGCACCCTTGCCCACCTCGCAGCGATCAAGGAACTGGGCGACGTCGTCCTTTTCGACATCGCCGAAGGCACCCCCGAAGGCAAAGCGCTCGACATCGCTGAATCCGGCCCCTCCGAAGGGTTCGACGCCAACCTCAAAGGCACTCAGGATTACGCCGACATTGCTGGCGCCGACGTCTGCATCGTCACCGCCGGTGTCCCACGCAAACCGGGCATGAGCCGCGATGACCTGCTGGGCATCAACCTCAAGGTCATGAAATCCGTGGGTGAAGGCATCCGCGACAACGCGCCGAACGCCTTTGTCATCTGCATCACCAACCCGCTCGATGCGATGGTCTGGGCGCTGCAAAAATTCTCGGGCCTGCCCGCCAACAAGGTCTGCGGCATGGCCGGTGTTCTGGACAGCGCCCGCTTCCGCCACTTCCTTGCCGATGAATTCAACGTGTCGATGAAAGATGTCTCCGCCTTCGTTCTGGGCGGCCACGGCGACACCATGGTCCCCTCCGTGCGGTATTCCACCGTTGCCGGTATCCCCCTCCCCGACCTGATCGAGATGGGCTGGACCACGCAGGAAAAACTCGACGCCATCGTGCAACGCACCCGCGACGGCGGCGCCGAAATCGTCGGCCTGCTGAAAACCGGCTCGGCCTTCTACGCGCCTGCCACCAGCGCCATCGAAATGGCCGAAGCCTACCTCAAGGACCAAAAGCGCGTCCTGCCCTGCGCCGCTTACTGTGACGGTGACCTCGGCGTGAAAGGCATGTACGTCGGTGTGCCCACCGTGATCGGTGCAGGCGGGATCGAGCGGATCGTCAACATCAAGCTCAACAAGGAAGAGCAAGAGATGTTCGACACTTCGGTGAATGCCGTGAAGGGCCTCGTGGACGCTTGCAAAGGCATCGACAGCTCGCTGGCCTGATATTCGCCACCGTGAAAAACACGCGGGGCCGGGGGAATTCCCGGCCCCGATTCTTTTTAAATATGCAATTTTCGTGATTTTTTGCATTTGTGATCACAGCATTTAATCGTGTGATCACAAACAGGGGAAATTCGCCCCGAATCCCCGATTTCCACAAAAAACGCTTTAAGCACGCGTCAATCCTGTGGGTATAACTGTTCCGAATGTAGCAAAACGGGACAGTTTCATGAACATCCATGAGTATCAGGCGAAGTCGCTTCTTCGCTCCTACGGTGCCCCGGTGTCGGACGGCCGCGTCGTCCTGCGCGCCGAAGAGGCCAAGACAGCCGCAGGTGAACTCGACGGCCCCCTTTGGGTGGTCAAGGCGCAAATCCACGCCGGTGGACGCGGCAAGGGCACCTTCAAGGAACCCGGCGCCGGTGAAGCAGGCGGCGTTCGCCTTGCCAAATCGGTCGAAGAAGCCGCCGACGAGGCCAAGCGTATGCTGGGCCGCACATTGGTGACCAAGCAAACCGGCCCCGCCGGCAAGCAGGTCAACCGGATCTACATCGAAGACGGCTCCGGCATCGAAACCGAGATGTACCTCGCCCTGCTGGTCGATCGTCAAACCAGCCGCGTGTCCTTCGTCTGCTCGACCGAAGGCGGCATGGACATCGAAGAAGTCGCCGAAAAGACCCCCGAGAAAATCCTCAGCTTCTCGGTCGATCCGGCCACCGGCTACCAGCCCTTCCACGGGCGCCGCATCGCCTTCATGCTGGGCCTCGAAGGGCCGCAGGTGAAACAATGCGTCAAGCTGATGGGCACGCTCTACAAGATGTTCCTCGAAAAGGACATGGAGATGCTTGAGATCAACCCCCTGATCATCACCGACAAGGGCGATCTCAAATGCCTCGACGCCAAGATGGGCTTCGATTCCAACGCGGTCTACCGCCACGCTGACATCGCCGAGTTGCGCGACACCACCGAAGAAGACCCCAAAGAGCTTGAGGCCTCGAAATACGACCTCAACTATATCGCTCTGGACGGTGAAATCGGCTGCATGGTGAACGGCGCGGGCCTTGCCATGGCTACCATGGACATCATCAAGCTTTACGGCGCCGAGCCCGCCAACTTCCTCGACGTGGGCGGCGGGGCCACCAAGGAAAAAGTCACCGAAGCTTTCAAGATCATCACCTCCGATGAGAACGTCAAAGGCATCCTGGTCAACATCTTCGGCGGCATTATGCGCTGCGATGTGATCGCCGAAGGCGTGGTCGCCGCGGTCAAAGAGGTCGGCCTCAAGGTTCCGCTGGTTGTCCGCCTCGAAGGCACCAACGTCGAACAGGGCAAGGAGATCATCAACACCTCCGGCCTCGACGTGATCGCCGCCGACGACCTCAAGGATGGCGCCCAGAAAATCGTGAAAGCGGTCAAGGGCTGATTATCAGGTGCGCAGACCCTGCGCACCTTCCCGGAATTTCCAAAGGAGAACGCCAAGATGGCAGTCCTCATCGACGAAAACACCAAAGTGATCTGTCAGGGCCTCACCGGCTCGCAGGGCACATTCCACACCGAACAGGCCATCGCCTATGGCACCAAGATGGTCGGCGGGGTCACCCCCGGCAAAGGCGGTCAGACGCACCTTGACCTGCCCGTGTTCAACTCGGTCCACGAAGCCAAGCACGAGACCGAGGCCAACGCCTCGGTGATCTACGTGCCGCCGCCCTTCGCCGCCGATTCGATCCTCGAGGCGATCGACGCCGAAATGGAAGTGATCGTCTGCATCACCGAGGGTATCCCGGTGCTCGACATGATGCGCGTGCAGCGCGCGCTCGAAGGCTCCAAATCCACGCTCATTGGCCCGAACTGCCCCGGTGTCATCACCCCCGACGCCTGCAAGATCGGCATCATGCCCGGCCACATCCACAAGCGCGGCTCCTGCGGGGTGGTCTCGCGCTCGGGCACGCTCACCTACGAGGCGGTCAAGCAGACCACCGACGTCGGCCTTGGCCAATCCACCTGCGTCGGCATCGGCGGCGACCCCATCAAAGGCACCGAACATATCGACGTGCTGGAATGGTTCCTTGCCGATGACGAAACCGAGTCGATCATCATGATCGGTGAAATCGGTGGGTCGGCGGAAGAAGAAGCCGCCCAATTCCTCGCAGATGAGCGCAGACGCGGCCGCTGGAAGCCCACCGCAGGCTTCATCGCGGGCCGCACCGCCCCTCCGGGCCGCCGCATGGGCCACGCCGGTGCCATCGTAGCCGGTGGCAAGGGCGGCGCCGAGGACAAGATCGAAGCGATGAAAGCCGCGGGCATCGTCGTCGCCGACAGCCCCGCCACCCTGGGCGAGGCCGTGCTGGAAGCCATCGACAAGGGCTAAATCCTATCGCGGGGCGCAGCCATCACAGGCCGTGCCCCGCCTTTCTCCTGCCAAAGCCTCACGACAGGCGCCCGCCCATGGGCCTCTCTCCTGAAGCTTTCAACGATCGGTCTGAAAGGACGCGCCATGACGGATCAATCCCCAAACGACGTTTTCCATGCCTCTTCCTTCATGCAGGGGCATAACGCGGAATACCTCGAACAACTCTACGCCCGCTACGCCAACGACCCCAATGCAGTTGATGAAGCATGGCAAAGCTTCTTTTCCCAACTGGGCGACGGCGAGGTTGACGTCAAGAAAGAGGCCGCAGGCCCCTCATGGGCGCGACCCGATTGGCCCCCCATGCCCGAGGACGACCTGACCGGCGCGCTGACCGGCGAATATCCTGCCGCGGCCGAGGCCAAGGAAGCCGGCAAGAAAATCAAGGACAAGGCCGCCGAGAAAGGCGTCGAGGTCTCCGACGACGCCATCAAGCGCGCCGTGCTCGATTCCGTCCGCGCCCTGATGCTGATCCGCGCCTACCGTATCCGCGGCCACCTCGAAGCCGAGCTTGACCCGCTGGGCCTGCGCAACCATGGCTACCGCCCCGAGCTTGATCCGAAATCCTACGGCTTCACCGACGCCGATCTCGATCGCCCGATCTTCATCGACAACGTGCTGGGCCTGCAAATCGCCTCGATCCGCGAGATTCTGGCCATCGTGCGCCGCACCTATTGCGGCACCTTCGCGCTGCAATACATGCACATCTCCAACCCCGAAGAGGCCGGCTGGCTCAAGGAGCGCATCGAAGGGTTCGACAAGGAAATCAAGTTCACCCGCGAAGGCCGCAAGGCCATCCTGAACAAGCTGGTCGAGGCCGAGGGTTTCGAGAAATACCTGCACGTCAAGTACATGGGCACCAAGCGGTTCGGCCTTGATGGCGGCGAAAGCCTGATCCCCGCGATGGAGCAGATCATCAAGCGCGGCGGCAACCTCGGCGTCAAGGAAATCGTCATCGGCATGCCCCACCGGGGCCGCCTGTCGGTGCTGGCCAACGTGATGGGCAAACCCTACCGCGCCATCTTCAACGAATTCCAGGGCGGCAGCTTCAAACCCGAGGACGTGGACGGTTCGGGTGACGTGAAATACCACCTCGGCGCCAGCCACGACCGCGAATTCGACGGCAACAACGTCCACCTCAGCCTCACGGCGAACCCCTCGCACCTCGAAGCGGTAAACCCGGTGGTTCTGGGCAAGGTCCGCGCCAAGCAGGACCAGTTGAACGACGAAGACCGGATCAAGGTCCTGCCCATCCTGCTGCACGGCGACGCGGCATTTGCGGGTCAGGGCGTCGTGGCCGAATGTTTCGGCCTGTCTGGCCTCAAAGGCCACAAGACCGGCGGCACCATGCATATCGTGGTCAACAACCAGATCGGCTTTACCACCGCGCCGCACTTCTCGCGCTCCTCGCCCTATCCCACCGACATCGCCCTGATGGTCGAGGCCCCGATTTTCCACGTCAACGGCGACGACCCCGAGGCCGTGGTCCACGCCGCCAAGGTCGCCACCGAGTTCCGCCAGAAATTCCACAAGGACGTGGTGATCGACATCTTCTGCTACCGCCGGTTTGGCCATAACGAGGGCGACGAGCCCATGTTCACCAACCCGCTGATGTACAAGAAGATCAAGCAGCACAAGACGACGCTCTCGCTCTATACCGAACGGCTGGTCAAGGATGGCCTGATCCCCGAAGGCGAGATCGAGGACATGAAAGCCGCCTTCCAGTCCCACCTCGCCGACGAATTCGAGGCCGGGAAGGAATACCGCCCCAACAAGGCCGACTGGCTGGATGGCAAGTGGTCCCACCTCGACAGCAAGGACGAGGATTACCAGCGCGGCGAAACCGCCATCAAACCCGAAACCTTCGAGGAAATCGGCAAATCGCTGTCCTCGGCCCCCGAGGGCTTCCCGCTGCACCGCACCGTGGGCCGGGTGCTCGAGGCCCGCGGCAAAATGTTCGAGACCGGCGAAGGCTTCGACTGGGCCACTGGCGAGGCGCTGGCCTTCGGCTCGCTCCTGACCGAAGGCTACCCCGTGCGCCTTGCAGGGCAAGACAGCACCCGCGGCACCTTCAGCCAACGCCACTCGGGCCTGATCAACCAGGAAACCGAGGAGCGGTACTTCCCGCTCAACAACATCCGCAAGGGTCAGGCCCAATACGAAGTCATCGACTCGATGCTCAGCGAATACGCCGTTCTCGGGTTCGAATACGGCTTCTCGCTGGCCGAACCCAACGCCCTGACCCTGTGGGAGGCGCAGTTCGGCGATTTCGCCAACGGCGCCCAGATCATGTTCGATCAGTTCATCTCGTCGGGCGAAAGCAAATGGCTCCGCATGTCGGGCCTCGTCTGCCTGCTCCCGCACGGCTACGAAGGGCAAGGCCCCGAACACTCCTCGGCGCGGCTTGAACGCTTCCTCACCATGTGCGGGCAGGACAACTGGATCGTCGCCAACTGCACGACCCCGGCCAACTACTTCCACATCCTGCGCCGGCAGTTGCACCGCACCTTCCGCAAGCCGCTCATCATGATGACGCCGAAATCGCTCCTGCGTCACAAGATGGCGATCAGCAAGGCCGAGGAATTCACCACCGGCTCGTCGTTCCACCGCGTTCTCTGGGACGATGCCCAATACGGCAACTCGGAACTGGAACTGAAACCCGACAACAAGATCAAGCGCGTCGTCATGTGCTCGGGCAAGGTCTATTACGACCTGCTGGAAGAACGCGACAAGCGCGGGCTCGACGATGTCTACATCCTGCGGATCGAGCAGTATTACCCGTTCCCCGCCATGTCGATGGTCAAGGAACTGGAACGCTTCAAGGGCGCCGAAATGGTCTGGTGTCAGGAAGAACCCAAGAACCAGGGGGCCTGGGCCTTCATCGAACCCAACATCGAATGGGTGCTGCAACGTATCAAGGCCAAGCACACCCGCCCCACCTATGCCGGCCGCGCCGCCGCCGCCTCGCCCGCCACGGGCCTGGCCTCATCCCACAAAGCACAACAAGACGCGCTGGTTGATGCCGCGCTGACCATCGAAGGGAAATAACCCATGACGACAGAAGTTCGCGTTCCCACCCTTGGCGAATCCGTGACCGAGGCCACGGTCGCCACATGGTTCAAACAACCGGGCGATGCCGTCGCCGCCGATGAAATGCTCTGCGAGCTGGAAACCGACAAGGTCACGGTCGAGGTCCCCGCCCCCGCCGCTGGCACCATGGGCGAGATCGTCGCCAAGGAAGGCGACACCGTGGGCGTCGATGCCCTCTTGGCCACCATCGAGGCGGGCGAAGGCGCCGCACCGAAGAAAGAGGAAAAATCCGAAGCCAAAGCCGAGGCCCCCGCCGCCTCCGGTGGTTCGGACACCTCCGGTGACTCGATTGACGTGATGGTGCCCACCTTGGGCGAAAGCGTCTCCGAGGCGACCGTTTCCACGTGGTTCAAGAAGGTGGGCGATAGCGTCGCCGCCGATGAAATGCTCTGCGAGCTGGAAACCGACAAGGTCTCGGTCGAGGTCCCCGCACCTGCCGCCGGCACCCTGACCGAGATCATCGCCGACGAAGGCGCCACCGTGCAGGCAGGCGGCAAACTCGCCGTCATGGCCTCGGGCGACGGTGCCGCCGCCGCGGCCCCCGCCAAATCCGAGGACGCGCCTGCCGCCCCCGCCGCATCGGGTGGCTCCGGCAAGGATGTCGAAAACGCCCCCTCCGCGCAAAAGGCCATGGCCGAAAAAGGCCTCTCTCCCGATCAGGTCCAAGGCTCGGGCCGCGATGGCCGCGTGATGAAGGAAGACGTGGCCAAAGCCGCCGCAGCCGCCGCATCGGCCCCCGCCGCCTCCTCGGCTCCGGCGCAAGCGCCCCGCGCGCCGGTCTCCGCCGATGACGCCAGCCGCGAAGAGCGGGTCAAGATGACCCGCCTGCGCCAGACCATCGCCAAGCGCCTCAAGGACAGCCAGAACACCGCCGCCATGCTCACCACCTATAACGAGGTGGACATGACCGAGGTGATGGCCCTGCGCAACGAATACAAGGACGAGTTCCTCAAGAAACACGGCGTGAAACTGGGCTTCATGTCCTTCTTCACCAAGGCCTGCTGCCATGCCCTGAAAGAGGTCCCCGAGGTCAACGCCGAAATCGACGGCACAGATATCGTTTACAAGAACTTCGTGCACATGGGCATCGCCACCGGCACGCCAACCGGCCTCGTCGTCCCGGTGATCCGCGACGCCGATTCCATGGGCTTCGCCGCCATCGAGAAAGCCATCGGCGAAAAAGGCGCCCGCGCCCGGGATGGGAAGCTCTCCATGGCCGAAATGCAGGGCGGCACCTTCACGATCTCCAACGGCGGCGTCTACGGCTCGCTGATGTCCTCACCCATCCTCAACCCGCCGCAATCCGGTATCCTGGGCATGCACAAAATCCAGCAACGCCCGATGGTGGTCAACGGCGAAATCGTCGCCCGCCCGATGATGTACCTCGCGCTTTCCTACGACCACCGCATCGTCGACGGCAAAGGTGCCGTGACCTTCCTCGTGCGCGTCAAAGAAGCACTGGAAGATCCGCGGCGGTTGTTGATGGATTTGTAAGATTGTTAGGCGGGGTTAACCCCGCCTTTCCGTTCCTATTAAGACGGGCTTCAGCGCGTCTCAATCGGCGGGGTTAGCCTATGAAATGGCCTCTAGATTTGAACACAGCTAGCACCTACCATCAATTCCGGTGGCCAAGGAGTGAGATATGAAGCTCCCATTCAAATCATCACAAGCACTGTTTGAGTATTGCAACAAATATTTTGATGCTAAGATAATAAAGGGACTGGCACGACCAGCCTTGGTTCCCTCATCTGGCTTCATGGGAATAGAAAGCCATGTGACACCGACTGCCGATGGGCGTTTCAAATTAAGTCTGCTTGTTGCCGGTCCTCCAGATGGTTTCTTTTTAATCTCAGAAACTCTTAAACGTGGCAGTGAGCCGATCCTTCATGGCGATCTTGTCCTTTGGCTACCTCAAAAAGCCCCGCCTTTAATCGGCAAGGGCATGGTTGGCAAACTAACCGGCGATAAGCGAAGTAGTTGGTTTGGTCTGGTTGTTTCAAAAATTGCGCCCGAGATAAATGAAGAAGGCTGCTTCACGGAGATTTGCAAGTACTCATGACCCCCGAACTCACCGCCCTCACCCTCGCCGCGTTGCTACAGGTCGTTCAATACGTCCTCTACGCGGTCCCGGCCAACCTCGAACTGGGCACCGGCTACACGACCTCCGCACGCGATCGCGCACCCTCCAAACAAATGTCCGACCGCACCGCCCGCCTTGGCCGCGCCATGGACAACCATTTCGAAGGGCTGATCCTCTTTACCATCGCCTGCGTGGTGATCACGCTTGCGGGCAAATCGTTCTGGTTCACCACGATCTGCGCCTTCACCTACCTCGGCGCGCGCGTCCTCTATATCCCCGCCTACGCCCTCGGGCTGCGTCCTTGGCGCTCCTACATCTGGGCCTTGGGCTTCCTCGCCACCCTGCTCATGCTCCTCACGGCCCTCCTATGACCCTTCATCTTTCCCAAAATACTCCGGGGGGCCGCCGCAGGCGGCGGGGCAGAGCCCCAAAATAAGACCGACCCTATACCGACATAAGACCGACGTGATACAGACGTCCTGAAAACGAAGGAAACAGACCCATGGCAAATTATGACGTGATCGTCATCGGCTCCGGCCCCGGCGGCTATGTCGCCGCCATCCGCTGCGCGCAACTCGGCCTGAAAACCGCCTGTGTGGAAGGCCGCGAAACATTGGGCGGCACCTGCCTCAACGTTGGCTGCATCCCCTCCAAGGCGCTGCTGCACGCCTCGCACCAATTGCACGAGGCCGAGCACAACTTCGCCAAGATGGGCCTCAAGGGCAAAAGCCCCTCGGTCGACTGGAAACAGATGCTCTCCTACAAGGATGACGTCATCGGCCAGAACACCAAGGGCATCGAATTCCTGTTCAAAAAAAACAAGATCGACTGGCTCAAGGGCTGGGGCTCCATCCCCGAGACGGGCAAGGTCAAGGTGGGCGACGAGGTCCATGAGGCCAAGAACATCATCATCGCCACCGGCTCCGAGGTCAGCACCCTGCCGGGCGTTGAGATCGACGAGAAAACCGTCGTTTCCTCCACCGGCGCGCTCGAACTGCCGAAGGTTCCCAAGAAAATGGTGGTGATCGGCGCAGGCGTCATCGGGCTGGAACTGGGCTCGGTCTATTCGCGCTTGGGCGCCGAGGTGACCGTGGTGGAATTCCTCGATCATATCACCCCGGGCATGGACGGCGAGGTGCAAAAGCAATTCCAGAAATTGCTTAAAAAACAAGGGCTCAAATTCATCATGGGGGCCGCCGTGCAATCGGTCGAAACCCTGAAAACCAAGGCCAAGGTCAACTACAAGCTCCGCAAGGACGACAGCGAAGAGACGCTGGATGCCGATGTCGTGCTCGTCGCCACGGGCCGCAAACCCTTCACCGATGGCCTCGGCCTCGATGCGCTTGGCGTGAAAATGTCCGAGCGCGGCCAGATCGAAACCGACGATCAATGGCGCACCAATGTCGAGGGCATCTACGCCATCGGCGACGCCATCGACGGCCCGATGCTCGCCCACAAGGCCGAGGATGAAGGCATGGCCGCCGCCGAGGTGATCGCGGGCAAGCACGGCCACGTGAATTACGGCGTCATCCCCGGTGTGATCTACACCCACCCCGAGGTCGCCAGCGTCGGCCAGACCGAGGAACAGCTCAAGGAAGCGGGCCGCGCCTACAAGGTCGGCAAGTTTTCCTTCATGGGCAATGGCCGCGCCAAGGCCAACTTCGCCGGTGACGGCTTCGTCAAACTGCTGGCCGACAAGGAAACCGATCGTATCCTTGGCGCGCATATCATCGGCCCGATGGCGGGCGACCTGATCCACGAGGTTTGCGTCGCCATGGAATTCGGCGCCGCCGCCGAGGATCTCGCCCTCACCTGTCACGCCCACCCCACCTATTCCGAAGCGGTGCGCGAAGCCGCCCTGGCCTGCGGCGACGGCCCGATCCACAGCTAAGCCCGGGACGGGACCCCTGGACAAAGAAGGGCGGCCCTTGGGCCGCCCTTTTATCTTTGCGCAATGCCGATCACGTCACCACATGGTCCGTGCTGCGCGCTCGCTCCACTCGGCGTCATAGGCGGCCCCGCCTTCCTCGCCGCGGGTCTGCTCGGCCAATATCTCGCCCATCGTGGGCAGGCCCTTGCTGTCGTCGCGGCCCCAAATTCCCGCGCGCATACTGGCCCGCGCGCATTGGGCGTAAACCTCGCCGACCTTGATCACGATCACCGTGGCGGGCTGCTTGCCCTGACGGTTGAACATGGCGCGCAACTGCGCATCCGCCGTCACCCGCGCCTGCCCGTTGATCCGCACCACCGCATCCGATCCCGGCACCATGAACAGAAGCGATATGCGCCCGTCGCTGACGATATTGCGCAGGGTGTCCAGACGGTTATTGCCCCGCCAATCCGGCATGGCCAGCGTTTGGGCGTCCAGCTCGGTCACCACCGGGCCGTCCTCGCCACGGGGGCTGCCATCGGTGCCCTCGGTGCCAACGGTGGAGACGATGCAGTAGCGCGATTTGGCAATCCACTTGCGATAAAGCGGCGTCAGACGCGTTGCCACCTTGCGCAGACTGTTCGGACTGGGCACCGGATACAGCGCCTCAAGGCTGGCGATATCCTCGATAAACTCAACCTTCGGGGTCAAATCCGGCCTCCTGCATAAGTGCGTTCGAGGCGCTTTCCACCTCACCTTCCAGCCGCGCCATGAACGCGGCGCGAGACAACCCGCTTTCGATCCGCGGCAGAAACTCCACCACCGCCGTGCCGGGTTTGCGCATGATCCCCTTACGCGGCCAGAACAGCCCCACGTTCGCCGCCACCGGCACGCAATCCTGCCCAAGCTCCTCGTAAAGAACCCCGGTGCCCACCTTGTAAGGCGCCTTCACCCCCGGCTTGATCCGCGTGCCCTGCGGGTAAATGATCAACTGCCCGGGCTGCTGGCGCCCCTTTGAAACATCGTCCACCATCTTCTTGATCGCTTGGCTGCGCTTGCCCCGGTCGACCGGCACACAACCGATCTTGAGGGCATATTGCCCGATCACCGGCGCATACATCAGCTCTCGCTTCATAATGAACTTGCCCGCCGGAAGGCTTGCGAAAATCAAGATGATGTCGAGGAAGGATTGATGCTTGGCCGCGATCAGCACTTCGTCCTTGGGCGGCGTGCCGCGCACCTCGGTCCGCAGGCCCACCATCCAGATCGCGGACCAGCGTACCACCCGGCACCACGTCTTGCAGGCCTCCAGTGCGCCCCGCCGACTGAACAGCGCCCAAGGCAGGAACAACAGGCCGATCACGGGCATCATCGCATAGATGAACACCACGAAGATCAGCGACCGAACCCATTGAATCGCATTGGTCATGGCATGTCCCTCAAGGTTTTCAGGGCCGCCGCCCGTGTCGCGGCAAAGGCCACCCCGGCAGCCAAGGCCGGTATGAACACCGGCCAGATCCAATGCCAGCCCTGAAACCCAAGCCCGGTCAAGAAGCCGCCTCCGACCTCCGCCGAGGGCAACAACAGAATACCTATCACCCCGGCCACCATGCCAATCGCTGCGCCGGTCAAGGCCCGCAGGGTGAACCGCCGCACAAAGGCATTGGCGATGTAATCGTCCCGCGCCCCCACAAGGCGCAACACGCCGATCACCTGCGCATTGGCGGCCAGGGCGGCATTTGCCGCAAGCGTGATCATTGCCGCCGTCGCCGCCCCGATCAGGATCATCGACACCCAGCCCAACAGGCGCAACCTGTTGGCGGCCCGCTCCAAGGGCCTGCGCCACCGCGTATGATCATCCAGAACCGCCCCCGGCACCTCTGCCGACAGCCGCAGGCGCAAGCCCTGCGCGTCGAAACCGTCGCCCTCTTCCACCACTTCGATCAGTTGCGGAATGGGCAGGGCATCCACCGGCACGTCCGGGCCGAACCACGGCTCCAACAGCGCGCGCTGCTCATCCTCGTCAAGGGCGCGCGCAATGGCCACCCCCTTGGTGGTCTGCAACACCTCAAGCGCGGCTTCGGTCTGCGCCGCCATTTGTCCCTCGGGGGCCGAAATCCGAATGGTCGAGGTGCGCGCCAATTCCTCCCCCCACCGATCCGCCAGACGCCCGGTGGCCAAGGACAAAGCCAGCGCAAAAACCGCCAGAAAGGCCATCGCGGCGGCACTGAACAGGGTCAGCGTCGCGGTAAACCCTGTGGGCGGCACGACCCGGTCGGCCTGCGCATCGCCCATCACGAAATCGCTGATCTTAGCAATATCCAGTGTCACAGGTCCGCCCCCGCCAGTTGCAGCCGCCGGTTGGAAATCCGCAACACACGTGCCTGCACATGCGCCTTGGCCGCCCGGATCAGAGCCAGGTCATGGGTGGCGATCATGATCGTCTTTCCCATCCGGTTCAGCTCGATCAACAACCGCAACAACCGCTGCGACATCTCCCAATCCACGTTGCCCGTGGGCTCATCGGCCAGGATCACATCAGGCGACATGATGATCGCCCGGGCCAGCGCCGCGCGCTGCCGCTCCCCGCCCGACAATTCCGGCGGCAAGGCCTCGGCCCGCGCCTTCAGGCCGACCCAGCCGATCAATTCCTTCAGGTTGGCATCCTCGCGCAGCAAATCCTGCCCCGACACCATCAGGGGCAGGGCGATATTGTCCGACACCGAAAGATGATCCAGAAACTGGCAATCCTGATGCACCACGCCCACGCGCCGCCGCACCATGGCGATATCGTCACGCTCCATACCGCGGACATCGGCATCGAACAGGCGCACCTCGCCCGCCGTGGGCATCAAGGCCCCGTAACACAGCTTCAAAAGCGTGGTCTTGCCCGCCCCCGACGGCCCCGTCAGGAAGTGAAATGACCCCGGGGCCAGCTTGAGCGAGATTTCACTCAACAACTCCCCACCGCCGTAACTATAGGCGACGTTATCCAGTTCGATCAAACCTGCCCCCGCACCTCTATTCGCTTCTTTCATGCCTCACAGGACACATATGTGCAACGATAACAGCCATGAAATCCTTTGCTCTTTTCCGACAAGGATTTACGACATATGCTAGTATTAACAAAACACTCCCGGTCAGCGGGGGCAGGGAACAGGTGGCAAGATGAGGCTTATTTGCCCGAATTGCGGGGCACAGTACGAGGTCCCGGACGAGGTTATCCCGGAAACGGGCCGCGATGTGCAATGTTCGAATTGCGGGGACACATGGTTTCAAAACCACCCCGATCATCCCGCACCTGAACCGGAGGCGGAACCGGAATCTGAGCCGGCCCCCGCCACTCAGTCATCACAGGTCTCATGGGACAGCCCCGAGGAAACGGCGGCCGAAGCCGAAGACCAGACAGAACCCGAAGCCGAACCAGCCTCTGAACCAGAGCCGGAAGACGAGCCGGAACCAGAGCCGGAGCCGGAGGACGAGCCAGAGCCGGATCAGGCCGGGACGGAACACGAAGACGACCTCGACGAGGCGCCGCAAGACGTCGATGAAACCGACGACATTGACGACCACCCCGAACCATCCCGCCGACAGCTTGACCCGGCCATCGCCGACGTGTTGCGCGAAGAGGCCGAACACGAGCGCGAGGCCCGCGCCGCCGAAAGCGCCGGCAGCCTTGAATCGCAGCCCGATCTTGGCCTGACACAGGATCACGACGACGATGATCGCCGCGCCCGCGAGGCCCGCGCGCGCATGGCCCGCCTGCGCGGGGAAGACGAGGAAGAGCAGGCGCCGGACAGCACCCCCGAAGCAGAGGACATCGACCCATCGTCGCGACGCAACCTGCTACCCGACATCGACGAAATCAATTCCTCGCTCGACGCGGGGGCACCTGCCTCAACGCAAGACAGCTCCGAACTTGAGGAACTGCAACACCGCGAATACACCCCGCGCAAAAGCAGCGGCTTCAGGCGCGGGTTCTCATTCGCCATCGTGCTCGCGGCGCTCCTCTTGGCGCTCTATGTCTATGCTCCGCGGATTGCCGAAATGGTCCCCGCCCTCGCAGGACCGCTTGAAACCTATGTCGAACAGGTCAACGCCCTGCGCGTGCAGGTGGATGACCAATTCGGCTGGGTCCGCGAATGGCTGAAGGAAATGTCCAGCCCGGCCACACCGGGCGGCTGACACAGCCCCGTAAACGACGCCCCGCCCCTAAAATCGGTCCAGCAGCCGCTTGAGGTACTCCAGTTCCACTTCGGGCCGTTCCCCCTCGCCCGAGCGGCGCCGGATTTCATCCAGCAGCTCGCGCGCGCGACGGTAAACGTCTTCGCCCTGCAACAGGTTGTCCTGCGTGCCCACCTGCTGGCCCTGTCCGGGCGTGCGGCCTAACGGGTCGTTCTGCTGTTGACCCGGTTGGCCACGGGCCTGCCCCTGACCGCCCTGCTGCTGCCGCCCTTCCTGTGCCAGTTGTTCGCCAAGGTTTCGCATCCCCTCGCGCAGGGCCTCCATCGCCTCGGCCTGCCGGTCTATCGCCTCGCCAAGGTCATCGCCGCGCAGGGCCTCCTCGGCCCCCTCCATGGCGCGCTCGGCCCGGTCCAGCGACTCGCGCGCCGCCTCCCCGGCCTCGCCACCACCGCCGGGCATATTACCCCGTTGTTGCTCCAACTGGCGGCGCAGCGCCTCCTGCCGGTCGGCCAGCGATCCTTGCCCGCCTTGGCCCTGCTGTGCCTGATCCTGCCCTTGACCGCGCTGTCCGGGCTGTTGCCCTTCTCCTTGGCCTTGACCGGGCTGGTCATGGCTTTGGCCTTGCCCCTGCCCGCCGCTGCGGCCTTCATTGCCTTGGCTCTGGCCCGATTGCGAATTCGGGTTGAACTGTTCCTGCAAATCTCGGAACGCCTGATCCGACAGGCCCTGCTGGTCACGCAGGGTTTCGGCAAGGCCCTCCATGGCCTGCTGACCGGGCGATTGCCCTTGCTGGCCCTGGCCTTCGGTCACCCGCATGTTCTCCATCATCTGCTGGAACTGCTCCAAGGCTTCCTGCGCCTCGGCCATGCGGCCCTGTTCCATCAACTCCTGGATACGGTCCATCATGTCCTGCAAATCCTGCTGGGTCATTTGCAGGCTGTTGTCAGAATTGGGTTGCTCGCCATCCTGCTGCCGCTCACGGTTTTCCCGCTGTGCCTGCTGCATCTTCTGGCGCATGTAATCGTTCGTGGCCTGCCGCAACTCGTCCATCAGCCGCTGAATCTCGTCCTCGCTGGCGCCGTTGCGCATCGCCTCGCTCAACCGTTCCTGCGCCGCACGCATCCGCTCCAGCGCATCACCGATATCACCCTCCTCAAGGATAATCGCCAGATCCCACATAGCTTCGGCGATGGTATCCCGCGCTTCGGCATCAAACCCGCCATGATCGACAAGGGTTTCCAACCGCCGCAGGATCACCCGCAACCGCAAATAAGCCGTCTCCGACCGAAAGAGCCCGTCCTCGGGCCGATGCGAAATCGCACGCAACACCTGTGCCACCCGCTTGCCGTTCTCACGGCTCCACAACAGGTCACGCCGCTGTTCGATCACCGCCGCCGCCGCCGGATCGAAGAACCGCCGCGCCGGAAGATGCATCTCGCGCACGGCACTTCGGCCCGCCTGCCCCGCGGCATCCTCCACCTTCAACTGCAATGTCACCGGCAAATGCGCCCACGGATGCTTGGACAGGTTCTCGATCAAGGTCTCGGAAAATTCCGCCCGGTCGCCGGTGATCGGCATCGGCAGGTCCAATTCAATCGGCGCGCGCGGCTCCGGCTCGACCGCCAAACCATAACGCCGCTCGACCGCCTCCATGTCCAGATCGAACCGCGCCATGCCGCCGACAACGCCGTAATCGTCACGCGCACGGAAGGGCTGGCTCATCTGCCCGTCGAAACTGACGTCGCCCATTTCCGGGGCCACCTCAACCTGTGGCGGCAGATCGCGCAGCGCGCTTACCTCCCAAGTCTGCCCGCCGGGGCCGTCGATGCGCAACTCCCCGTTGCTGACGATATCAAAGCTCTGCTCGGCATCGCTCGCCGCGCCCAGATCCCCGGTGCGGCCCGAAACCGTTTCCGCCACGCTCAACGCGCCGACCTCACCATAAAGGCGCAGCGTGACACGACTGCCCACGGGAACGGCAATTTCACCTGTCTGATCATTCAGATAAAGACTCGGCAATCCGGTATAACCGGGCGGTTCGATCCAACCTTCCCAAGCCGGTCCACCGGCCAGAGCGGCCCCGCCCGGGGCCATGTCGCCCACGCTGCCCACACGCCAGACCGAGCCGAACACAAGCGCCACCATCAACCCCAGAAGGGCAACATAGCGCAGCCCGAACACATCGCGCGTCGACAGCCGCAAGTCCGGCTCCACCGCTTTCGCCTGTGCCGCACGCTCCGCCATGCGCGCCCGGTGCGCCCGCCACAGGGCCTCCGACCCCGCGTCGCCGCCACCTATCGCCTGACTGTCGGCCAAGGCCGCCAAGGGGTGCCCCGGCATCGCCGAATCCAACCGCGCCACGGCCTCGGCCCGGCGCGGCCAATGGAACCGTCGCAATCCCAGTGCGGCAAAGACAAGCCCCGCCACGGCAACCGCCACGCCGACAAACCAAAACGCCTCGATCGACAGGAAATCGTGCAGGCCCAGCATCAGTGCCGCCGCCACCGCCGCGATCAAGGTCCACAAGGGCCAGAAGGCACGGCTCACACGCTCGGCAATCAACCCCGCCCATGTCAGGGTCAGGGGCCAGCGCAGCCGTGTCATCACGGAAGTCAGGGGCGTTTCCTGTCGGGCCATGCTCCAATCCAATCCATGGCCCGACGCGCCTACCGCGTCACAGCCATTCTGGAATGGTATCGCGATTTATCATCTCGTCAAAGGTCGGACGCGCCCGAATGACGGCGAATTGATGCCCATGCACCAGAACTTCGGGGATCAACGGGCGGGTATTATACTCGCTCGCCATCACTGCGCCATAGGCCCCGGCACTGCGAAACGCCACCAAATCCCCGGCCTCGACCTTGGGCATCATCCGTTCCTTGGCAAAGGTATCCCCCGATTCGCAGACCGGGCCGACAATGTCATAGGGGGTTTGTTCGGCCCCCGCCTCGGGTTCCACCAGCGGAATGATATCGTGATAGGCGTCATACATCGCCGGGCGGATCAAATCGTTCATCGCCGCATCAAGGATCAGGAAATCGCGCCCCTCGCCCGATTTCACGTAAATCACTTCCGAGACCAAAATCCCGGCATTGCCCGCCACCAGGCGCCCCGGCTCGATCTCGATCTCGCAACCCAGATGGCCCACCGTGTCCTTGATCAACTGGCCGTATTCCGTGGGCAGTGGCGGCGCCTCGTTGCTGCGGGCATAGGGGATGCCCAACCCGCCGCCCAGATCGAGGCGCGAAATCTCGTGCCCATCGGCGCGCAACTGCTCCGTCAGCTCGGCCACCTTCTCATAGGCCAAACGGAACGGCTCCAGCTCTGTCAACTGGCTGCCGATATGCACGTCGATGCCCACCACTTTCAACCCCGGCAGGGCGGCGGCCTCGGCATAAACCTCCCGCGCGCGGGTGATCGGAATACCGAACTTGTTCTCGCTCTTGCCGGTGGCAATCTTGGCGTGGGTCTTGGCATCCACATCCGGGTTCACCCGCACGGTGATGGGCGCGACAACGCCCATTTCAGTCGCCACCGCACTGATCGCGGCCATCTCCGGCTCGCTTTCCACGTTGAACTGGCGAACACCACCCGCCAGAACCTGCGCGATTTCCTCCCGCGTCTTGCCGACCCCGGAAAACACGATCCGCTCACCGGGCACCCCGGCGGCCTTGGCGCGGGCATATTCCCCGCCCGAAACCACGTCCATCCCGGCGCCCATCTCGGCCAGCGTTTTCAGGATCGCCACGTTGCTTGCCGCCTTCACCGCATAGCACACCAGATGATCCACCCCGTCCAACGCCTCGTCGAACAGCCGGAAATGCCGCGTCAGCGTCGCGGTCGAGTAGCAATAGAAAGGCGTCCCCACCTGTGCCGCGATCTCGGCCAGCGGAACGTCCTCGGCATACAACTGCCCGTCACGATAGATAAAATGATCCATGGCCCTCGCCCTTCGTTTCAGGGCGTCATAGCAAACCCGCCACGCTTTGCAATCACAGCCGCCCCATCCGCAGGAACAGGTACAACGGCAAACCGCAACTCACCCCGATGCAGAACGTCGCCGGTATTGCCCAAAGCCCGAGCCACGCCCGGCGTTGCACGCTTTCCCAGATCACCCATACAGTCAGCGTCACGGCGGCAATGGTCAGGTCCCAGACCAACCCGCTGCTCGCGGCATTGGCGTGCCAGGCATCGACCATCGCCATCAGGTCAAAACCGTTTTCCCCGAACCATTGCAGGAAATAGGCCATCGGGTGGATGGCCCCCCAAACGGCAAGCGCCAAGAACAGGTACCTCAAAGTGCGGTGCCCACCGTCACGCTCGTGCGCCCGGCGGTCCAAGTGGCCCCGGTCGAGGCACTCACGCCGTTATTGCCCACGCCAATCGTCGTGTTCATGCTCGGGCGGATGGGTTCCCCATCCACGCCACAACCGGCCAATGCCGCAAGCCCGAGAACCGCCAGGATCCGTATCATCCCAAGACCTCTTTCCACCGTGCGATCTGCGCGCGCACCTGCTCCGGTGCCGTCCCGCCATAGCTCACGCGCGAGGCGACCGAGTTATGCACGCCCAGTACATCATAGACCGCTTTCGTGATTTCGCCATGCACCTCTTGCATCTCGGCCAAACTCAGCTCGGGCAAATCGCATCCCTTCGCCTCCGCCTTGGCCACCAAGGCCCCTGTCACATGATGCGCCTCACGGAAGGGCATACCCAGAACCCGCACCAGCCAATCGGCCAAATCCGTCGCGGTCGAAAAGCCCGCTCCGGCGGCCCCTTCCAACGCCTCGCGCTGCGGGGCCATGTCGCGCACCATACCCTCCATCGCCGCAAGCGCCAGCATCAGGTTGTCCGCGGCATCAAAGACCTGCTCCTTGTCTTCCTGCATGTCCTTGGAATAGGCCAAGGGCAGCCCCTTCATCACCGTCATCAGGGCCACGTTCGCCCCGAAAATCCGCCCGATCTTGGCACGGATCAATTCCGCCGCATCGGGGTTCTTCTTCTGCGGCATGATGCTCGACCCGGTCGAGAACCGATCCGACAGCACCACGAACCGGAACTGCGCCGAGGACCAGATCACCAATTCCTCGGCAAAGCGGCTCAGGTGCATGGCGCAAATGCTCGCCGCACTTAGGAATTCCAAAGCAAAATCCCGGTCACTCACCGCATCCAGTGAATTCGCCGCAGGCCGGTCAAAACCCAGGGCCTGCGCCGTCATCTCCCGATCAATCGGGAAAGACGTGCCCGCCAAAGCGGCGGCCCCCAGCGGGCATTCGTTCATCCGCGCCCGCGCATCGCGCACCCGGCTCAGATCACGCCCGAACATCTCCACATAGGCCATCATGTGATGGCCCCATGTGACGGGTTGCGCGGTCTGCAAATGGGTAAAGCCCGGCATCACCCAATCGGCCCCGGCCTCGGCCTGCACCAAAAGCGCCTCAATCAGCGCAACAAGCCCCGTCTCGGCGGCATCCAACTGGTCCCGCACCCACAGCTTGAAATCGGTCGCCACCTGGTCGTTCCGGCTCCGCCCGGTGTGCAACCGGCCCGCAGGCTCGCCTATGACCTCTTTCAGGCGCGCTTCCACATTCATGTGGATGTCTTCCAACGCCGTGGAAAATTCAAACCGCCCCTCGTCGATCTCTGACAAGACCGTGAGCAAGCCTTCCCTCATCGCCTCGGCATCACTATCACTTATGATACCCGTCGCGGCCAACATGGCCGCATGGGCGCGTGATCCGGCGATATCCTGCGCCGCCAACCGCTTGTCGAATCCGATCGAAGCATTAATTGCCTCCATGATCGCATCCGGCCCGGCGGCAAAGCGGCCGCCCCACATCGCGTTCGAAGTCTTGGTCATGTCACACCCTTCGGAGGGAAAATGAAGTTCATTCGTTTCGCATTCCTTTATATGGCGCTCGGTCTGGGTGCAAACACCGCCATTGCGGCAGACCTCGATACGCTCAACGCCCTGCGCGACGGCGACATGAAAAAGCTGAACTTCCATGCCGAGGGCAAGGAGGTCTCGCAAACCCCCTTCACCACCGAAGATGGCGGCACCATGACTCTCGCCGATTATCAGGGCAAGCATATCGTGCTGAATTTCTGGGCCACATGGTGCGCACCCTGCCGCGTGGAAATGCCCATGCTGTCAGACCTTCAAAGCCAACTGGGCGGCGAGGGGTTCGAGGTCGTCACCATCGCCACGGGCCGCAACGCGCCCCCCGCGATGAAAAAGTTCTTCGACGAAATCGGTGTCGCCAACTTGCCCCTCCACCGCGACCCCAAGGGGCAGCTTGCCCGCGAGATGGGGGTGTTCGGCCTGCCCATCACCTTGATCCTCGATACCGAGGGGCAAGAGATCGCCCGCCTGCGCGGTGACGCCCATTGGAACTCCGACAGCGCCAAGGCGATCATCAGCACCCTGATCGAAAGTACGCCCGAGGGCTGAGATTTGTACAACCTGTACAGACCTCCGGCGCAAAGTGCCGATTTCTGTACAGAACTGCGGGGGTCTCTGTACAGAATGTGCAAAGGTTAACGGCGGCAAAAGGTTAACGCGTTAACCTTTTTCGCCCCTCCTGCCGCCATTTCGTACGACTCGTACGATACATTTCCGCACCCCCCCTGATTTTCGTACGAAAATAGGGGGTTTGTCGTACGACTCGTACGAAGGTTAAACAAAGGTAAAGCGGGACGACCTCAGGCCGCCAATCCCCGCCCCTTGAGCAGCGCCTCAACCCCCGGCATCCGCCCCCGGAACGCGGTATAAAGCGCCTCCGGGTCTGCCGACCCGCCCTTGGAAAGAATGTGCGATTCCAAGGCCTTGGCCCGCTCTTCATCAAATGGCCCGCCCTCTTCCTCGAAGCTGGCAAAGGCATCCGCATCCATCACTTCCGACCACATGTAGCTATAGTAACCGCTGGAATATCCATCGCCTGCAAAGACATGCGCAAACTGCGGCGTTGCATGGCGCATGGTGATAGCCTCCGGCATCCCCAATTTATCAAGCGTTTCCAATTGCTTATCCATTACATCACCGGGCGCGCCGCCCTCGTGGAACGTCAAATCCACCATGGCCGAAGCGACATACTCAACAGTCTGGAACCCTTGGTCGAAATTCGCCGCCTTCAGCATTTTTTCCAATAATTCCGGGGGCATAGCCTCCCCCGTCTGGTAATGACGCGCGTATTTCTCCAAGACTTCCGGCACCTCAAGCCAATGTTCATACAGCTGCGAGGGCAGCTCGACAAAGTCCCGCGCCACGGAAGTCCCTGAAATACTTCCATAATTTACGTCCGACAGCAGGTGATGCAGGGCGTGCCCGAACTCATGAAACAGGGTCCGCGCATCGTCATAAGACAACAGTGCCGGATCGCCCTTGGCGAAATTGCAGGTGTTTAAAACCACCGGCCCCTGTGTTTTCGGAATCTTAGCCTGTCCGCGCATGGCGCTACACCACGCCCCCGACCGCTTCGAGGCGCGGGCAAAGTAATCTCCAATGAAAACAGCGATATGGGCACCGTTCCGACTCACCTCCCACGCCCGGCAATCGGGGTGATAAAGCGGCACATCCAGCTCCTTGAACTCCAACCCGAACAGCCGATTAGCCGTGCCAAAGGCCGCCTCGATCATCGCCTCCAGCGACAGATACGGTTTCACCGCCGCCTCGTCCAAATCATGCTCCGCCTGCCGCCGCTTCTCGGCATAGTAACGCCAGTCCCAGGGCCGTAATTCTGCATTGATTCCATCGGCTTGCATCATTTCGGTCAGCACATCGGCGTCCCGCTCGGCCTGTGCCTTGGCGGGTTCCCAGACCTGCATCAGCAAATCGCGCACCCGGTCCGGCGTTTTCGCCATTTCGGTTTCCAATTTATAGGCCGCGAAATTCTCATACCCCAGAAGTTGCGCCCGCTCCTCTCGCAACCGCAATATCTCGGCGCAAATCGCCCGATTGTCGGTTTCACCGCCCATGGCGCCCCGTGCCTCCCATGCCCGAAACGCCTTTTCGCGCAGGTCCCGTCGGGGCGAAAATTGCAGGAAGGGAACAATTAACGATCGCGATAACGTGATCACCGGGGTCTCCAACCCCTTCTCACGCCCGGCTTCCCGTGCCGAGGACACGACAAATTCGGGAAGGTTTTCAAGGGCTTGTTCGTCCAGTTCCATATACCAGCCGGATTCATCAGCCAGCAGGTTTTGCGTGAACTGCGTCCCCAATTCGGCCAGCCGCCCCATGATCTCGCGCATCCGCTTGTCCG
Source organism: Roseovarius bejariae (assembly GCF_009669325.1). Lineage (NCBI taxonomy): Bacteria > Pseudomonadati > Pseudomonadota > Alphaproteobacteria > Rhodobacterales > Roseobacteraceae > Roseovarius > Roseovarius bejariae. The sequence continues at coordinate 1,483,502 of NZ_SZWE01000001.1, forward strand.
ATTCGCCGCTCAACGCCGCCCCCGCCCGCACGAACCGCCGCCGCGTCAGCATCAGCAACCGTTGTTGTTCATCGGTCAGATCAAGGTTGTCACGACTTTGCCAAAGCGCCTCGATCCGCTCAAAAAGCGCTTTATTTCCAGTGACTTCCGAAGAATAGGCCGCCAGCTTCGGGCTGAATTCCCGCTGCAATTCCTGCCGTTTTGCGTTGCTGTCCGACCCCGCCACGGTGAAAAATACCGACAGCACTTTATCCAATTGCTCCCCGCTCGCCTCCAAGGCTTCTATCGTATTGGCAAAGCTGGGTTTTTCCGGGTTTTCGGCAATCGCCACGACCTCCTCCCGCGCCGCCTCTAGCGCCTCCTCGAAGGCCGGTTCGAAGTGTTCGTCAGAGATCTCATCGAAAGGGGCCAGTTTGAACGGACCATCCCAGTTTTCAAGCAGCGGGTTCGCCATAGCTCAGGCTCCTTTTTCTTTTGTTTTCTGACAGATAGGGCAATCTTTGCGCGGGTGAATGGCAATCTTGCGTGTCTCGCCCCAAAGCGCATCATAGATCAAAATTTCCCCCAATAGCGCCTGCCCCGCCCCGGAAATCAGTTTCACCGCCTCCACGGCCATCATTGACCCCACCACACCGGGCAGCGGCCCCACCACCCCGGCCTCGGCACAGGACGGGGCCAAACCGGCAGCCGGAGCTTCGGGGAAAATGCATTGATAACAAGGGGTTCCGCGATGCGGAGTAAAGACGCTCACCTGTCCTTCCCACTGGGACAGGGCGCCGGAAATCAGCGGTTTACCCAGTTCCACACAGGTCGCATTGGCCAGATAGCGCGTATCGAAATTGTCCGTGCCATCAAGGATCACGTCATAGTCGGCAAACAGGTCCTTTGCGATCTCCGGCGTCAACCTTCGTTGGAAGGGCCTTACCTCAACATGAGGGTTCTGCGCTTGCATCGCCTGCATCGCCGATTGCACCTTGGGCAATCCGATGTCGGAATCTCTATGAATTACTTGACGTTGCAAGTTCGAGTTATCCACCAGATCGTCGTCAATCACACCAATCGTGCCCACCCCGGCAGCGGCCAGATACATCAACGCGGGCGATCCAAGGCCCCCGGCCCCGATCACCAGGACCTTGGCTTCTTTCAAGGCCTTCTGTCCCGGCCCGCCGATCTCACGCAAAACGATGTGCCGGGCGTATCGCTCCAATTCAGATTCCGAAAATAACCCTTTCTTTTCAGGTTCCTGCCCTGCGTCTGCACGGGCACGCAGCTTCTGCAATCCCCAGCGGTACGCCACGACAATCGCCACGAACCCGCCGATCAAAAGCCAAAGCGCCGGGCTTTCGCCCGTGGCCAGTCTTAACGGATGCCCGTCCGGCAGGAGCAAATGCAACAGGACGACCCCCACCCAAAGCATCCCGATCATGCCCCAGCGAAGGCGTCTGGGTGCATTTAACAAGGCCCCCATGCCCCAAAGCACCGCCGCCATCACAAAAACCAAAAACATCAGACGGCCCCCGTCGAGCCAAAACCACCCGTGCCCCGTTTGGTTGCGTCCAGATCATCAGCCAATGCAAACCGCGCCTGCACCACCGGCGCGACCACCATCTGCGCAATCCGCATCCCATGCGTCACGACGAATGTTTCTTGCCCTGCATTCATCACGATCACCCCCAACGGGCCGCGATAATCGCTGTCGATAGTCCCGGGGCTGTTGGGTAGGGTGATCCCATGCTTGAGTGCCAGACCGGAACGTGGCCTGATCTGCACCTCGTAGCCTTGCGGAATGGCAAGTCTCAGGCCGGTTGGCACCAAGGCCCTTGCGCCGGGATCAAGGACGACCCCCTCCCGCTGATCTGCCGGGAAATTCGCCCGAAGGTCCGCCCCCGCGGCCCCTTCCGTTTCATAGGATGGCAGGCCAAGGCCACGATCCGCGCCCTCATCCCAAATCATTGAAATCAGGACCATTTCCGCCCTCTTACCTTTCTCAAAACCCTCAATCTCTCAGGTCAAAGCCTGCGCGATCCGTTCCGCAAGGCGGCGGGCGACATCCTCTTTCGACATACGCGGCCAATCCTCGGCTCCCTCTTGCGAAATCAAAGTGATGTCATTGTCCTTCCCGCCCATGATCCCGGTCTCATGGCTCACGTCATTGGCCACGATCCAGTCACAGCCCTTGCGCGTGCGCTTGGCCGTGGCATTGTCGATCACATCATCGGTTTCCGCGGCAAAGCCCACCACGAGCGCCGGGCGGCCCTTGTCCATCTGACTGATCGTGGCAAGGATATCCGGATTTTCCGTGAATTCGAGCACGGGCAAGCCGCCCTTGGTTTTCTTCATCTTGCTGGTGCTGGCACTGGCCACCCGCCAATCGGCAACCGCGGCGGCGAAAACCGCCGCTTCGACGGGAAGCGCAGATTGAACCGCCTCAAGCATCTCTTGCGCGGTTTCTACCCGGACAACCTCAACCCCTTCGGGCGGCGCGACATCCGCTGGCCCAGTCACGAAAACCACCTCGGCCCCCAGAGCGGACAACGCACGCGCAATCGCGGTACCTTGCGCCCCGGAGGAGCGGTTCGCAATGTACCGTACCGGATCAATCGGTTCATGCGTGGGGCCGGAGGTGACCAAAACACGCTTGCCGGCCAAGGGGCCATCGGCCAAAGCCGCCTCGACCGCGGCCACGATTTCCATCGGTTCCGCCATGCGGCCCGGTCCATGCTCACCACAGGCCATATCGCCCTCGTTCGGCCCAACAAAATGAATGCGGTCGCTCTTGAGGGTCGCGATATTGCGCTGTGTTGCGGGATGCTCCCACATGCGGACATTCATCGCCGGGGCCACCATCACCGGGGTATCGGTGGCCAGCAAAAGGGTAGAGGCCAGATCGTCGGCATGGCCCTGTGCCATCTTCGCCATCAAATCCGCCGTGGCCGGGGCCACAACGATCAAATCCGCACTGCGACTAAGTTCGATATGTCCCATCTCGGCCTCATCGGTGAGGTCGAAAAGATCACGGAACACCTTTTGTCCGGCCAAGGCAGACACCGACAGAGGAGTCACGAACTCCTCTCCCGCACGTGTCAAGACAGGCGTGACTTGTGCGCCCCGTTCCCGCAGGCGGCGGATCAGGTCAAGCGATTTGAAGGCCGCGATGCCGCCGCCGATGATCAGAAGTATGCGTTTCGATGCCAGCATGGGCGCGTCCCCTTGAACCCCACGGCGACACTAGGCCCTGCCCGATCAAGGGGCAAGGGCATGGCTATTGGAAGGCGGCGCAAGGATCAGGGCGGTCCACCGGATGGGCCGAAATGACCTCATCAAATATGCCGCGCAACTCGCTTCCGTCTTCGGCTTGTCCGATGACCCGCAATTCAAGGTCAGGTGCAGCGCGCTGCAGATAAACAGGCATCCCCCAATCGCGGCGGGCGTGTCCATTTCCCGTGATCACGGCCACAGGGCCGCCCGTGTCCTGCATGGCCTGAATCGCAACACGCGCAATCTCTGCATCACGCAGGCGCTGAATATCCACCATGGCGGGCACCAGATGGTCGGGCAAGGCATCGCAATGCGCGACCATCTGCATCGCTTCTCGCTGGTCTTGCTCTGCCTCTGGCAAAGGTTCGGTCAATCCAAAGCGTATGGCATCCCCCAGGAAACTCTCGGCAACTCCCTTTTCAAAAGCGGCACGTGCAACATCACGAGGGACTTGTGCGCCATAAATCCGCGCCTCTGGTGCGGCCTCGAAAATCGGGTAATACATCGCAAAATCGGGCCAACCGGAATCGGCCCAACTCACGGCATCGGCCAAAGCTTTCATATCATTGCGAACCGAGGGCGTGACTTGGCCTGCCTGCTCGGATGTCAGCATTTCGAAAACAAGCGCCTTAGGTGAAAAAGACTGTACCAATTCGGCTTGTGTCTCATGATGCGCCGGGTTGTCATGGATTTCACCGATAACCAGAATATCCTGTGCCGCCAAAGGCGAAGCACAGACCATGGCAACCCAAAATATAAAAACGCGGCTCATACCAAGAGGTTTTGCACCTCCGCGCCTTGCCGTTCAAGGTGCTTGCGCATTTTTTGAAATGCTGCCGATTCAAGCTGTCTTACGCGCTCTTTGCTTAGACCAAGCTCACCTCCAAGGCTTTCAAGCGTCCGCGGCGCATCCCGCAGCTTGCGTTCATGAACGATAAACCGTTCGCGATCATTCAGCTTACCCATGGCTTCGTTCAGCCACTTTCGCAACGCCTCTCGGTCATGGTCCTTCTCGACCACCTCATCGCCGCGTGGCGCATCGTCTTCGATCGTATCAATCCATTCACGCCCTTCGTCTTCAGCAGACTGCGTTGCGTTTAATGAAAAATCGGAGCCCGAAAGGCGCCCTTCCATCATTTCTACATCACGAAGTGGCACACCCACTTCATGAGCGATCATTTCGCGTAGCTGATACCCATCCAGTTCCTCGCCCTGCGCCATGGCTTCGCGCTCGATACGAGCCTGAACACGCTTCATGTTGAAGAACAGCGATTTTTGACTGCTGGTTGATCCCGTGCGCACCATCGACCAGTTGCGCATCACATAGTCCTGGATCGAGGCCTTGATCCACCAAACGGCATAGGTTGAGAACCGTACGCCACGGTCAGGATCAAACTTGTCAGCCGCCTTCATAAGGCCAAGTCCCGCCTCCTGAATGAGGTCATTCATTGGCGCACCATAGCGTTTGAATTTGGCCGCCATGGAAATTGCCAAGCGCATATAGGCGTTGATCAACCGATGAAGCGCCTCTTCGTCACGATCATCGCGCCATGCATAGGCGAGTTTCAACTCGGTTTCCGCATCCAGCAATTCGGCCTTCATCGCCGAGCGAGACATTGAGTTTGACTGCGGTATGTCTAGTGCCATCGTTTGACCCCCTATCTGACGGTCCTTGACTTCCATCCTTTTGTCGTCAGTTACCAAGTGGTACGCAGTCTGCGCAGGATCGGATCAAAACAGGGCCAGAAAAAGATGCTTCCCAAACTTACCCTGGTTCTTGGCGGGGCAGCGTCAGGCAAATCCGCATTTGCGGAAACCTTGGTAAAAAGGGCCGAGCGTAGCCTGACATATTTTGCCACAGCACAGATTTTCGATGACGAGATGCGCGATAAGGTCTCGCGCCACAAGGCAACGCGCGGTGAGGATTGGTATACGATTGAAGAACCCCTTGAGGTAGGAGCCGCCCTGGCAAAGATCGACGCGGATCAAGCCGTGCTTTTGGACTGCGCAACGATGTGGCTAAGCAATCACCTGCTTGCGGAGAATGATATTGCCAAGGCCGAATCCGCCCTGTTCGATGGCCTTGCCCAATGTCCTGCTCCGGTTATCGTCGTCTCGAACGAAGTCGGTCTGTCTGTGGTGCCCGAGAACGCGCTTGCAAGGCGCTTTCGGCAAGCACAGGGCGAGTTGAACCAGAAGCTGGCCGCCGAAGCAGAGCTTGTGGTCAACGTGATTGCAGGACTGCCACAGGTTCTGAAGGGGACATTGCCGTGACGCGCGTGTTCTGGGTGCGTCATGGCCCCACCCATGCCAAATCCATGGTTGGTTGGTCGGATATACCAGCCGATCTAAGTGATACGGCGCGTATTGAGCGCCTGTCGGCGCATCTGCCGCAAGAGGCCGTTGTCATCTCATCCGACCTCATCCGTGCATCAGGCACGGCGGATGCGATCACGGGAAATCGCCTTCGGTTGCCACATGACCCAGACTTGCGGGAAATTCATTTTGGACAGTGGGAATTGCAGGCCTTCGATACGATTGCCGACCAAGATCACCTGCGCGCGTTTTGGGACACCCCCGGTGACATCCGCCCCCCGGGCGGCGAAAGCTGGTTTGAGGTAACGCATCGCGTGAACACGGCCATCCAGCGCGTGATGGATAGCCACCCCGAAAAGGACATCGTCGCCGTCGCCCATTTCGGCGCCATTCTGACCCAGATCCAGAAAGCCCTGCGCGTCACCGCATATGAAGCCTTCGGACATCGTATCGACAACCTGTCTGTTACCGAACTGCGCCACGGAACCGAGGGATGGAAGGCACACTCCATCAACCATCGCCCCTGACCCGGCCTGACGTTGAAGGCCCATGCCTCACAGGTCCAGATTCCGGCCTTGTTAACACTTCCTCAACCATAAAGGCGCTACCCATGGTTAACCAAGTTTAATCAAGGGTCTCCAAACATGGTCGCGCGCGCCTACACCGTCGCCTTCGAAGGGGTCGATGCCCGGCAAGTCGAAGTGCAATGCGCCGTGACACCCGGGATGCCTGCGTTTTCTTTGGTGGGTTTACCCGACAAGGCCGTCAGCGAAGCCCGGGACCGTGTGCGCACCGCGCTTAGTTCCATGGCAATAGCGCTGCCTTCCAAGCGCATTACCATCAACCTCAGCCCTGCGGACCTACCCAAGGAGGGCAGCCATTTCGATTTGCCCATTGCCTTGGCGCTTTTGGCCGCGCTTGAAATCGTCCCGGCCGATGCGGTCGAAGGCACCTGTAGCCTTGGGGAACTGTCGCTTGACGGGTCGCTTATCCCGGTCATAGGCGCCTTGCCTGCTGCCATGGCCGCCGCCGAGGAAGACCGCACGCTTCTGTGCCCCAAGGCATCCGGGGCCGAGGCCGCATGGGTTGGGGCCGCACAGGTCATCGGTGCTGCAAGTCTCGCCGATGTCGTGCGCCATTATACTGGCCAATCCCCGCTGCCCCCCGCCGAGCCGGGCGAGGTCAGCACCAATATCTCGGGGCGCGACCTGCTTGACGTGAAGGGGCAGGAACGCGCCAAACGCGCCTTGGAAATCGCCGCGGCCGGGCGCCATCACCTGATGATGGTCGGCACACCGGGGTCCGGTAAATCCATGCTGGCCGCGCGTCTGCCCGGCATTCTACCGCCGCTGACCGCGCCAGAAGCCTTGGAAACTTCGATGATCCATTCGCTGGCGGGATTGCTGGACGAGGGTGGAATTAACCGTACCCGCCCCTTCCGTGAACCACATCACACAGCCTCGATGGCGGCGATTGTAGGGGGTGGGCGGCGGGCCTCACCGGGTGAGATCAGCCTTGCACATAACGGTGTGTTGTTCATGGACGAATTTCCCGAGTTTCCGCGCACTGTTTTGGAAACGCTACGGCAACCGATCGAGACCGGCGAGGTCATCGTTGCCCGCGCGAACGCGCATGTGAAATACCCCTGTCGCTTCATGCTGGTCGCGGCTGCCAACCCATGTAAATGCGGGTATCTCTCCGATCCGTCCCGCGCATGTGCCCGCGTGCCACAATGCGGGGCCGATTACATGGGGCGCATCTCTGGGCCACTCATGGATCGCTTTGACCTACGGATCGAGGTGCCGCCAGTGGCTTTCACCGACCTTGACCTACCGCCATCAGGTGACAGCAGCGCCGAGGTGGCCGCGCGGGTCACTACGGCACGCGAGGTGCAAAATGCCCGCTTTGCCGATAAAGCGAAGCTGCATCTCAACGCGGATGCAGAAGGCGAGACGCTGGAGGAAATCGCCAACCCGGATACCGAAGGACGCGAGTTGATCAACCGCATGGCTGAACGCTTTGGCCTCACGGCGCGCGGCTATCACCGGGTTCTGCGTGTCGCGCGCACGATTGCCGATCTGGAGGGGGCCGATACCGTGCGCCGCCCGCATGTGGCCGAGGCTGTCAGTTATCGCCTCAGCGTCCCGACCGAGGCATGATCCAATCCGCCACCTGTTTCAGGGTCGCCTCTGCCTCGGGTAGCAGGTTGTGAAAAATCGGCCAGACATGCGGCACATTCTCTTCGATCACCTCGGTCACATCGGCACCCTCTTCGCGCAAATGGGTGGCCATGCGCCGCGTGTCGTCCAATAGAATTTCCGTGGTGCCCGCCGCGATCCAGACCGGCGGAGCACCGGAAAACCGGGCAAAGAGAGGGGATGCGCGCGGGTCGCGTTCAGGCGCCCCTTGCAGATACATTTCGGCCATTTCGCTGGTCCGCTCGACCGGCAGCACGACGTCGGCCTTTCCGTTTCGCACGACGCTATCGCCCGTAAACCCGATATCCGTGAGGGGCGAAAAAGCGAAACAGCCCAAAGGCTTTTTCAGGCCGTGCTTGAGGATTTCGGCCAACAGCGCAAAGGACAAACCACCCCCGGCACTATCCCCCCCGATGATGACCCCGCCGGGGCGCGCGGCCAATTCGATGTAAACGCTCAGGGCATCTTCGAGGGCGGCAGGAAAGGCATTCTCAGGCGCCAGCCTGTAATCTGCAAGGCACGCACGCAAACCTGTCAGTTGCGACAGGCGCGCCAACATCGCCCGGTGCGTCCTGGCCGAGCCAAAGACATAGCCACCCCCATGAAAATACAAGATGACCGGGCCATTCTCCTGCACTCCCGGCCCATCAGCCCAAATAACCGGGACACCATCCACGACCTCGTTCCGGAACGTGCTACCGCGCGGAGCACGGAACCAGAATCGCGCCTTTCTCTCGAAACTTCGCCGCAGTTTCTCAGGCGCCTTCACGCGTGCCAGATGAGGCCGCTCGAAAAGCCGCAAGGACAGATTAAGCGCAGGCCGAATAAGGCTCATTTGCGCCGCCCCTCGATGGCCTCCCAAATTCTGGCGGCCACGTTGACGCCGTCGAAACGTTCAAGTTCCTGAATACCGGTAGGCGACGTCACGTTGATCTCGGTCAGGTAGTTGCCGATCACGTCGATCCCCACGAAAATTTGGCCTTTCTCACGCAAGAGCGGGCCAATCGCCGCGCAAATCTCGCGGTCACGGTCGGTAAGCGCCACTTTCTCGGGCCGCCCGCCGACATGCATGTTCGATCGGGTTTCCCCCTCACCGGGGATGCGATTGATGGCACCAACAGGCTCACCATCCACCAAGATCACGCGCTTATCGCCGTTTTTGATTTCGGGCAGGAATTTCTGCACGATCAGGGGTTCACGGCTGAACCCGGTGAAGAGTTCGTGCAAGGCGCTCAGGTTCCGGTCCGACTCGGGCAGGTGGAACACCCCCGCCCCACCGTTACCGTAGAGCGGCTTGAGGATCACATCGCCATGTGCCGCCTTGAATTCACGAATTGCGTCCAGATCGCGGGCAATGGCCGTGGGTGGCATCAATTCGGGGAAATCCAGAATCAGGAGTTTTTCCGGAAAATTCCGCACCCAGAACGGATCGTTCACGACAAGTGTTTCCGGCGTCAACCGCTGCAACAGATGCGTCGTGGTGATGTAGAACATGTCAAACGGCGGGTCCTGACGCAGCCAGACAACATCGAAGTCCGAAAGGTCGACAGTGGTCTCGTCGCCAAGTTCGAAATGGTCCCCCTCGACGCGCTGCACACGCAAGGGCCACCCCCGGGCCATCACCCGGCCTTCCACGTATGACAGGCGATCCGGCGTATAATAAAAAAGATCATGCCCGCGCGCCTGCGCCTCTTCGGCGATGCGGAACGTGCTGTCGGCGTTGATGTCGATTGGCCCGATCGGGTCCATCTGAAAGGCGATTTTCATCGGCAGCCCCCAAGGTCTCTGGTTTCAACCTACATGGGCCATGCCGCGTGCAAGCGCAAATCAGAAATGACTGAAAGCGTTTTGCATGATCCGGACCTGCCCGCTTTCATCGACCACGGCCAGATCGAACCGGACCTCCGACAGCTGCCCCGATGGCACCTGCCCAAGGTACTCTGACGCCGCGTGATGGATGCGCCGCATCTGGTCGGGTCTCAGGCGAGCAATCGCCTCATCGAAACTGCGGGCCTTCTTCACTTCGCAGAACACGATTTCCTTGCCACACTGGAAGATCATGTCAATCTCACCGCCCTGCCCACGCCAACGTTTCTCCAGCAGGGAGACCCCGAGGTTCTGATAAGCCTGAGCGACAATTTTCTCTGCCGCAATTCCGGAAAGGTAAGCGTTTTGGCCACGGAATTGCCGAGAGCGTGCCGGAGTTCGTCCCTCTGAGTCAGATGTCTTCACTTGTCGTACATGTCGTCGTCGGCCAGTTGCAAGGCACGCTGATACACCTGTCGCCGCTTCAGGCCCAATTTTGCAGCCACGTCATCGGCCGCATCCCTCACGGTTTTCTCGCGCAATACATCACGCAGGACCGAGTCTAGGTCAGCTTCGTCAACATTTGGTAAATCTCCACGATCCACCAAAACGACGATTTCCCCTTTCATGGTCCGTTCGGCACAGGTGTCTGCCAATTCCTGCAAACTGCCGCGCAGGACCTCTTCGAATTTCTTGGTCAACTCACGGCACACCACCGCACGGCGCGACGCCCCCAAAACCTCGGACGCGTCGCGCAGCATGGCCGCAACACGCTTGGGCGATTCGTAGAACACCAGGGTTCCGGGTACGGGGGCAACCTCGCGCAAGGCAGTTTTTCGCTTGCCCGACGCATTGGGCAGAAAACCCGCAAAGAAAAATCGGTCTGTCGGCAGGCCCGACACGGTCAGCGCCGCGATCACCGCTGACGGGCCCGGCGCCGACACCAACGGCAAATCCGCAGCGATCACTTCACGCGCCAGATCATACCCCGGATCGGCCACCATCGGCGTCCCCGCCTCCGAAGCGTAAACAACCGATTTTCCAGCCGAGATGTCCTGTAAAAGCCGCTCTCGCACTGCTGACTTGCTATGATCGTGATAAGCGACAACGGGCCGCCCGTCCAAAGGTATGCCATGAATATCAAGCAGCTTGCGCAGGCTTCGCGTATCTTCGGCGGCGATCACATCCGCCGCCCCGAGCAAGTCGAGCGCGCGCAGGGTTATATCGTGTGCCGCCCCTATGGGGGTGGCCACGAGGTAAAGCCCCGGGCTCAGTTTCGCCGCTGTCTGATTCACCACTGGACCCGCCCCACATGACGTTTATTATCGGCCCGACGTCGCCTCGGGCCCATGCCCTAACGCAACACCGGAGTTGAGGAGTACCCATGTTCGCCGTTTTGTCCCCCGCCCGCAAGGCACTCAGCCGCCTGATGATTCTATTCTCGCTGGTCTGGCTTGCCGCCTGTCAGCCGGTTTCGCTTTCGGGACCAGCCGGGGGAGGGTCTGCGATCAACCCGTCGAAACCTGTGGCTGTTGCTCTTTTGGTTCCGCATGGTGCAACAAGCCCGCAAGAACAAACTCTGGCTCGCGACCTTGAAGCAGCGGCACGGCTTGCCGCAGCTGACCTTCAGGGTGTGCAAATCGACCTGCGCGTTTACGGCACCGCGGGCAACCCGGCACAGGCGCAAACCGCGGCACGTAACGCCGTGGCCGATGGTGCGCGAATCATTGTAGGCCCGCTACATGCCGAATCCGCGAATGCCGCTGCCGTGGCGGTTGCGGACAAGGGCGTAAACGTCCTCGCCTTTTCCAACAATCCGACAATTGCGGGCGGCAACCTCTTTATCCTTGGCCAGACTTTCAACACGACAGCCAGCCGTCTCGCGGGTTTCGCCTCCAGACAGGGCAAGAAACGTATTCTCGCGGTCTACTCCGACAATCTTGCCGGACAGCTTGGCCGCAACGCGATTGAGCAGGCCGTCAATGCAAGCGGGTCACAATTTGCCGGATCGGTCGGCTATGAATTTTCGCAACAGGGCGTTGCCTCGGCTGTACCGAAAATTCGGGCCGCCGCGGCACAATCCAATGCCGATGCGATTTTCATGACCTCGAACACGGCAGGCGCTTTGCCTTTGTTTTCGCAAATGCTGCCCGAAGCGGGCCTGAGCCCTGCAAATACCCAGTACATCGGCCTTTCACGTTGGGATGTTCCCGCCCAAACAACCTCACTTCCCGGCGTGCAAGGTGGTTGGTTCGCCATTCCAGATCCGCAGCGCAGCGCAGCCTTCAAGTCACGCTTTCAGGCGGCGAACGGGCATACTCCGCACGTCATCAGCGGTCTGGCGTATGACGGCATCGCAGCCATTGGTGCCTTGGCCAAATCCGGTAGCCGTGACGCCCTGAGCCGGGCACGCCTGACGCAATCGGCGGGTTTCCAAGGTGTCGGCGGCGTCTTTCGCTTCCGCGCGGATGGCACGAACGAACGCGGTCTGGCCGTGGCCACGATCCGCGATCAGCAGGTTGTTGTTTTGGACCCAGCACCGCGAGGCTTTGGCGGGGCTGGCTTCTAAGCCGCCCCTATCCTGATCCGCAATGAAAGACGCCATTCACCTGCCCGATGACCTGATCTGCCCTGCGCTCGACATTTTCGATGCGCCTAGGATTCATGAGGACCTTCAACGCGCAGCTAAAGAGGCACAGGGGGATACCACTGCCCTGCGACGTTCGGCAACCGCGATCTTATCGGAGGCAATGAAGCAAGGACGTGAGGCTATCGCCGCGGGCTTTTCAGAGCACCCATTTGCCGCTCGCCCCACCGTCCGGGCCTACAGTTGGCTGACGGATTGTGTAATTTTGAGTGCGCTTGAGGTCACGACCCAGTATATTCACGCCCTTTCCAACCCAACGGATTCCGAACGTCTGAGCGTTTTTGCCGTGGGCGGCTATGGACGTGGGGAAATGGCACCGCAATCGGATGTCGATCTGCTGTTTCTGACCCCTTACAAAATCACCCCATGGGCCGAGAGCGTGATAGAAACCATGCTCTACATCCTGTGGGACCTGAAGCTGAAGGTCGGCCACGCAAGCCGTACGATCCGCGACTGTTTGCGCCTTGGTGGCGAGGATTTCACCATTCGCACGGCACTGTTGGAAAACCGTTTTCTTGCGGGCGACAGGCAGCTTGCCGACCATTTCAAGAAACGTCTCTGGCACGAGTTGTTCGAAGGCACCGAGCGCGAGTTCATCGAAGCGAAACTCGAAGAACGCGACAACCGCCACGAAAAGCAGGGCGGTCAGCGCTTTATGGTCGAACCCAACGTCAAAGAAGGGAAAGGCGGCCTGCGCGATCTCCAGTCTTTGTTCTGGATTGCCAAGTACCTCCACAGGGTTGAAAACGTGGCCGAACTGGTGGCGCTTGGAGTGTTCACCGAGGATGAATTCGACACCTTCGCCCGCGCCGAAAGCTACCTTTGGGCAGTGCGCTGCCATATTCACCTGATCACCAAACGGGCCACCGATCAACTCACCTTCGACTTGCAGGTCGAGGTGGCCGAGCGCATGGGCTATCGCGACACGGCCGGGCGACGTGCGGTCGAACACTTCATGCAGGATTATTTCCGGCACACGACGCAGGTCGGAGATTTGACGCGCATCTTCCTGACCAAGCTTGAAGCCGCACATGCCAAATCCGAACCCCTGTTACAGCGCATCTTCCGGCGCAAACGCAAACTGAAGGAGGGTTACGAGGAGGTGCGCGGCCGCCTTGCGATTGTCGATGAGGCCGCATTCCTGTCCGAACCGCTAAACCTGCTACGTATTTTCGAGGAGGGGTTACGCACCGGGTTGCTTATTCATCCCGATGCAATGCGGTTGGTCACGGCCAATCTCGATCTCATCGATGACACGATGCGCAATGACCGCCGCGCCCAGAAGCTGTTCCTTGATCTGCTCCTGAAGCACGGCAACCCCGAGAGGGCGCTTCGGCGGATGAACGAACTTGGCGTATTGTCCGCTTTCATCCCGGAATTCGAACCCATCGTCGCACTGATGCAGTTCAACATGTATCACAGCTACACGGTAGACGAGCACACGATCCAATGCATTTCCAACCTCGCCCAGATAGAACGCGGCGAGTTGGAAGAAGACCTGCCTCTATCCTCATCGATTCTTGAAGAAGGGGTGAATCGAAAGGTCCTTTATGTGGCGCTTCTCCTGCATGACATCGGGAAAGGCCGGGACGAGGATCATTCGATCGTCGGCGCGCGCATCGCCCGAAAGGTGGCGCCGCGCCTTGGCCTGAAGGCCAAGGAAGTGGATACCGTGGAATGGCTCGTGCGGTATCACCTGCTGATGTCGGATATGGCGCAAAAACGCGACATTGCCGATCCGCGGACAGTTCGTGATTTCGCCAAGGCGGTTCAGACCAAGGAGCGTCTGGACCTGCTGTGCGTGCTGACCGTCTGTGACATCCGTGGGGTCGGGCCCGGCACATGGAACAACTGGAAAGCCTCGCTTCTGCGCGCGCTTTACAGGCAAACCCGCCGCGCCATGGAAGGCGGCCTGGAAGACCTCAATCGCGAGCAACGAGGCTCGGACGCCAAACGCAACCTTACACAAGAGCTCTCAGACTGGCCCGCCAAAGACCTCAAGCGCGAAAAAGCTCGGCATTACCCGCCATATTGGCAAGGACTGCATGTCACGGCACATGTTGTCTTTGCCAAGCTGCTGCGCGACTTGGGAACGGACGAGATCGCCATTGACCTTGCCATCGACGCGGACCGCGACGCGACACGGGCCTGCTTCGCCCTTGCGGACCATCCCGGTATATTCTCACGTCTGGCGGGGGCCTTGGCGCTTGTGGGCGCCAATGTCGTCGATGCCCGGACCTATACCACGAAGGATGGCTTCGCGACGGCGGCCTTCTGGGTTCAGGATGCAGATGGCCACCCCTATGAGGCCGACCGCCTGCCGCGCTTGCGCCAGATGATCCACAAGACACTCAAGGGCGAAGTCGTCGCGACAGAGGCCATTCAGTCACGCGACAAGATCAAGAAGCGCGAACGCGCCTTCAAGGTGCCGACACATATCACCTTCGACAACGAAGGGTCGGAAATCTACACCATCATCGAGGTCGATACCCGTGACCGGCCCGGCTTGTTGTACGACCTGACGCGCACGCTGGCGAACAACAATATCTATATCAACTCGGCAGTTATCGCGACCTATGGCGAGCAGGTGGTCGACACCTTTTACGTCAAGGATATGTTCGGCCTGAAGTTCTACTCGGAGGCCAAGCAAAAGGCACTTGAGAAAAAGCTCCGTCAAGCCATTGCCGAAGGGGTCGAACGCGCCTCGGCGTAGCTGGCAGGACTGGCTGGGTCGATCTGATTTACCCGAACGGTACGCAGGCCACGCGAATCGGGAACAACCCTCTGGTTAACAAGGAAAAACCCTGTCTGTACCGCGTTGGTTTCATGTCGGTATCGCGTCGGTATTTTCTACGGCCCCCGCAAGATTAACAGGCCGCACGGTGTCTTTTGTACGAAACGTACGTGCGTTTCGTACAATCTGCATGAGGCGTTTCGCGACAGGCCTTACCCGCCGCGCACGAGGTCGTCTTCATCGTCAACCACCGAAATGCCCAGTTCATCGAGACCATTTTCAAGGTGGTCCGACAAGTGTGGCGTGCCAAGCAGGTAGTCGGCTGTCGGCGTTGTCGCTTCGTGCATCGCCGTGCGCTTGGCTTCTTCCAGATCATCGGCCGTAAAGCTTTCCCGTCCGATCCACATGACAGCCACTAGGCTGGCTTGTTCCTCTTCGGTCAGCCGGTCGATAAAGGCGCGCAACTCACCCTCGGCCCGGTCTAGCTCGCGCGCCATCAGGATCACCTGAGCGATCTTGTACGTGCTAATATCAAGCATCGAGTCCTCCTGTTCGCATCATTGTCTGGCAGCTTGCCCGCGCAGGGAACACGCGTCTTTGATCTTACGCAAAAAGCCTGTAGTAGGCCCAATTCGGCAGAAACCGCGCCATACGAAAGACAAGGCTGAAACCCCAAGGATAACTGCGATTGAAGGCTCTGTCATCGCACATCAGTTCAAACATGTGCTGCGCGGCCTCTTCGGGGGCCATCAGGAAGGGCATGTGAAAGCGGTTCTTCTCGGTCAGGCGGGTTTTGATGAACCCGGGATTGGCCAATTGCACGCGCACCCCACTTCGCCACAAATCGGCCCTGAGGGATTCGGCTAAAGACATGACCCCCGCCTTTGACGCGCCATACCCAATTGCACCGGGAAGCCCGCGAAATCCGGCAAGAGACCCTGTCAGCACGATATGGCCATCATCTCGATGCACCATTTGCGGTACGACCTGCCCCAAAACACGTACGGCGCCGGTGAAATTGACATCTGCCATGGCAGTCACCTGCTCGGGCGTCCAATCCTGCGCGGTCATGGGCCAATACACACCGGCAAGAAAAACCATGCCATCGACCTGCCCCACGGCTTGCGCCGCTTCGGCCACGCTTGCATCGCTGGCCACGTCCATTGGCACGGCCTTTGCGCGGCCCGGCATCTTGGCGACAGCATCTGCTAGACGGTCTTCGTTGCGAGCCGACAGAATGACTTCGGCCCCGGCAGAATTCAGCTTGTGCGCGAGAGCAAGGCCCAGTCCCTCACTTGCCCCCACAAGCCAGTATTTTTTACCGTTCCAATCTGTCATGCAGCCTCCACTTTTCGCATGGTGGCAACCAGTTCGGCCACTTTGACGCCAAACTTGCGAAACTGACTTCGGTTCACGATCACGCCGCTTGGAGCAAGATACATCCAATCGGTCACGCTCAGAACATGCCCCCCCGCCTCATCGGGCAACCGGATACGGTACTTCAAGCACACGGTCGCTCCGGATTGTGCGCCGTGCCCGGCCCCCAAAAGGTCTTCAGCCTCGGCCCGGATCGCGCCATCATTGCCCAGCTCAAGGCGCCACTCGCGATCCTGCGTGTTGCCACTGTCATATTCGAAGTGTTCACGCATGATACCCTTGTTACCATCCCAAGCGGCAACGAAATCCCCCGTGAAACGCGAGACCACTCTTCCCAAAGGCCCATAGATCACGCCGTCGCATTTTATATCGCCATTCAGATGCAGGCGCAGGTCCACTTGCGGTTCGCTTTGCGCATAATCCGCTGGCGTCTGCGCCATGAAGCCCGCGAGGCGGGCGTGCAGAACGGTCAACCCCACCACCAAAAGCGCACCAAGGGTGAAAAACAATATTGGACTCATTGGTTGAGCCTCCTTTCCACAAAACCCGGATGATCGGACGCCTGTTGATTCATTTGAATCGCCGCCAACAAGGCAATCGCCACAAGCTTTAGAAGGCACGGAACCCCGGCATAGAGATAGCTGAGCAATATCAACGCGTGATCCGGGTTATCCTGCCCCGCCTTGAAGCCACCCAACTCAAGCGTGGGCAAAAGCAGTACCGCGGCCAATGCAAGCGTGAACTTCGACACGAAGGACCATAACCCGAAACCTTCGCTTGCCCCCGGGGATACTTTCTCCATTCTGGCGGCGAAAAGTGCCGGAAGAAGGGTCATATCCGCGCCGATGGCCGCCCCTGACGCAATACAGATGATTGCGAAGGGCCAAAGGTCACCCGCCTCAAGTAAAACCGCCGATGCGAAAGCAATGATCGACAGGACCATGGCCCCAAGCAGCACGGGCTTAGCTCCGAAACGCTCGGCCATGCGCCCCCAAACTGGGGCGGCAACCGCAGCGGAGAGGAAAAAGAGCAGCAGGAAAGGCCCCTCCCAGCCGGGGGCCTGCAAACGGCTTTCGACAAAGAACAGGAACAATGTGGAACTGACGGCGACCGGTGCCGCATTAACCAAAGCCACGAAAAGTAACTGCCGCGCGACGCGATCTTGCAGGACCGCCGCAAAACCTGCGCTTTCCAGTGTGCCAGCCTGCCATTCCGGGCGCATTGCCCACAGCGCGACACAGGCCAGTATTGCGAAGGCCGTGGCAAACCATCCATAGCCGCCTAAAGCCACCGGCGCGACAGCCGCCGCGCAGATCCCGAGAAGTGCGCCTGTCTCGCGCCAGCGGGCCAGACGCAGATGACCTTGATCGTGGAGGCGGGCGGCTTTCGCCACACCCTGTGCGTAGAAACAGATGGTCAAATAGCTGAAGCATGAAAACACCACAGTCAGCATCACCGCGAACCACCAAAGCGGGTCGAAAAGAGGCTTAACGGCGAATAATCCCAGCATTGCCGAGATCATCAGGCTGCCTGCCAGGACTACGGACACTCCGCGCCACGCGCGCATCCTGTCGGCCAAACGGCCCAAGAGCGGATCTTGTATGACATCCAGAAGCCGAAGCACAAAGAGCGCGCTGCCCAGTGCAGAAAGCGACACATTGTATTCATCCACATAGAACTTCGGCGCGTGGATATAGAGCGGCAGTCCAGCCGAGGCCAAGAATGCCGCAAACAGCGCATATGCCGGCAACCGTGATGCCATCATCGGCTTATGTCTTTTGTGGGCGGTTCAGGCCGCGCCCGAAACGTCGCGCCATTCCACCAAAGTTTCAGGGCTTGCCAATGAATCAGGGCCAGCACCCGGCGCGATCCGAAAGGCCGACGCAAGCAAGCCTTGAGCAGGCCCGGGACAGTCAAGGATTTACGGGTGCCAACCAACGTGGCGATGACGCCCCCGTTTCCACCAGTGAAATCAATCCAGATACCGATACGGTCGACACGTATGTCAAATCGGAATTCGTAGCTGCCTTCGATCCGCTGGAAGGGCGAGACATGAAACACCTTTTGCGCTTTCAGGCGATCGGTGGGCCCAATGGGCGCAAGGTCGTCACGGTGACACAGGTAGGAATGCCTATCACCATAGGTATTGGTCACCTCGGCAATGATCACGGGCACGGCGCCCTGCGCATCCCGGCAGATCCAGAATGACACCGGGTTGAAGACATGGCCCAAGATGCGCGGCTGTGCCAAGAGGTCGATCGTCGCGGGGGCGGGCAATCCATGCGCATTCAGGACGTCACGCACCCATGCCGCGCCCTTTCCGTTGCCCGGCGCGCCCCCGTGGTCGCTATCCCAAAGCGAGGCCAGGCCGGCCCGGTTCCGCCCGAAGAGTCGTGGGGCGTTTACCGGGGTTTCGGCATTCAACAGCACGTAATCGACACCATAGCGAAAGGCGTTTTCAATCGCGCCTTTGCGCCCGTGCCACGTGTGGCCTGCGATATGGTCTACGGTTGTCATTCTGCCGCCACAAAAAGGGCGTCACGCGCGATAATGGCCTCTGCCACGTCAAGACCGCTTGTCAAACCGTCTTCGTGGAAGCCGTGCCGCATCCATGCCCCGCAGAACCACGTTCTGTTTGCGCCGTTGATCTCACGCAGGCGGCTTTGCGCCTTGAGGGCGGCCAGATCATAGACCGGGTGATGCAGGGTGACCTGATCGTAAATCAGGTCCTCGCGGATCGGCCTGCGGGAATTGAGCGTCACGAAATGCGGATCGTCCTGCGGGATGGGCTGGAGGCTGTTCATCCAGTATGTGATGTCGATCTGCCCGTCACGCTGTGCCTCGCCCTCTGCATAATTCCACGACGACCAGACCGCGCGTGACTTGGGCATCACACCGGTATCCGCGTGCAGGATCACATCGTTGGGTTGGTATGAAATCGCCCCCAGCATCGCTTGTTCATCCTCGCTTGGATCGGCCAAGAGCGACAGGGTTACGTCGGAGTGGGTGGCGAATACCACCTCGTCAAAGGTCTCCCAATCTGCGCCGGGCACCTTGACTGCCGGCCGGCCCGAACCGCGGTGGACGGCATCGACCGGACAGTTTGGACGAAGTGTTACCCCATTCGCACGCATGTCGGCTTCGAGGCGTTCGACATACTGCGTTGAACCGCCCTGGACCGTGTACCATTGGTGTTGCCCTTCATAGCCCAACAGGGCGTGGTTTTCGAAAAACTGAACCATCGCATAGGCCGGGAATTCCAGGATTTGCTCTTTCGGCGTGGACCAGATCGCACCGGAAAATGGCAGCAGATAATAATCGCGAAACCATTTGCCCATCTTCAGATGGTCCAGAAACTGCCCGATGGTCATGCCCTCGTTTTTCTTGGCCTGCTCAAGGGCGCGGGCGTTGAAGCGAAAAATATCACGCAACATGCCAAGGAACCACGGGTTCAATGCATTTCGCTTTTGCGCGAAGAACGCCTTGGCCCCATCCAGGCCGTATTCTACACGCCCACCCCGCACAGAGGCGCCAAAGCTCATTGTGCTTTTGACAACAGGGACATCAAGGCGCTCAAAAATACGCGCTAGATTGGGGTAATTGGCATAGTTGAACACGATAAACCCCGTGTCCACGGGCTGATCCCCATTCTTACCGGCAACAACCGTGCGGGCGTGCCCGCCCAAGCGGGGCTCTGCTTCGAACAAGGTCACATCATGGGTGTCAGCCATGGCCTGCGCCGCACCCATTCCTGAAATTCCGGCACCAATGACGGCAACTTTTCTGCGACCTAGGGGGCCTGCTTCGAATGGCATTTCGTACTGTCCATCTTTTGTTTGGTCTTCCCAGAGGACTACGCGTCACACAGGGCATCGGATGAGAAAGAAAATTATTGATCTACAAGTGATCCGAAAAACGGACAGGGACGTATGCTGATCATGTTGCGTGAACCGG
This sequence comes from Roseovarius bejariae, assembly GCF_009669325.1. Taxonomy (NCBI): domain Bacteria; kingdom Pseudomonadati; phylum Pseudomonadota; class Alphaproteobacteria; order Rhodobacterales; family Roseobacteraceae; genus Roseovarius; species Roseovarius bejariae. Next base: position 1,503,792 of record NZ_SZWE01000001.1, read on the forward strand.
ATATCGATACCTGCATACCGCCCTCGCCCCCCGAGGTTGGGCATGCTAGGACTCGGGCAACGCAGCCACAGGGCCCGAGGCCGAAGAACGTGACAAAGAACGAAACGACGGACAACGATGCTTGGGTTGCTTGCATCCTGAGCATTCGGGACAATGCGGACAAGCAAGCTTTCGCACGCCTGTTCGGGCATTTTGCCCCACGGATCAAGGGGTTCTTGATGAAATCGGGCGCCGACGAGACCTTGGCCGAGGAATGCACGCAGGATGTCATGGCGACCCTGTGGCAGAAGGCCCATCTGTTCGACCCCAGCCGGGCCAGTGCGGCGACGTGGATTTTCACAATCGCGCGGAACCGCAAGATTGACGCGTTGCGAAAACAAAAGCGCCCCGAGCCTGAAGACTTGCCCTGGGGCCCGGACCATGAGCCGGACCAGGCCGACGTCTTGGCCCTGCACCAGGAAACAACACAATTAGGCCACGCAATCAAAGACTTGCCCGAAAAGCAGAGACTATTGATCGAAAAGGCCTACTTCCACGATCTGAGCCACTCGGAAATCGCCAAGGAAACTGGCCTTCCGCTTGGCACAATCAAATCCCGAATCCGCTTGGCACTGGACCGCCTGCGCCATTCAATGAAGTGACGACGACCATGAAAGATCAAATTAATCATCACCTTACCGATGCCCTGCTGATGGCCTATTCAGCCGGAAACCTGCCCGAGGCATTCAACCTGACAGTCGCGGCGCATGTTTCGATGTGCGACGAATGCCGCGCGCGCCTGGGAGCGTTCGACAGTTTGGGTGGTGTCCTGGTTGAAGAGACCGAAGCTGTAGAAATGTCGTCTGGCAGCCTCAACGCGGTAATGGAGCGCCTGAAGGAACCTGTGGAAGGCCCGAAAATGCAAAATAAAAACAAAGGGATATTGCCTTCTCCTTTGCAAGATTACATTGGCGGTGACCTCGACTCGGTGCGTTGGAGATCTGTTGGCATGGGCGTGAAGCAAGCGATCCTGCCCACCTCACGCGACGCGACCGCGCGGTTGCTTTTCATCCCCGCCGGTGCGGCCGTGCCGGATCATGGGCACCGGGGAACCGAGTTGACCCTTGTTTTAAAAGGGGCTTTTGCCGATGAGGTCGATCATTTCGGCCCCGGGGACATCGAGGTTGCGAACGAGGATCTGAACCATACGCCGGTGGCTGATATTGGCGAGGATTGCATTTGTCTGGCGGCTACCGACGCGCCGCTGAAGTTCAAGGGATTGATCCCGCGACTGGCGCAACCCTTCCTGCGGATCTGAGCCTGAAAATTTTCGTACGACTCGTACGCAAGACCCCCCGTTTTCGTACGAAAATCCGGCCTTTCCGAAAAACGAACGTACGAGTCGTACGAAACGCGGGCAGTGGTAAGGGGCGGTCGGGGCCTTCAGGCCGTGTTAACCACGGGTCGTCAGGATGCCGCATATGCAAGCGCCATCAGTCCCTTTTCCACAGCTCCCGGAAACAACGAAAAATTCCGTCGCTTTGCGCAAGGCCAAACCCGAAACGCAGCAGGCGCATCCTGACCATGGCGTCCGGGGGCCACCGGACGAAAGTGGACATTTCGTCCGAATTGCACGCCACATACCGCCATTGCGTAATTTTTGCATTGTTTTGCACATTTAAACATATATCACGCACCGGATATACGGGATAACCTGACCCACAAGACAGGCAAACCTTGGTCTTGATCTTTATTTACTGGACTGCAAAGCTACTTCGGTGACGTAAATTATACAACAGAGTCGAAAATTTTGCAGAGTCTCGGAGATGCCCTTGGTCTTGCCTTTGCGCTGGTGCTGTCCGGCGATGCAGACCTGTTGGAAATCGTCGCCCTGTCTTTGCGCGTCAGCCTGACGGCAACGATGGTCGCCTGTCTGATCGGCCTGCCCATCGGAGCCCTCGTGGCCATCGGGCGGTTTCGCGGGCGCAGCGCGCTTTTGGTCGTGATGAACGCGCTGATGGGGCTGCCTCCGGTCGTCGTCGGCCTGCTGGTCTATCTGCACCTGTCCCGTTCCGGCCCGCTTGGGTTTCTGGGGCTGCTCTATACCCCCACGGCGATGATCATTGCACAGACCATCCTGATCGCGCCCATCGTGGCGGCGCTGTCGCGGCAGGTGCTGGAAGACCTGCACAGCGAATATGCCGAGCAGTTCCGTTCGCTTTGCCTGACGCGGTGGCAGACGGTGCAGGCGCTTTTGTGGGATGCGCGGTATTCCCTGCTGACCGTGGGACTGGCCGGGTTTGGCCGGGCGGTGGCCGAGGTCGGCGCGGTGATCATCGTCGGGGGCAATATCGACCACCTGACACGGGTGATGACCACGGCGATTGCGCTTGAAACCTCCAAGGGCGATCTGGCGTTGGCCTTGGCGCTTGGGATCATCCTTTTGGTGATCGCGCTTGGTGTCAACGCGGCGGTGCAATCGGTGCGCATGACGGCGGCACGGCAAGCCTATGTTTGAAGCACCGGTCATATCGCGGGCGGAGGCGGCGACGAATGAGGCGCGCGCGCCCCAGATGCCACTGACCGTGCGCGGCCTGTGCCTTGAACTTGGCGGAACACCGGTTCTGGATGATCTGGACCTTGATCTGGGGCCTGCGGGCTGCACCATGATCATGGGGCCGAATGGCGCGGGCAAGAGCCTGTTACTCAAGCTATTGCATGGATTGATGGCCCCCACGGGCGGCATGATCGACTGGGCCGGGCGTGACACGGCAGAGGCCACGAAGCGGCAGGCGTTGGTGTTCCAGAAGCCTGTCCTGTTGCGCCGATCGGTGGCGGCCAACATCGACTTTGTCCTCAAGGCGCGCGGCAAAGACCGGGGCAAGCGCGACGCGCTGTTGGAGCATGTGGGCCTGTCGCACAAGGCCCGGCAACCCGCGCGTCTGCTGTCGGGGGGCGAGGCGCAGCGGCTTGCGCTGGCACGGGCCCTGGCAAGCGAGCCGGACGTCCTGTTTCTGGATGAGCCCACGGCAAGCCTTGATCCGGCTTCGGTTCTGGCGATCGAAGGGATCGTCAGCGAAGCCAAGGCACGGGGCGTGCGGATCATCTTTGTCACCCACGACATGGGCCAAGCCCGACGCATGGCCGATGACGTGGTTTTCCTGCATGGCGGGCGGGTGATCGAACACAGCCCGGCCAATGCATTTTTCCCCGAACCGCAAACACAGGCGGCGCGGGACTATCTGAACGGCAGGATTGTCGTCTGACCATCAACCAACCCAAGGGAGAGACCCCAATGCTGAAACGCACAATTGGCGCTAGCCTGCTTGCCCTGACCATGGCCGGTGGAGCCATGGCACAGGACCAGTCGATCATCGTGCAATCGACCACATCGACGGCCAATTCGGGCCTGTATGACTATCTGTTGCCGATCTTTCAGGAAGAAAGCGGCATTCAGGTGAACGTGGTGGCCGTGGGCACCGGACAAGCCATCAAGAACGCGGAAAACTGCGATGGTGATCTGTTGTTGGTCCATGCCAAACCATCCGAGGAAAAGTTCGTCGAAGCCGGGTTCGGCACCGAGCGGACCGACCTGATGTATAATGATTTCGTCATCGTCGGCCCGGCGGGTGACCCCGCGGGCGTGGGCGGCATGGAGGACGTGCAGGGCGCCTTGTCGAAGATCGCCGGGGAAGGCGCGCTTTTCGCCTCACGCGGGGATGACAGCGGCACGCACAAGAAGGAAGTAGCGCTTTGGGCCGATGCGGGTGTCGATCCTACTGCGGCCAGCGGCGATTGGTACCGCGAGACCGGCTCCGGCATGGGCGCGACCCTGAATGCCGGGATCGGCATGGGCGCCTACGTTATGACCGACCGCGCCACCTGGATCAGCTTTGACAACAAGCAGGATTACCAGATCCAGGTGCAGGGCGACGAGGACATGTTCAACCAGTATGGCGTGATCCCGGTGAACCCGGAGAAATGCCCGAGCGTGAACATGGACGGCGCACAGGCCTTTGCCGAGTGGCTTCTGTCGGATGAGGGCCAGGATGCGATCGAGGCCTACAAGGTCTCGGGTCAGCAATTGTTCTTCCCGAATGCTCCGGAGTGAGGATCGGGCCTGGGCGGGTTTTCGTCACGCCTGAAAGGTTCTAAGACTAGGGGCGGTCCATGGTGGGCCGCCCTTTTGCTGTTCCAGGATGCCCGAATGAGTGAGCCTTCCTTTCCCGATCACGATTACCTGACGGTCAGGGAACTGGCCGAGCTTCTTCGCCTCAAGGAACGCAAGATTTACGATCTTGCGGCCTCGGGCGAGGTGCCCTGTTCGCGGGCCACCGGCAAGTTGCTGTTCCCGGCGGCAGAGATTCGCGCGTGGATCGAGGGGGCGACATCCGGGGGCGTCGAGGGGGCGGCCCCGCCTGCCCCGCGCCCGCCGATCCTGTTGGGCAGTCACGACCCCTTGCTGGACTGGGCGCTGCGGCAATCGCAATGCGGCTTGGCGAGCTTTTATGACGGGTCGCGCGATGGATTGGAGCGGTTCGCCCGCGGCGAGGGCATGGCGGCGGCGCTGCATATCCATGACGCGGCCAGCGATAGCTGGAACATCCCGGCGGTCCGCGATGCGGCGGCGGGGTTGAACGCGGTGCTGGTCGGCTTTGCCACGCGGCGGCGGGGGCTGGTGTTCCGCCCCGGCGAGGCCACGCCAAGGGGCCTTGGCGATTTGGCGGGGCTGCGGCTTGTGCCGCGTCAGGCGGGATCGGGCACGGATACCTTGCTGCGGGGATTGGCGGCGAAGGCGGGGCTGGACCTGTCGGGACTGGCACAGGCCGAGGTGGCCCGGACCGAGGATGACGCGGTTGAGGCGGTGCGCCGTGGCGAGGGCGACGTGGCCTTCGGGCTTGAGGCCGTGGCGCGGAATTACGGGTTGGAGTTTGCGCCGCTGGTGGAGGAGCAGTTTGCCCTTCTGGTCGACCGCAAGGCGTGGTTCGAGCCACCGATGCAGGCCCTGATGGCGTTTTGCGGCAGCGAGGCGTTCAAGACGCGGGCGGAGAGTTACGGCGGCTATGATCTGGCCGCGCTCGGGACCGTTCAGTGGAATGCATGACAGGGCGTGGCCGTCAAACTTTAGAATCATTCCAAACCTTGACACTCTGCCCCTGCGCGCGCATATCTGACATAACCTAGAAAGGGCGCGATCATGTTCATTCAGACCGAATCCACACCCAACCCTGCAACGCTGAAATTCCTGCCGGGCCAGACCGTACTTGACGCGGGCACAGCCGATTTCCCCAGTGCCGAGGCGGCGGGCAAATCGCCACTGGCCGAACGCATCTTCAAGGTGCAGGGCGTGACGGGTGTGTTTTTCGGCAATGATTTCGTGACCGTCACCAAAGGTGACGAGATCGAATGGGATCATATGAAACCCGCCATCCTCGGTGCGATCATGGAGCATTACCAAAGCGGCGCCCCGGTGATGACCGGCGAGGCCGAGGCCCCCTCGGGCCATGCCGAGCATGAGGGCGAAGACGCCGAGATCGTCGGCCAGATCAAGGAGTTGCTGGATACCCGCGTGCGCCCCGCCGTGGCGCAAGACGGTGGTGACATCACCTTCCACGGGTTCGAACGCGGTGTCGTGTATCTGCACATGCAGGGTGCTTGCGCCGGCTGTCCCTCGTCCACCATCACCTTGAAGATGGGCATCGAGAACCTGCTGCGCCACTATATCCCCGAAGTGACCGAGGTGCGCCCCGTTGGGGTCTGAGCCTCTCATTCTCGGGTTCGACACATCGGCCGCGCATTGCGCGGCCGCTTTGCTGTCGGGCGACCGGGTTCTGGTGACCCGACACGAAGAGATGGGCCGCGGACAGGCCGAGCGCCTGATGCCCCTGCTGGAGGAGGTCTTGGCCGAAGGTGGCGCCACATGGCGCGACCTTTCACGCATCGGCGTGGGCGTGGGGCCGGGGAATTTCACCGGCATTCGCATTGCCGTTTCGGCGGCGCGGGGCCTGGCCCTGTCGCTGGGCATTCCCGCAGTCGGGGTCAATGGCTTCGAGGCCATCACCCTGACCGCCCCCGACGGCCATCTTCCCGCGCTGCCTGCACCGCGCGATCAGCTTTACATCCGCCCCACGGATGCCCCCCCGTGCCTGATGTCGCGGGCGGAGGCCGAGGCGCTTGGCCCCCTTGCCCAAGCGCCCGCACCCCAGGATTTCGCCCTGTCGATTGCCCGGATCGCCGGGGACGCCCCCAAGGATACACCGCCCCCCGCACCGCTTTACCTGAAACCCGCCGACGCCGCCCCGTCGCGCGATGCGCCGCCGAAGATCCTCGATGACACCTGACGACATGGCCTATTGCCACGCGCGCGCCTTTGAGGGGCGCGGGCAGGTCTGGACTGCCAGCGAGATTGCCGAATTGCTGACCTCGCCGCATGTCTTTGCCGTGGGTGATGCGCGGTGCTTTGCCATGGGCCGGGTTGTGGCGGGTGAGGCGGAATTGCTAACGCTGGCAAGTGATCCGGCGCATCAGGGTCAAGGGCTGGGCCGGGCCTGTCTTGCCGATTTTGAGACCGAGGCACGGATACGGAACGCCGAGGCGTTTTTCCTTGAGGTGGCCGATGACAACATCGCGGCACAGGCCCTTTACCAATCCGCAGGGTATACCGAAGCCGCCCGCCGCAAGGGGTATTACCCGCGCCAAGGGGCCGCGCCGGTAGACGCGCTGATCCTAAGCAAATCCGCCTGATACGCTACGCTCGCTCCGGGCAATCCCCCGGGTCATACCGAAAGCCCGGCTTTCACAGCCGGGTTTTCACACAACTGGACTTTCGGAAATCACGAAACATAAGTCCAGTTAACAAGAATTGATCAGGCCTGCGGGGCCTTGTACCGGCTCTGCGCTTGCAAAATGACGGGCGCTGCGGTTACTGACAGCCATGCAAATCTACCTGCCCATAGCCGAGGTTTCGGTCAACGCCTTCCTGCTTTTGGGGCTGGGCGGACTGGTAGGCATCCTTTCGGGGATGTTCGGGGTCGGCGGCGGGTTCCTGATGACACCGCTTTTGTTCTTCATCGGCATCCCTCCGGCGGTGGCCGTGGCGACCGAGGCGAACCAGATCGTCGCCTCGTCCTTTTCCGGGGTGCTGGCGCATTTGCGCCGAAAGACCGTCGACCTCAGGATGGGAACCGTGCTGCTGATCGGCGGCTTGATTGGCGCGGCACTTGGCGTCGTGGTCTTCAACTATCTCAAGTCGCTGGGGCAGGTCGATCTTCTGGTCAAGCTGTGTTACGTCGTCTTCCTTGGCGTGATCGGCGGCATGATGTTTCTCGAAAGCCTGCGCGCGATCCGCAACACCCGGTCGGGCAAGGCGCCCAAGCGCAAGAAACACAACTGGGTGCATGGCCTGCCCTTCAAGATGCGGTTTCGCACCTCGGGGTTGTACATCAGCGTCATTCCCCCCGTTCTCGTCGGGGTCTCCGTGGGCGTGCTGGCGGCGATCATGGGGGTCGGCGGCGGCTTCGTCATGGTTCCGGCGATGATCTATATCCTTGGGATGCCGACCAAGGTGGTGGTCGGCACCTCGCTCTTTCAGATCATCTTCGTCACCGCGTTTACCACCATGCTGCACGCCACCACGAACTTTACCGTGGACGTGGCTCTGGCGGTGCTATTGCTGGTGGGCGGTGTGATCGGCGCGCAGATCGGCACGCAGATCGGCACCCGCATGAAGGCCGAACAGTTGCGCATCCTTCTGGCGCTCATGGTGCTGGCGGTCTGCTTCAAACTGGCGCTCGACCTGCTGATCCAGCCGTCCGAGCTTTATTCCATCGGCGCAGAGGGGGGGCACTGACATGCTACGACTGGCTCTGGTCCTCATCTGCCTCGCCCTGCCCCTCAAGGCCGAAGAGGTCGTTCTGGGACTGTCCAGCGACAGGGTGCGCATCACCGCCACCTTCGAGGGCTCCGAAATCCTCGTCTTCGGCGCCATCAAGCGCGAGGCCCCGATCCCCGAGGACCCGCTCGACGTGATCGTCGCGATCTCGGGTCCGTCCAAGCCGCTGACCGTGCGCCGCAAGGATCGCAAGCTGGGCATCTGGGTCAATACCGACGCGGTCGAGATCGACAGCGCGCCCAGCTTTTATGCTGTGGCCACCACGGGGCCGCTCAACGAAGTGCTGACCAGTGTCGAGGACCTGCGCCACAAGATCTCGATCCCGCGCGCCATCCGGTCGGTCGGCGCACCGGGCAGCGTCGAAGACGCCCAGAACTTCACCGATGCGCTGATCCGCATCCGCACCAAGAACAACGCCTACCAGATGCTGGAAGGCGCGGTGGCGCTGGATGAACAAACCCTCTTCCGCACCGCCATCGAACTACCCGCGAACCTGACCGAGGGCGATTACCGCACGCGTATCCTGCTCACCCGGCAGGGCCGCGTGATCTCGGAATTCGAGACGGTGATCGACGTGCGCAAGGTGGGGCTGGAACGCTGGCTTTTCACCCTGTCGCGTGAAAACCCGATGCTTTACGGGCTGATGTCGCTGGCCATCGCCATCGCGGCCGGCTGGGGCGCTTCCGCCGCATTCCGGGTGCTACGGCGAAACTGACCCGGCCTTCTTCTTTTCAAAAACATCCTCGGGGGTGAATTGGCCGCAGGCCAAGCGGGGGCGGACAGCCCCCGAACGGCACGCCGCAGGCGTGCTGCCCCTGCCGCGCCGCAAGGCGCGTCCTTTTGGGAACCGCCGCTCAGCCGCGGCCGATATAGGGCATCCTGGTGGCCATCACCGTCATGAACTGCACATTGGCCGACAGCGGCAACTGCGCCATGTGCAGGACAGACCGCGCCGCATCGGCCACGTCCATGGTCTGCATGTCCGGTTGCCGGGCCTTCAGGTCGGCCACCAGTTCGCTTTCGGCATTGCCGATGTCGATCTGCCCGCAGGCGATGTCAAAGGCCCGCCCGTCCAGTGACAGGCTTCGCGTCAGGCCCGTCACCGCGTGTTTCGAGGTGGTATAACAAATCGAGTTCTCGCGCGGGACATGCGCCGAGATCGAGCCGTTGTTGATGATCCGCCCGCCCTGCGGGCTTTGCCTGCGCATTTGGGCAAAAGCCAGGCGCGCCGCGATGAACATGCCGCGCAGGTTGACGGCCATGACCTGATCGAAATCCTCGACACGCACCTCATCGGGGCTGGCCGACGGGCCGAAGATGCCCGCATTGTTGAACAGCACGTCCAAGCGCCCCGCCTCACCGATGAACTGGTCAAAGGCGGCCTGCATGGCCCCCGGATCACTCACATCGGCGGGCAGCGGGATGGCCTTTCCCTGTCCTGCTGCAATCTCGCGCAAGCGTTCGGCACGGCGTGCCACCAAGCCCACGGTCCAGCCTTCGGCCAAGAACGCTTCGGCCGTTGCCCGGCCAATGCCCGAGCTGGCCCCGGTGATCAGGATGGACGTCATGCTTCGGCCTCCAGTTCCAGCGGCGCGGGGGCCACCTGAAGATCATCGGTGCGCAGCGGCCCGGTGGGTTTCGACAGGCGTGCGCGCACCACCCAGTGCAGGCGTTCTTCGGCCCGGGTGATCGCGACATAGGCCAGTCGCTTCCACAGCGGCTGCCCGGCTTCGGTCCGCCCCATGCGGGCGGCGGCGTAAAGATCGGGTGCGAAGACCTGCACGTCGCGCCATTGGCTGCCTTGCGCCTTGTGGATGGTCACCGCCGCGCCATGCAAGAACGTCGCCCCCATGCGGGCGGCGAAGGGGATGAAGGGTTCTTCCTCGTCCGGTTTTTCGATCTTCACGATGGAAGCCGCCGAGACCTGCGGGTCTTCGGCGCCGATGACGTGCAGGCGCGAGAACCCCGGTTTGCGCCCCGGCCCCAGATAGATCACCTGCGCCCCCTTGATGAGGCCGCGCGCCTCCAAATCCAGCCGTTTCTTGCGGTGTTTGAGCGGCAGTTCGATGCCGTCGCAAATGAGCGGTTCGCCTTCCAAAAGCGCATCCTCGGGCGCGCCGTGCACCGCCCGGAAGGCATTGATCAGGCGGATGCGCGTGGCATTGCGCCAGACCAGCACGGGCGAGCGCGCCATCAGGTCCACCTCGACCCGCTGCGCCCATTGCACGCGGTCGTCTTGGCGGGCCTTTTGTTCGACCATCCGCTCGAAATCCTCGAAACCGACGTCGGGGTCGGAAAGCGCGTGGGCGAGATCCAGAATGGGGTTGTCCGCGTCCTGCCGGTGGATGCGGTGCAGGGTCAGGATGGCGGGTTCGGGAAGCTTGTCGAAGACCATGGAGCCGGATTGATTGACCGGGGCCAACTGTGCCGGGTCACCGAACAGCAGGAGGTTCGGGAAAATCTCCTGCAAGTCCTCGAACTGCCGGTCGTCCAGCATCGAGGCTTCGTCGACGAAGCCCACATCCAGCGGCTCTTCGCGGCGTTTCCAGCCGGTGATGAAATCGCTGCCACGCAGGCCTGCGGCGGCCAAGGCCCCCGGCACGGATTTATGGGTTTGGTAAAAGGCATGGGCGCGGTCCAGTGCCTCGTCTGTCAGCCCTTCGATTTCGGGGCGGTCGCCATTGCCCGCCAGCCATTCGGCGATCTTTTCGTACTCCGGGTCATAGACGGGGGTATAGAGGATCCGGTGAATCGTGGTGGCGGGCACGCCGCGCATCCGCAACACGCTGGCGGCCTTGTTGGTGGGGGCGAGGATGGCCAGCGTGCGCCGATCCTTGCGGCGGCGGCCCTCGTAATCGCCCGAGACAATCTCGACCCCGGCCTCGGTCATGGCGCGGGTCAGTTCGGCCAGCAGCAGCGTCTTGCCCGACCCGGCCTTACCGACAACCGCCATGGTACGCTGTCGCCCCTCTTGTGGCGGGGTGAGCGTGCCATTTTCCAGATCAATACCCGCCCCCCGCAATCCTTCGGCGATGCGGTCGTGGGCCTCGGCCTGATCGTGGGAGTATGTGGGCAGCGTATTCGACATGGCGCGGACCCTACAAGGGGCGGCGGGAAGGCGCCAGAGGCAAGCAGTCAGATGAGCATCCTAGAGGTTAACCGCGCCAAATGTTCACACCCCCTCAACACGCAAACCGCCCGCCACGGCAGGACCGGGCGGGCGGTGCTGTTGACAGGGGCGATGCTTAGGCTTTACCGGCCTCGATCACATCCTCGACGGTGCGCAACCCGGGTTTCGGCGATTGCACCAGAACGGCCATGTTGCCGGGCTTGTGCTCGTTGCGCAGCATTTGCATGTGGGCTGCCGGAATTTCACCCCACGGGAAGACATCCGACATGCAGGGGTCGAGGCGGCGTTCGCACATCAGGCGGTTGGCCGAGGCGGCCTGTTTGAGGTGCGCGAAGTGCGAACCTTGCAGGCGCTTCTGGTGCATCCACATGTAGCGCACGTCGAAGGTACAGTTGAAGCCGCTGGTCCCGGCGCAAATCACGACCATGCCGCCTTTTTTCACCACGAGGGTCGAGACCGGGAAGGTTGCCTCGCCGGGGTGTTCGAAGACCATGTCGACATTGACGCCCTTGCCGGTGATTTCCCAGATCGCCTTGCCGAACTTGCGGGCCTCTTTCAGCCATTCGTTATATTCCGGCGTGTTCACCTTGGGGAGTTGCCCCCAGCAGTTGAATTCCTTGCGGTTGATGACCCCCTTGGCGCCCTGATCCATCACGAACTGGCGCTTGGATTCGTCCGAGATCACGCCGATCGCATTGGCGCCCGCCGTATTGGCAAGCTGGATCGCGTAGGAGCCGAGGCCGCCCGACGCGCCCCAGACCAGCACGTTCTGGCCGGGCTTGAGTTCATGCGGGTGGTGGCCGAACAGCATCCGGTAGGCGGTGGCCAGCGTCAGGGTGTAACAGGCCGATTCTTCCCACGTCAGGTGCTTGGGGCGCGGCATGAGCTGTTGCGCCTGAACGCGGGTAAACTGCGAGAACGACCCATCGGGGGTTTCATAGCCCCAGATGCGTTGTGTCGGGGACAGCATGGGATCGCCGCCGTTGCATTCCTCGTCGTTGCCGTCATCCTGGTTGCAGTGAATCACGACCTCGTCGCCGACCTTCCAGTTTTTCACGGCAGAGCCGACTTTCCAGACGATGCCAGCCGCATCCGAGCCTGCAATATGGTAGGGGGCACCATGGCCATCGAAGGGGCTGATGGGTTCACCCAGACCTGCCCAGACGCCGTTGTAGTTGACGCCGGCGGCCATCACGAGAACCAGCACCTCGTTGCTGTCGATTTCCCATGTATCCACGACCTCGACCTGAAAGCTCTTGTCGGGGTCGCCGTGGCGCTCGCGGCGGATTGCCCAGGCGTACATTTGCTTGGGCACATGGCCCAGGGGCGGCATTTCACCGATCTCGTAGAGATCTTTTTCGGGCGCGTCATAGGGCGCGATGCCCGTGTCGGTATCCAGAGCCATGTTCAGCCTCCTAAAAAACATCCGTTTGCCGCGATGCAGAATCGCGGTGATGCCTTTCGGGATATAATCCATCGCGCAACAATGCAATGCCGGTGGGCGCTTTTTTGTAATTTTATAACCGCGCGAGCGTAGAAATTTCCAGCGTCATGCGCTGCGGGTGCAAAATAAATGGGCGATGGAGCGGGCATAATAGGCCAGAATATCGCTATCGTCGGGGGAGATGGTGATCTTGCCGCCGTCTTCCGAGATCAATTGACGCGTCCGCAGATTACGCAAGCCGACATCGACCGCATAATGCAGATCGCCGCGCGGCAGGTGGACATGGGCGCGCGGCAGGCTCTCGACCATCTGCGCCACGCGTGCCTCAAGCTCGGCCTGTGACAGGGGGGCCTCGGCCTCCATCAAGGCGCGCGCCACCAAGGGGACGGGCAGCACCGGCACCTCTTCACCGATGCGTTTCATCAGCAGGCGGGCCAGATCCTTCACCGGGCTGCGCGGGTTTCCCGCCTGGAACTCGTTGAGAGAGACCGGCGCGCCGAAGCTGGCGGCGGCATAGCCGTGCCGGTGATAGCGCCCGGTGATGCGCAGCCAGAATTGCTTCATCACGAACCGCGCCACCACCGAGATGCGCGCCCGAAAGCGGCGTTCGCCCGCCTTGCCCGCGGCCACGAGGATGCGATCCTCGAATACCCGGTCATAGTTCAGGGCGACCGGCACGAAGACAACATCGCGATCTTTATTGGCGCGGTCTTCGACGATGTATTTCAGCAGGCCCAGCTTGGGCGGGGCCAACCCGCCATCGAGGCTCAGCCCGCCTTCGGGAAAGAGCGCCTGTGTCACGCCGCCATCGGTGGCCATGCGCACGTAGCGGGCCAGAACACGGCGGTAGAGGTCATTGCGGGATTTGCGGCGGATGAAATAGGCGCCCATGGCCTTGATCAGTTTCGACAGCGGCCAGACGCGGGCCCATTCGCCCACGGCATAACTGAGGGCCGATCGTTCGGCGGCCAGCCAGGTGACCAGCACGTAATCCATGTTCGAGCGGTGGTTCATCACGAAGATCACCGTTGCCTCGGGATCGACCTTGGACAGGGCGGCCTCGTCGAAATGTCCCAGCCGCACGCGATAGAGGCTGCGCGACAACCACTTCGCCGCCTTGATGGCAAAGCCGAAATAGGCCGTGGCGGAAAACCCCGGCACGATCTCGCGCGCATAGCGCTTGGCCTGCTCAAAGGCCACGTTTTCGGGGATGCCCTCGGATTTGGCGTGATCGGCCACGGCTTGGCTGACCTCGGGGTCATAGATCAGGCGTTGGATCATGTCATAGCGACGGGCCAGCTTTAACGGTTCGATCGGGCGTTCCAGACGGGTGTTGAGCTTGGCCACCACCCGCTCCATCCGGCGGCGAAAGAACCAGCGCACGGAGGGAAACAGGAAATGCGATGCAAATGTGACTGCCGCGAACGCCACCAGAAGAATCAGTGCCCAAAGCGGCATTTCCACCATTCTGCCCATGCAGACAGCAATACAGGGTTTGACGCCGCGGTAAATGGCCCCATGCCGCGATGCAGCGAATTGACAGCGCCATAATGTTCCAGATAGATATCTTGCAACGTAACAAAATTGCGCAACCTGAATCACGAGGCCCGCCCATGTCGCAGACGCAGAATGAGACCCAGAAAGATCGCCCTTGGCTGATCCGGACCTACGCGGGACATTCGACCGCCAAAGCCTCGAACGCGCTGTATCGGTCAAACCTTGCACGCGGGCAAACCGGCCTGTCGGTGGCCTTCGACCTGCCCACGCAAACGGGGTACGACAGTGACCATGTGCTGAGCAAAGGCGAAGTGGGCAAGGTGGGTGTGCCGGTGTGCCATCTGGGCGATATGCGGACGCTGTTCGACGACATCCCGCTGGAACAGATGAACACCTCGATGACGATCAACGCGACCGCGCCTTGGTTGTTGTCGCTTTATATCGCCGTGGCCGAGGAACAGGGCGCCGATACCAGCAAGCTGCAAGGCACGGTGCAAAATGACCTGATCAAGGAGTACCTCAGCCGCGGCACCTATATCTGCCCGCCGAAGCCCTCGCTGAAGCTGATCGGGGACGTGGCCGAATATTGCTATACCAATATCCCCAAGTGGAACCCGATGAACGTCTGCTCCTATCACCTGCAAGAGGCGGGCGCGACACCGGAACAGGAACTGGCCTTTGCGCTGGCCACCGCCACCGCCGTGTTGGACGAGTTGAAACCGCGCGTCCCGGCCGAGGATTTCCCGCGCCTTGTGGGGCGAATTTCATTCTTCGTGAATGCGGGCATCCGCTTTGTCACCGAGATGTGCAAGATGCGTGCCTTCGTCGACCTATGGGATGAAATTTGCGCGGAGCGGTATGGTGTCGAGGACCCCAAGTATCGCCGCTTCCGTTACGGTGTGCAGGTGAACTCCCTCGGCCTGACCGAGCAGCAGCCGGAAAACAACGTTTACCGTATCTTGATCGAGATGCTGGCCGTGACCCTCAGCAAAAAGGCCCGCGCCCGTGCGGTGCAACTTCCGGCATGGAACGAGGCACTGGGCCTGCCCCGCCCGTGGGATCAGCAATGGTCGATGCGGATGCAGCAGATCCTGGCCTATGAGACCGACCTTCTGGAATTCGACGACCTGTTCGACGGCAACCCGGCGGTCGATGCCAAGGTTGAGGCCCTGAAAGAGGGCGCGCGCCACGAGTTGGCCAATATCGACAGCATGGGCGGCGCGGTGGATGCCATCGAATACATGAAATCGCGTCTGGTGGACAGCAACGCCGAGCGCCTGAACAAGATCGAACGGAACGACACCGTTGTCGTCGGCGTGAACAAATGGATCGAAGGGGAACCCTCGCCCCTGATGGGCGAGGATGGCGGCATCATGGTTGTCGACCCGACCGTCGAGGCCGAACAGATCGACCGCCTGAACGCATGGCGCACTGAACGCGACGATGCCGCGGTGAAAGAGGCGCTGGCCGAATTGCGCGTTGCCGCTGCCGAGGGGCGCAATGTCATGCCCGCGTCGATCAAGGCCGCCAAGGCCGGGGTCACCACCGGCGAGTGGGCCGCGCAGATGCGTAGCGTGCATGGCGAATATCGCGGGCCGACCGGCGTATCGGGCAGCCCGTCGAACAAGACCGAAGGTCTGGATGACATTCGCGATGCGGTGGATGCGGTTTCCGACAAACTGGGCCGCCGGTTGAAATTCCTTGTCGGCAAGCCGGGGCTGGATGGCCATTCCAACGGGGCGGAACAAATCGCCTTCCGCGCCCGTGATTGCGGCATGGACATTTCCTATGACGGTATCCGTCTGACGCCCGAGGAACTGGTCAAGGCCGCGCAGGAGGATCAGGCGCATGTGGTGGGCCTGTCGATCCTGTCGGGCAGCCACATCCCGCTGGTCGAGGACCTGATGAAACGGATGCGCGAGGCGGGCATTGGCGATGTGCCGGTGATCGTCGGCGGCATAATTCCCGAAGACGACGCCAAACGCCTGCGCGACATGGGCGTGGCGCGGGTCTATACCCCCAAGGATTTCGAGCTGAACACCATCATGAAGGATATCGTGACGCTCGCCGACCCCAAGGCCGTCGCCGCCGAATAAGGCAGCAAGGCCATGTCCCTCCGGGGCGGATACGAAAAGGCCCACGGATCATCCGTGGGCCTTTTATCTTGCCTGTCAGACAAGGGTGTTATTCTGCGCGAACTTCCTGAATGCGCGCGACGATGCGTGCGTTGAGGTCTTTATCCTGTTGCGCCACCGCCCCGATGGCGCGAAAGGTTTCCGGCGTCATATCGGTGACTTCGGACACGGCTGTCTTGGCGGCTTCGTTGGCTTCCTCCACCATGTTTGCGGCACCTTCCTGGGTGTCCTGCGCCTTGATCTTGGGCATGTATTCGGCCTGCACCGCTTCTACCGCGATCAGGGCTGCGACAAAGCCATTGACCTGCTCGTCGGTCACGTCTTCGGCTGCGATCTGCGGTGTTTCGGAAGCCGTCGCCTCGGTTTGGGTATTGGCCTCAGCCTCGGCGTCGGCATCTTGCGCCAGTCCGGGCGTCGCAAGCGCAAGCGCGAGGGCGAAGGCGCTCACTGCGCCGGTGATGGGGGTTTTGAAGGTCAATGCGGTCTCCGTTCAGCCTGTGTTGCGGGGCGCTTAGGCCCCTTGCTCCTGCAACAGGTGGGCGAGCGGGCCGGGGGATGCAACCACCTCAGCGGAAAAACGCCGTTCGGTGGGGCGCCGTGTTTCCCCGGGGTCTTTGTTGGCACAGGGCCGTGCATCCCCTCTGGCAAACCCCCGCGCACCGCTTTACCCTTACACTGGAAGCAACGCCGGAGCGCCCATGTCCGAGACCACCATCCGCCCCATAACCGCCGAAGACCGCCCCCAATGGGCCGCGCTCTGGACGGCCTATCTCGAGTTCTACGAAAGCAGCGTCTCCGAGGCCGTCTATGATGCCACCTTCGCCCGGCTGTGCGCCGAGGATCACCCGGATCAAAACGCGCTTGTGGCGGTACAGGAGGGGCGGCTTGTTGGCTTGGTGCATTATATCTACCACCCGCACAACTGGCGGCTTGAGAAGGTCTGTTACCTGCAAGATCTCTACGCCGACCCATCCGTGCGCGGCACCGGCGTGGGCCGCAAATTGATTGAGGCGGTCTATGCACAGGCCGATACCGATGGCTGCCCGGCGGTCTATTGGCTGACGCAAGACTTCAACGCCGAGGCGCGTAAATTGTATGACCGGGTGGGCGTGCTGACCCCCTTCATCAAATACGCCCGGCCATGACGGTTCATATCGGGGCGAAACCGGGCCAGATCGCCGAAACCGTGCTTCTGCCGGGCGATCCCAAGCGCGCCGAATGGGCGGCGCACAGCTTTCTTGAAGGCGTGGAACTGGTCAACGATGTCAGGGGGATGCTGGGCTACACCGGCACATGGAACGGCCATCGGGTGACGATCCACGGCAGCGGCATGGGGATGTCCAGCCTGTCGATCTATGCCAACGAGCTGATCCGCGATTACGGCGCGAAAACCCTCGTTCGTATCGGCAGTTGCGGGGCCATGCAGGCGCATGTGGCCCTGCGCGACGTGGTGATCGCCATGACCGCCAGCAGCATCTCGACCCCCTCAAGCGCCATCCTGCGCGAGGTGAATTTCGCCCCCTGCGCCGACTGGGGGCTGCTGCATGCCGCCGTCACGGCGGCCAAGGCGCGCGGTGTCAACCCGCATGTGGGCGGCATCTATTCCTCGGATACCTTCTATGACGAACGCCCCGACCTGACCGAGCAAATGACCCGCCACGGCACGCTGGCCGTCGAGATGGAGGCCGCCGAACTTTATACGCTGGCCGCCCGCCATGGCGCGCGGGCCTTGGCGATCCTGACGGTGAGCGACCACCTGCAGACCGGCGAAGCGCTCGACAGCACAGCCCGCGAAAGCAGCTTTGGCGATATGGTCGAGATTGCTCTGATGGCAGCGTTCCCCGAGTGATCCCCGGTTGAATTGAGTATTTTTGCCAAGAAGATGCAGGTTTTTCTTGGTCCAAATACCCTGGGGGAGACGCCCGAAGGGCGGCGGGGGCGAAGCCCCAAACCATTACCCGCCCAGAAGTTCGTGCAGCGCCAGGGCCATGACCTCGGCCGATTGCATCATGTCCTCGATCCCCACCCATTCATCGGGCTTGTGCGCAAGGTCCAGAACACCGGGCCCGTAGGCGATGCAGTTTTTCAGCCGCCCGATGCGGTCGATGTGTTTCTGGTCATAGGTGCCGGGGCTGACCACGTAGTCTGCCTCGCGCCCCATGACGCTTTCCACCGCGCGCGACACCGCCCCCACCACGGGTGCGTCGCGTTCCGTCATGGTCGGCAGGACGCGGAACAACTCCTTGAGTTCATAGTCGAACCCGGGTCGCCCGTCGCGCACGCGCTCCAGAACGGCGCGGATTTCGGCCTGCACCTCGTCGATGTCTTCCTCGATCAGGAAGCGCCGGTCGATCACCATGCGGCAGCGGTCGGGCACACAGGCCGAGGGCATACCGGTGTAATCCTCTTCTTGCTCGGGTTCGCCGCCGTGGATGGAGTTGATGTTGAGCGTGGATTGCCGCGCCCCTTCGGGAACCACGGGCATTTCTGTCCGCTTCCGGGCCAAGGCCGGAAACAGGCTGTCTTCCATTTCCGCCACAACCGCCCCCATGTGCCGGACCGCGCAATCCCCCAGAAACGGCATGGAGCCATGGGCGATCTCGCCCTTTGTTTCCACCTCGGCCCACCAGACGCCGCGATGTCCAAGGCAGATGCGATCCTTGTTCAACGGTTCGGGGATGATCACGTGCTGCACCCGTTCGAAATAGCCCTGTTCGGCCAGATAGGCGACGCCGCCGAACCCGCCCGATTCCTCGTCCGCCGTGCCGCTGATTTCAATCGCGCCCGCATAGTCGGGGCAGGTGGCGATAAAGGCCTCGGCGGCGATGATCGACGCGGCCAGCCCGCCTTTCATGTCACAGGCCCCGCGGCCATAGATGCGGCCCTCTTTCACCTCGCCGCCGAAGGGGTCGGTCGTCCAGCCGTGGCCTACTTCGACCACGTCGATATGACTGTTGAAATGCACGCATTGGCCGGGGGCTTTCCCCTCGCGCCGCGCCACGATGTTCCAGCGGGGGTGTTTGTCACTGTCGCCGATGGCGCCCTCGGCGCGGATCAACTCGGTATGGAACCCCGCGCGCAGCAGGCGGCGGTCGAGGTAGTCGCAAATCTCGCGGTAATTGGCCCCCGGCGGGTTAAGCGTGGGAATGCGGATCAGGTCTTGGGTCAGGGCGATCAGGTCTTCGCGCCGCGCGGCGATATCTTCGTGAAGGCGCGCGCGGATGTCCATGGTTCAGCTCCCGTTATCTTCGCCCAGTTTGGGCGAGGGGCGGGCAAGGTTCAACTCGGCCCCCGAAAAGCGGAAAGGCGAGCGCACGCCGGGAACGCCATCCAGATCGACGCGCATGTTTCGGGCCTTCACCTGCGGGTCGTCAAAGACCTCCTGCAAGTCATTTATCGGTCCGGCGGGCACGCCCTGCGCCTCGCAGGCGGCCAGCAGATCGGCCTTGGTGAAGGTGCTTGTGCGTTCGGTCAAAAGCGCATCGAGGCTTTCGCGGTTCGCGACACGGGCGGGATTGGTGGCGTAGTCCTCGTGCGTGGCCAGATCGGCACGCCCCAGAAGCTCGCAAAGACGCGCGAACTGCCCGTCATTCCCCACGGCGATGATGATATGACCATCGGCGCAATCGAAGACCTGATAGGGGGAAAGGTTGGGGTGGTAATTGCTCAAGCGCCCCGGCGCGGTGCCGGTCGAGAGGTAATTCATCGCCTGATTGGCGGTGACGGACACCGCCACGTCCAGCAGGGCCATGTCGATCTGTTGCCCCTGCCCGGTTGCGTGGCGTTGATGGAGGGCGGCCAGAATGGCGGTCGTGGCATAGACGCCGGTGAAGACATCGGTGATCGCCACGCCGACCTTTGTGGGCTGGCCCTGCGGATCGCCGGTGATCGACATCAGGCCGGACATGCCTTGAATGATGTAATCATACCCGGCGCGGTGGGCATAAGGCCCGTCCTGACCGAACCCGGTGATGGAACAGTAAATCAGGCCGGGGTTGATCTCTTTCAGGCTGTCGTAGTCCAGTCCATACTTGGCAAGCCCACCCAGCTTGAAGTTCTCGATCACCACGTCGGCCTCGCGCACCATGTCGCGCACCTGCGCCTGCCCCTCGGGCGTGCGGAAATCCACGGTGACACTGGATTTGCCACGATTGCAGGAATGAAAATAGGCCGCCGAGCGGTCATCCTCGCGGTCGATGAAGGGCGGGCCCCAGTTGCGGGTATCGTCGCCTGCGGGGCTTTCGACCTTGATCACCTCGGCGCCCAGATCGGCCAGCGTCTGACCGGCCCAGGGGCCGGCCAGAATACGGGCCAGTTCAATGACTTTCAGGCCGGCAAGCGGGGTGGTCATTCCTGGGCAAGCTCCGCCTCGACGATCTCCTTGAGGTCGGCGTAGGACATGTTGGAGTGTTTCTCGCCGTTGATGATCAGCGTCGGTGTGGCGTTGATCTCGTCCTCTTCGGCGTGTTGCTGGAACCACGCGACAAGGGCCTTGGCCTTGTCATTGTCTTGCAGGCATTGTTCGACCTGATCGTCGTCCAGACCTGCGGTCTTGCCGATCTTGCGCAGGTTGTTGGCGATCTCGACGGGATCGCCCGAGCCGATCCAGTCTTTCTGTTGCTTGTAAAGCATGTCGGCAATGCCGAAGAAACGATCCCCGCCATCACAACGCGCGATCATCGACGCCCAGAGGCCGAAGCGATCGAAGAACACGTCGCGATAGACGAATTTCACATCACCGTTGTCGATGTACTCGGCCTTCAGCTTCTTGCCCGGGCCTGTGTGGAAATTGGCGCAATGCGGGCATGTGAAGGAGGCGTATTCGACCACCGTAACCGGCGCATCCTCGGCGCCCATGGTCATTTCCACGATGCCCGAGGTATCGACCGCCTCGTCGCTTTCCTGCGCGTTGGCCGCGCCAAGCGAGATGCCCGGTTCATTTGCCGGGGTGCTGGCCAGCCAATAGGCGGCGCCTGCGACGATGGCGAGGGCCGCGGCCCCGGTAAGGAGTTTGCGTTGCATGTGCTTCCCTTTGTGTCAGCGTTTGGTCTTGGATAGTACGTTCCGCCCCAAGGCTTCAAGCGCATCGCGAAGCCCTGTGTCGCCCACTGGGGCGGCCAGCTCACTGGCGGCTCTGGTCACGGCCGGGTCGGGCTTGGCCGGGGCTTGCTTCTTGGGGCGGTGATCGAAACTGGCCTGCCCCTCGGCAAAGCCTGTGGGGGCGGTTTGGGTGATGCGGATGCGCGAGATGGCGTTGTAGCCGTAAACCCCGTTCACCTTTTCGCGCAGTTGTTCCTTTTGCATTTCCAGCATCGGGGCCTGCGCGCCGGTGGTCAGGAGGGTCAGCGTCGCGCCAAAGCCTTGGCGACCGTATTTCACATCGACGGGGCGGGCGATGGCGGCCACGTCTTCGCCCACGATCTCGGGCCAATGGGTCAGCAGCCGCGATTGCGCGAAGCCACGCGTTTCCGAGGCCCGCCTGATGCGGTCCTGCAAGAGGTTCGCGGTGCGTTTGAAACCACGGGTGGTGGAATCGCGGCGGGGCATGGTGGACTCCTGTACTTGCGTCCTATCTTAGGGCATGTAACGGGCCATGCCAGCCCATAAGGCGCGATGAGGGATAACACATGCGTGACGCCGCTTTGGACGTGCCGAAAGCCGCCGATCTGCTGGCGTGGTACGACCGCCACGCGCGTGATCTGCCGTGGCGGGTGTCGCCCGGTGACCGGGCGGCGGGGGTGGTGCCCGATCCTTACCGCGTGTGGCTGTCCGAAGTGATGTTGCAACAAACCACCGTGGCTGCCGTCAAAAGCTACTTTGAGCGGTTCACAACGCTTTGGCCCACGGTGGGCGATCTGGCCGCCGCCCCCGATGCGCAGGTCATGGGCGAATGGGCGGGGCTTGGATATTACGCGCGGGCGCGCAACCTTTTGAAATGCGCGCGGGTGGTGGCCAAGGAGCATGGCGGCACCTTCCCCACCACGCGCGAGGGCCTTTTGGCCCTGCCTGGCATCGGGCCTTATACCGCCGCCGCAATCTCGGCCATTGCCTATGATGCGCCCGAGGTGGTGGTGGATGGCAATGTCGAACGCGTGATGGCGCGGGTGCATGACATTCGCACCCCGCTTCCCGCCGCCAAGCCCGAGTTGACCGAGGCAGCTGCACACCTGACGCCGGACGCCCGCGCCGGGGATTATGCGCAGGCGGTGATGGACCTTGGTGCCACGGTCTGCACCCCGAAAAGCCCTGCCTGTGGGGTTTGCCCGTGGATGGGGGCCTGCGCCGCGCGGGCCGCCGGGGTGCAAGCCGAGTTGCCCTTGAAGACCCCCAAGAAACCCAAGCCAACCCGGCTTGGCATTGCCTATGTCGCGCGCCGGGAGGATGGGGCGTTTCTTTTGGAAACCCGGCCCGAGAAGGGCCTGTTGGGCGGGATGCTGGGCTGGCCCGGAAGTGCGTGGAACGAGGCCCCGGAACCGGCCCCGCCACTGGATGCGGATTGGCAGGACATTGGCGAGGAGGCCCGCCATACCTTCACGCATTTCCACCTGCGGCTGACCATCCGTGTGGCGCGGGTGCCGCAGGGCGTCACACCTGACCGGGGTGATTACCTGCCCAAGACCGCCTTTCGCCCCTCGGATTTACCCACCGTCATGCGCAAGGTATTTGACCTTGCGCAAGGCGCGCTGGCAAAAGGTGACGCAGGTTAACCCCAGTTTCCAGTATCGCCCTTCGGAGAAAACCCCATGATCCCCGCCACCCAAGTCGCCAAGTTCCGCAATGCCGTACCGTTCTGGATGTCGCTGCTCCTGGTGCCGGTCGCCATTCTCGGGGCGCTCAAGGGCGGGTGGACCGTTGTACTTTTGCCGGTGATGACGTGGTACCTGTTTTCAATCCTCGATGCCTTCCTCGGCCTCAACCTTGAAAACGCTGATCTGGAAACCGGCGAGGACCAGTTGAAGTGGTACAAGGCGATTACCCTGCTTTGGGCCCCCATTCAGTTCTGCCTTTTGTTCTGGATGGTCTGGTACGTGCCGGGGGCCGAGCATCTGTCGGCGCTGGAAAAGATCGTGCTGTTCTTTGGCGTGGGGGTGATCACCGGGACCGTGGGCATCGTCTATTCGCACGAATTGATGCACCAAAAGGACAAGGGTGAGCGGTGGCTGGCCGACGGATTGCTGGCGATGGTGCTGTATTCGCATTTCCATACCGAGCATTTGCAGGTGCATCACCGCTATGTCGGCACCCCGCGTGATGCGGTGACGGCGCGGTATAACGAAGGGTTCCACCGCTATTTCGCGCGGGTTCTGGGCGAGACCTATGCCTCGGCCTTCCGGGCGGAAAAAGCGATGCTGGCGCGCAAGGGGCTGCCGTGGTGGCACCATACGAACCCCTTCTGGAAATACTGGGCGCTTGATCTTTACATGATCGTGCTGGCGGTGCTTCTGGGCGGGTGGATTGGCCTGTTGCTGTTCGTCTGGCAGGCTTTCGTGTCGGTCTGGCAGTTGGAACTGACCAACTACGTCGAACATTATGGGTTGACCCGCAAACATCTGGGCGAGGGCAAGTATGAGCACGTCAAACCGCGCCATAGCTGGAACGCGGCGCATAAGGCGTCGAACTGGCTATTGATCAATCTGCAACGGCACTCGGATCACCATTACAAGCCCGACCGGCGGTTCCCACTTTTGCAAAACTATACCGAGGCCGAGGCACCGCAGCTTCCCTATGGGTATCCGATCATGACCATGGCGGCGATGGTGCCGCCCATCTGGCGGCGGGTGATGAACCCGCGTGTGCGCAAATGGCGCAAGATGTATTACCCCGAGGTGAGCGACTGGAAACCCTATAACAAGGCGCAAACCCCGATGCCGCGCGGGGCGTCGTGAGATAGGCTAAGGTTTTGGAATGGTGCGCAATGAATGCGCACCCTACGAAGTGGTCATACCCCCCGCGTTTCAAAAACTCAGCGTCGCATTCACCGCGCGTTTCCAGGCATCATATTTGCGGGCGCGGGTGGCCTCATCCATATCGGGCGTGAACTTGCGGTCCAGCGCCCATGTCTGGGCAAAGTCCTTTAGCCCCGGGTAAAGCCCCACCTGCATTCCCGCCAGCCATGCAGCACCTAGCGCGGTGGTTTCCAGAACCTCGGGGCGATCAACGGGCGCATCGATAATGTCGGACAGGAATTGCATCGCCCAATCGCTGGCACTCATCCCGCCATCGACGCGCAGGGTTTCGGCCCCGCCATCGCGCAGGGCCGCGCCGCCGTGGCTGGTCCAATCGCTGCGCATGGCCTCCAGCAAATCGCGGGTTTGATAGCCCACGCTTTCAAGGGCGGCGCGGGCGAATTCCTGTGGTCGGGAATTGCGTGTCAGGCCAAAAACAGCGCCCCGGCATTCGGCGTTCCAATAGGGCGCCCCAAGCCCGGTGAAGGCCGGCACCAGCACCACGTTTTGCGCGGGGTCCGCGGCCTCGGCCAAGGGTTGGGTTTCCGAAGCCTCGCGGATGATCTTGAGGCCGTCACGCAGCCATTGCACCACCGCACCGGCGATAAAGATCGACCCTTCCAGCGCATAGGTGGGCTTGCCATCCAGTTGATAGGCGATGGTCGTCAGCAGCCGGTTCTGCGACACAACGGGCGTGTCCCCGGTATTGAGCAGGGCAAAACAGCCCGTGCCATAGGTGGATTTGAGCATCCCCGGCGCAAAACAGGCCTGCCCGACGGTGGCGGCCTGTTGGTCGCCCGCGACGCCGCGAATGGGGATTTCGCGACCGAACAGGTCATCGCGGACCATGCCGTAATCGGCGGCGCTGTCGCGCACTTCGGGCAGCATGTTTTGCGGAATATCCAGCAACTCGCAGATGGTCGAACTCCACCGTCCCTTGCGGATGTCGTAAAGCAATGTGCGCGCGGCGTTGGTGGCGTCGGTGGCATGAACCGCCCCCCCTGTCAGCTTCCAGATCAGGAAGGTATCGACAGTGCCGAACAGCAGCTCACCCGCCTCGGCCTGGGCACGGGCGCCTTCGACATTGTCCAAAATCCACTTGAGCTTGGTGCCCGAAAAATAGGGATCAAGCAAAAGGCCGGTGCGGTCTGTGACCATCTCTTCGTGGCCTTCGTCGCGCAATTCGCGGCACAGGTCGGCAGTGCGGCGATCCTGCCAGACGATGGCGTTATAAACCGGCTCGCCGGTTGTTTTGTCCCAGACAAGGGTCGTTTCGCGTTGATTGGTGATGCCGATGGCCGTGATGTCGCGAACCCGCAGGCCCGCACGTTCGATCACCGCCCGGCATGTGCCAGCGGTGGTCGACCAAAGATCGTTCGGGTCATGTTCGACCCAGCCGGAATCGGGGTAGTGCTGGGTGAATTCTTCCTGCGCGGTGGCGACCAGTTTCATGTCTTGGTCGAACAGGATGGCCCGGCTGGAGGTGGTGCCTTGGTCGATGGCCAGAATATGGGTCATGTCATTTATCCCCCGCGCGTCGTGTTGGTCATGAAAAAGCGGCCGCCAGAGGCCCCAGCGGCCGCAGAGTAATCGGCCAGAGACATCTTGCAAGCGATGCCTTCCTTGCCGTCAGGGAGAGAAAAGGCCGGGACCACGCGGACGGCGGCCCCGGCCAATGGACTTACTGCCAGCTGGCAACCAGTTCGTCATAGCTGACGGTGATCGGCTCTTCGTCCTCGTTGTCCAGTTTCGGCTTGGGCGCCCCGGGCTGTGACAACCAGTATTCGGCGCCTTCTTCGTCATTCATGGCCGGGCCGATGTCGCCCTGGATGCCGGCGCGTTCCAGACGTTCCATCACGCTTTCCATGTCGCCGCAGAGGCTATCCAGTGCCTCTTGTGCGGTTTTCGCACCGGACATGGCATCGCCGATGTTCTGCCACCAAAGCTGTGCCAATTTGGGGTAGTCGGGCACGTTGGTGCCGGTCGGTGACCACTGGGTACGGGCGGGGCTGCGGTAGAATTCCACGAGGCCGCCCAGTTTCGACGCGCGCTCGGTGAAGCTGTCGTGATTGATCGTCGACTCGCGGATGAAGGTCAGGCCGGTATGCGCCTTCTTCACGTCCACGGTTTTCGACGTCACGAACTGTGCATACAGCCAAGCGGCCTTGGCGCGATCCACCGGGGTGGATTTCATCAAGGTCCAGCTGCCCACATCCTGGTAACCGACTTTCATGCCGTCTTCCCAATAGGCGCCGTGCGGGCTGGGGGCCATGCGCCACTTGGGCGTGCCGTCTTCGTTCATCACAGGCAGGTCAGGCTTGACCGATGCCGCAGTGAACGCGGTGTACCAGAACATCTGTTGCGCCACGTTCCCCTGCGCAGGGACCGGGCCCGCCTCGGAAAAGGTCATCCCCATGGCCGAGGGCGGCGAGTAGTTCTGGAGCCACTCGATGGCTTTATCCACAGCGTAGACCGCAGCCGGGCTGTTGGCCGCGCCGCCGCGGGCCATGCAGGCGCCCACCGGCTGGCTGTTGTCGTTGACGCGGATGCCCCATTCATCGACCGGCAGGCCGTTGGGTTCGCCCTTGTCGCCCATCCCGGCCATGGACATCCACGCGTCGGTATAGCGCCAACCAAGGCTGGGGTCTTTCTTGCCATAGTCCATGTTGCCGAAGACTTCGCCTTCGACGCCCAGGTGGCTCAGGTCGCGACCCGTGAAGAACTCGGCAATATCCTCGTACGCCGACCAGTTGACCGGAACCCCCAGATCATAGCCATAGGCCTCTTTGAAATCGGCCTTGTTCTTCTCGTCGTTGAACCAGTCGTAGCGGAACCAGTAAAGGTTCGCGAATTGCTGGTCGGGAAGCTGATACAGCTTGCCATCGGGCGCCGTGGTGAACTCGGTGCCGATGAAATCTTCTAGGTCGAGGCCCGGGTTGGTCGCGTCCGCCCCTTCGCCGCCCATCCAGTCGGTCAGGTTGCGCACTTGCTGATAGCGCCAGTGGGTCCCGATCAGGTCACTGTCGTTGACATAGGCGTCATAGATGTTCTGGCCCGACTGCATCTGTGTTTGCAGTTTCTCGACGACATCGCCCTCGCCGATCAGGTCATGGGTGACGTTGATACCAGTAATCGCCGTGAACGCCGGGGCCAGAACCTTGGCCTCGTATTCATGGGTGGCGATGGTTTCCGACACAACGCGGATGTCCATGCCCGCAAAGGGCTGTGCCGCGTCGATGAACCATTGCATTTCGGCCTCTTGCCCGGCGCGATCCAGCGCCGACAGCTCGCCGATTTCCGCGTCAAGGAACTCTTGCGCTTCCTCCATCCCGGCAAGGGCCGGTCCGGTCAGAAGCGACAAGGCAAGGCCCAGCGCGGTTGTGGATTTGAGGTTAAGGTTCATAGCTTTCCTCCCAGTTAGAACCAATCGTATCTTTGAGGATATTGAAGGTTGGCGCCCGGTCTCCTCCGCTCCCGGGCGCATGTCCGCCCTACACCCAGCGAAAGACCGCCGCGGCATAGATCAGGCAAAGGATCAGCGCATAGGGCTGATGCGCCCCGACAAGGGCCAGCCAGGCCAGGTTGATGAAGGCCGAGCCCAGAAGCGTGATGAAAAGACGATCACCGCGCGTGGTCTCGATCCGCAGAATCCCGGTACGCGGGGTCTCGGGGAATTTCACCGCGAGGATCGAAAAGGTGATGAGCAACAGGGCGATCACCCCGAAGAATGCGGCGGTCGGTAGGGTCCATGCCATCCAGTCCATAGTGTGTTTCCTCCCTTACACGCGGCCCAGGGCAAAGCCCTTGGCGATGTAATTGCGCACGAAGTAGATCACCAAGGCCCCCGGCACGAGCGTCAGCACCCCGGCGGCGGCCAACACGCCCCAATCGATCCCCGACGCCCCAATCGTACGCGTCATGGTGGCGGCGATGGGTTTGGCATCGACGCTGGTCAAGGTGCGCGACAGCAGCAGTTCCACCCACGAGAACATGAAGCAGAAGAAGGCCGCCACGCCGATACCCGAGGCGATCAGGGGCGTGAAAATCTTGATGAAGAAGCGGCCAAAGCTGTAGCCGTCGATATAGGCGGTCTCGTCGATTTCCTTGGGTACGCCGCGCATGAACCCTTCAAGGATCCAGACAGCCAACGGCACGTTGAACAGACAGTGCGCCAAGGCCACGGCGATATGCGTGTCGAACAAGCCGACCGAGCTGTAAAGCTGGAAAAACGGCAGCGCGAACACGGCGGGCGGGGCCATCCGGTTGGTCAGCAACCAGAAGAACAGGTGCTTGTCGCCCATGAAGTGATAGCGGCTGAAGGCATAGGCCGCCGGAAGCGCCACCGTGACCGAGATCACGGTGTTCATCACAACGTATGTCAGCGAATTGACGTAGCCCATGTACCAGCTTGGGTCGGTCAGGATGGTGACATAGTTCTGCAAGGTCAGGTCCCGCGGCCAGAGCGAGAACTCTCCCAATATCTCGGCATTGGTTTTCAGGCTCATGTTCAGCAGCCAATAGATCGGCAGCATGAGGAACACGAGGTAGAGGGCCATCACCACCGCGCGGCTGTTGATCCGCGGCAGGGCACGGGCACGGCGGGCACTTTGATTCACGGTCATATCGGCCATTTACTTGCCCTCCGCTTTGTCGAGGTTGGTCATCACCGTGTAGAACACCCACGAGATCAGCAGGATCACGAGGAAATACATGATCGAGAAGGCCGCCGCCGGTCCAAGGTCGAACTGCCCCAGTGCCATCTTCACAAGGTCGATCGACAGGAAGGTGGTTGCATTGCCCGGGCCGCCGCCGGTCACCACGAAAGGCTCGGTATAGATCATGAAACTGTCCATGAAGCGCAGCAGGATGGCGATCATCAGAACACCGGCCATCTTGGGTAGTTCGATATAGCGGAAGACCTTCCAGCGGCTGGCCTGGTCGATCTTGGCCGCTTGGTAATAGGCGTCGGGGATGGATTGCAGACCGGCATAGGCCAGCAGCGCCACAAGCGAGGTCCAATGCCAGACATCCATCACGATAACGGTGGCCCAAGCGGCAATGAAATCCTGCGTGTAGTTATAGGAAATACCCAGCTTATCCAGCGTATAGCCCAGAAGGCCAATATCGACGCGACCGAAGATTTGCCAGATGGTGCCGACCACGTTCCACGGGACCAGCAAGGGCAGCGACATCAGGACCAGACAGAAACTGGCCCAAAATCCGCTTTTGGGCATGTTGAGCGCGACGAAAATGCCAAGCGGCACCTCGATGGCCAGAATGATCGCAGAAAAGGCCATCTGACGGCCCAGCGCATTCCACATCCGTTCGGAATGAAGAAGGTCCTTGAACCATTCCAGACCCGCCCAGAAAAACTGATTGCCGCCGAAGGTGTCCTGCACCGAGTAGTTGACCACCGTCATCAAGGGGATGATCGCCGAGAAGGCCACCAGCACCAGTACCGGCAGCACAAGGAACCATGCCTTTTGGTTGACTGTTTTCTCCTGCATTACGCAGCCTCCCCCTGCACCCGCCAGTCATTGGCGTAAACGTTGACATGCGCAGGGTCGAAGGTGACGCGCGTCTTGTCCGCGCCAATCTCTTCGCCTTCACCTGCGATGATATTGATATCGTTGCCGAAAAACTCGGCGCGCACGATCTTGTGGCGGCCAACGTCCTCGACCCGGCGCACCTTGACGGGCAGGCCGTCGCTTTCGGAAAGGCGGGCGAATTCGGGCCGCACGCCGATTTCCACCTTGCCGTCCAGCGCGCCATAGGCCGCGCCCAGATCAAGGGCAGACCCATTGATATAGGCTTGCTTGCCTTCGACCTTGGCCGGGATCACGTTCATCCCCGGCGAGCCGATGAAATAGCCCACGAAGGTATGCTCGGGCCGCTCGAACAGTTCTTCGGGCGTGCCGATCTGCACCACGCGGCCATCGTACATGACCACCACCTTGTCAGCGAAGGTCAGGGCCTCGGTCTGGTCGTGGGTGACATAGATCATCGTGTGGCCGAAATCGTGGTGCAGCTTCTTGAGCTGCGTCCGCAATTCCCATTTCATATGCGGGTCGATCACTGTCAGTGGCTCATCGAACAGCAGGGCATTCACATCCTTGCGGACCATGCCGCGGCCAAGGCTGATTTTCTGCTTGGCATCGGCGGTCAGGCCCCGCGCCTTGCGCGACAGTTCCTCTTCCATGCCGATCATGCGGGCCACTTCCTGAACTCGCTCGGCGACATAGGCCTCGTCCCGGCCCCGGTTGCGCAGCGGGAAGGCAAGGTTATCACGCACGGTCATGGTGTCGTAGACGACAGGAAACTGGAACACCTGCGCGATGTTGCGTTCGGCGGTTGGCGCGTTGGTGACATCCTGCCCGTCAAACAGGATGCGGCCCTGACTGGGCTGCAACAGCCCCGAAATGATGTTCAGAAGCGTGGATTTCCCACAGCCCGACGACCCCAGAAGCGCATAGGCCGCGCCATCGTCCCAATCATGGTTGAGTTCCTTGAGGGCATAATCCTCCTCGCCCTGCGGCTTGGGCAGGTAGGAGTGCGCGAGGTTATCCAATGTTATCTTTGCCATCTCGTGCCCCTCCCTCAGGCCGCAAGCGCATAGGCGGCAGGCGCGACAAGCGCGCCATCCTCGCCAAAGACATAAACGTGGCTGGGATCGAGGTAGACATCCAGATCGGCCCCCAACGTCAGGTCATGCACCCCGTGCACCAGACCGACCCAGCGTTCGCCGTGGTGGTCCAGATGCACGAAGGTTTCCGAGCCGGTAAGCTCGGTCACGCTCAGTTGCGCGGTAAATTGCATCGCATCCGCCGTGTGCTTGCCGATCTCAAGGTGGTTGGGGCGGAACCCGGCGGTGTAGCGACCATCCGCCAGTTCGGCCAGCTTACCTGTGGCGGGGGCGGTCTGCCCATCACCGAACATCAGTTTGCTACCGGTTTTCGAGACTTGCAGGAAGTTCATCGGCGGGTCACTGAAAACCCGCGCGGTGGTGGCGTCGACGGGGCGGCGGTACACCTCGGGCGTACTGCCGAATTGGGTCACGCGGCCTTCCCAAAGCGTCGCGGTATTACCGCCCAGCAAAAGCGCCTCTTCCGGCTCGGTCGTGGCGTAAACGAAGATCGCGCCGGATTCCTCGAAAATCTTGGGGATTTCGATGCGCAATTCCTCGCGCAGCTTATAGTCAAGGTTCGCCAGCGGTTCGTCCAAAAGGACCAGCCCCGCGCCCTTGACCAGCGCCCGTGCCAAGGCACAGCGCTGTTGCTGCCCGCCCGATAGTTCCAGCGGCTTGCGATCCAGCATCGGGGTCAGCTTCATCAGATCGGCGGTTGCCTTCACCGCGGCGTCCACCTCGGCCCCCTTCTTGCCCATCAGGCGCAGGGGCGAGGCGATGTTGTCATACACACTCATCGACGGGTAGTTGATGAACTGCTGATAGACCATCGCCACCTGACGATCCTGCACGCGCATGCCGGTCACGTCCTTGCCATCCCACAGGATGCGCCCCTCGTTCGGCACGTCCAGCCCGGCCATCAGGCGCATGAGCGAGGTTTTCCCCGCAAGCGTCGGCCCCAGAAGCACGTTCATCGTGCCCTTTTCCAACGTCAGGTCGGTGGGGTGGATATGCACCTGCCCGTTCACCACCTTGGTCACACTATCCAGTGTCAGCGTCATCCGCGTCTTTCCTCCTTCACGCCGCGGCCTGCCTTATTCGGCGGCCATGGCCTCCCCCGACGTCATCCAATCATCCAGCGCCTTGATCTGCCCCTTGGTCATCCGCAGGCCCAGACGGGTGCGGCGCCAGACGATATCCTCGGCCCGGCGGGCATATTCGTGGCGCATCATCCATGCAACTTCGCGCGCGGTCAGAGTTGCGCCGAAATCCTGCCCCAGATCCTCGATCGTTGCGGCATCGCCCAGAACCTGCACCGCCTCGGTGCCATAGGCGCGCACCAACCGCCCGGCCCAATAGTCATCCAGAAACGGGTATGCGGACTTCAGATCATCAACCAGACGCTGCACGCCGTCCACCGCGAAATCACCCCCCGGCAGGGCAACACCCGCCGTCCAGTCACCCTTGGCGTGATCGAAGAACGGCGTGATCTTGGCCAGTGCCGCCTCGGCGAGCTTGCGATAGGTGGTGATCTTGCCACCAAAGACATTCAACACAGGCGCACCAGCTGCATCGTCCAGCTTCAGCACATAGTCGCGCGTCGCGGCCGTCGCTGATTTAGCGCCATCGTCATAAAGCGGCCGCACACCAGAGTAAGTCCAGACGATATCGTCGCGCGTCACGGGCTGCTTGAAGTATTCCGATGCGAAATCGCACAGATACTGCGCCTCGGCCTCGGTGCATTCGGGTTTGGCCGAGGGGTCTTCGTGCTCCACATCGGTGGTGCCGATCAGGGTGAAATCTCCCTCGTAAGGAATCGCGAAAATGATCCGCCCATCAGCGCCTTGGAAGAAATAGCATTTGTCGTGATCGAAAAGTCGCCGGGTCACGATATGGCTACCGCGCACAAGGCGCACACCTTCGCTGGCGTTCTGGTGCAGGGTGCTGGTGATCACGTCCTTCACCCATGGGCCACCGGCATTGACCAAGGCGCGCGCCTTGACGGTTTCGTGCCGTCCCGTCTCGGTGTTTTCCAGCTCGACAACCCAAAGGCCGTCTTGGCGCGTTGCGGTCATCACCTTGGTCCGCGTCATGATCCGCGCGCCCCGCGCCTCGGCATCCCGCGCGTTCAGCACCACAAGGCGGCTGTCTTCGATCCAGCAATCGGAATATTCGAACGCCCGTTGGAACTTGCCCTTGAGCGGCGCACCCTCGGGGGCATGGCCCAAGTTCAGCGTTTTGGTTCCGGGCAGGATTTTGCGCCCCCCCAGGTGATCATACATGAACAGGCCCAGCCGGATCAGCCACGCGGGCCGCCGTCCCTTCATCCATGGCATGACGGCATTGAGCAGCTTGGACGTGGGCGTTTCTCCCTCGAACCGCATGTCCTTGTGATAGGGTAGGACAAATCGCATCGGCCAGCTGATATGCGGCATGGCACGCAGCAGGGTTTCACGCTCGATCAGGGCCTCGCGGACGAGGCGCACCTCGAAATACTCAAGATAGCGCAACCCGCCGTGAAACAGCTTAGTCGAGGCCGAAGACGTAGCAGAGGCCAGATCGTTCATCTCGGCCAAGGTAACACTCAGGCCACGACCCGCCGCATCCCGCGCGATACCACAGCCGTTGATACCGCCGCCGATGACGAACAGATCAACCGTATCACTGGATGTGCCTTTGCCGCCCACGCGCGCTCTCCTCCCACACTTCGGGTCTGCGACAAAACGAACCACAAACGCGCGGCAATCGTCAATGAATATTGTTCGTTTATGTTCGCTTTTGGCATTTCGCTTTGTTTTTACTGGTATTTTCTTTCGAAAAGCGTCCGCTTTGTCATGACGTCTTTACAAACGAGCAACTCAACGACCCGCGAATCAATAGACTCGCACCAAAATTCATCGGATTTCTTGATTTGCCGAAAAAAACGAACATAATCGAAAAAAACACGGCAATGAGGGGCCCATGTCGCAGACGTTCCGCCAACCCGACATTCTGGAAATCGCCCGGACCGAAGGCAAGGTCATGGTCGAAGATCTGGCCGAACGCTTCAACGTCACGGTGCAGACCATCCGCCGCGACCTGACCGAACTGGCCAACGCCGGGAAGCTCGAAAGGGTCCATGGCGGGGCGATTCTGCCCTCGGGCGTCACCAATATCGTCTACGAGGAACGCCGCCGCCTGCACGAGGACGCCAAGCAATCCATCGCCCGGGCCTGCGCCGCCGCCATCCCCGACGACGCCTCGGTGTTCCTCGATATCGGCACCACGACCGAAGCCGTGGCACAGGCCCTGTTGGATCACAGCAACCTCATGGTGGTGACCAACAACATGAACGTGGCCAATATCCTGCTGGCCAACCCCGATTGCGAGATCGTGGTCGCGGGCGGCACCTTGCGCCGGTCCGACAATGGGCTGGTGGGCAACATCACCGCCCGCACCATCGAGAATTTCAAGTTCGACCATGCGATTCTTGGCTGTTCGGCCATGGACGAAGATGGCGACCTTCTGGACTTCGACATTCAGGAGGTGCTGGTCGGTCAAACCCTTCTCAAACGCTCGCGCGAAGTTCTTTTGGTGGCAGATCACTCCAAGTTTCAGCGCAACGCACCGGTGCGCATCGGCTCGCTTCAGGATATCGACCGGTTCTTCACGGATCGCCCCCTACCCCCTACCCTGATGGACCGCTGCGCAGGATGGGGAACCGAGGTGTCGATCACCGGCTAGGCTGGCTCCAACCCCCGCTGCAAGCGCACGGGTATTTCCCGCGCCAACCGGATAAGATGTGCCATGTAGGGTTTATCTGCATCGTCCTCGCGAATGGCCGCATATAGCCGCTTGGTCAGGCCAGATTCCGTAATCGGCCTAGTGACGTAGTCGCGGCTCGCCCGCGCCTCACGCACCACCCAATCGGGCAAAACCGCAACGCCTCGGTTCGAGGCCACCAAAAGCAGGATCACCGCTGTCAGTTCCACTTGGCGAATGGCGCGCGGCTCCACCTTGGCCGGGGTCAAAAGCTCGGTAAAAACATCAAGACGCGAACGATCCACGGGATAGGTGATAAGAGTCTCGTCGCGAAAATCGCCCGCCTCGACATAGGGTTTCTGCGCCAGTGGATGCTGGCTTGAGGCGACGAACACCGGCTCATAATCGAAAAGCGGCTTGAAGGTGATCCCCGGAAGGGTTTCGGGATCTGACGAGATCACCAGATCTACCTCTTCTTTCTGAAGCGCGGGCAATGCATCGAAGGCCAGACCGGGCCGAATATCAACATCCACTTCGCCCCAGTTCTTGCGAAACTGCTCCAGCACCGGGAACAACCACTCGAAACAGGCGTGGCATTCGATGGCGATATGCATGCGCCCGGCACTGCCCTCGCGCAGACCGCCGAACTCGGACTCCAAAGCCTCGATCTCGGGCAAAACCTTCTCGGCCACCCGCAACAATCGCTGCCCCGCCGCCGACAGGCGCAGGGGCTTCGAGCGGCGCACGAAGAGCTCCACCCCGGCCTGATCCTCCAAACCCTTGATTTGGTGACTCAAAGCCGATTGCGTGATGTGCAAAAGTTCGGCCGCACGGGCCAGGCCGCCTGCCTGATGAATGGCCCGGATCGTGCGCAGGTGGCGAAATTCGATGTGCATATTGTGAATGAACCTCATTCAAACCATGAATGTTATGAGGTTGTCTCACAATGCTGCACCTGCAACAAGAGGCCAGACAAAAGAATCTTGCAGGATTGAGACCGATGACCACGCCCAGCATTTCGTTCGAATTCTTCCCGCCCAAATCGCTTGAGGCGTCGTTTCGCCTGTGGGACACGGTGCAAACGCTGGCCCCGCTTGATCCGCGCTTTGTTTCGGTCACATATGGCGCTGGCGGGACGACCCGCGAATTGACGCGCGAGGCGGTGGGCACCCTGCACAAATCCTCGGGTCTCAACGTGGCAGCGCATCTGACCTGTGTCGAAGCCACCCGTGCCGAGACCCTGGAGATCGCCGACAGTTTCGCCGCCGCGGGCGTCAGCGAGATCGTCGCCCTGCGCGGCGACCCCCCCAAGGGCGCGGGCCGTTTCACGCCGCACCCCGACGGCTTTGACGACTCCTGCGAATTGATCGAAGCCCTGGCCGAGACCGGCAAATTCAACATCCGTGTCGGCGCCTATCCGGAAAAACACCCCGATGCCGCCAACGCCCAAGCCGATGTGGACTGGCTCAAACGCAAACTCGATGCCGGGGCCTCCGAGGCGATCACGCAATTTTTCTTCGAACCGGAAACCTTCTTTCGCTTCCGCGACGCCTGTGAAAAGGCAGGCATCGACGCGCCGATCATCCCCGGCGTCCTGCCGATCGAAAACTGGGCCGGTGTGCGCAAGTTCGCGCAGGCTTGCGGCACGCAAATCCCTGCGTGGCTGGATGATGCCTTCGCCAAGGCCAAACGCGACGGACGCGAAGACCTGCTGGCCACGGCGCTGGCCACGGAACTGTGCAGCGAGTTGATCGAAGGCGGTGTCGAAGACCTGCATTTCTATACGCTCAACCGCCCGGAACTCACCCGCGATGTCTGCCACGCGCTTGGCGTTACCCCGAAAGTCACGCTGCGCGACGTCGCCTGAGTCTTTCCCTTTTCAAAAAGCTGACCTAGCGTGCCCTCGGACAACACCACCCGGGGGCCGCATAATGCATATCGCTGAAACACTCGACCAACTGCCCGACATGAATGACCTTCAGTCCCGCTCGGGCCTGGAGTTCATGCAAGACATGGTGGCAGGCCGCCTGCCCGGCCCACCCATCGGCGCGACCATGGGGTTCTGGCCGATCTCGGCCGAGGACGGGTGCGTCGTTTTCGAGGGCACGCCTGAGTTTCCTGTGACCAACCCGATGCGTGGGCTACACGGCGGCTGGTACGGCGCGATTCTCGATAGCTGCATGGCCTGCGCGGTCATGACCAAGGTCCCACGCGGCTCGGTCTATACCACGCTTGAATACAAGGTGAACATCACCCGTGCGATCCCCTTGGGCCTTACGGTTCGCGCCACGGGCACGGTCCAACACGCGGGCCGATCCACCGGGGTGGCCTCCGGCGAAATACGCGGCACGGAAGATGGCAAACTCTATGCCAGCGGGTCCACAACCTGCCTGATCATGAAAGCGCCGCTAGCCTGACATGAACAGGCGTTCCGGCTTTTTTTTGGACAAAATACCCTGGGGGAGCCGCCCGCAGGGCGGTGGGGGCGAAGCCCCCTGACCCTCAGACGGTCTGCCCCTCGGTCACCTCGGAATCATCCTTTCCCGTAACCGTCTCATGAAGCCGCTCCGACGGGTCCCGCCCCACCACGCGCGGCCCGCGCAGCAGGAAGATCTTGCCCCATCCACGCCATGTGCCCACCGATGGCGCCTCGACATCCGTTCCAAAGCGCGCCCGCCATCCGGCGGGCAGCAGCAACCCGCAGGCCTCCGCGCGTTGCAGCATCCAGACCAGCGAGATATTCGCCAATGGGCGCGCGGGTTTGAAGCCGCCCAATTGCCCACCGACATCACCGTGCGAGCCACGGAACCAAACCTGCTCAACCTGCCCGTTCCAATCCGGCGCAGAGGACCACAAGATCGGATCGTAGGCATGGCGCGTTTCATCCAGCGCCAGTGCGTGAAAGCCATGCCGGATGGTCGGCCCCAAAGCGTGGCTGTGAAAGGCATGCGCCGCCTCGCTCCAGCGCCAAAGCACCGGCAAGCGCAGGCCGAGTGCCTTGACTGTATCCCAGACACCGACCATCTCGATGTCCGTTTCGGGGTGGCAGTATGCCTTCGCGAACTCTTGCGCCGCCTCGCTTCCTTGGGTGGACTGGTAGTGGCGGTAGGCAGTGACGATATTGCGTTCTGTCGCATGCTCCGCTTTCAGCAAACCCACGCAGTCGATCACACCGGCCAAGGAACGCACGGCATAGGCCCCGCGCGAATACCCCATGAGGAAAATCCGATCCCCTTCGCGGTAACGACTCGCCAAGTAGCCATAGGCGCGGCGAATTTGCCGGTTGATTCCCCGGCCCATCATGACATCCGCCGTTGCGCGCCAATCCTGCCATTGCAAACCCGCCTCGTAATACAGCGACAGGGAAGGGCCGCTGACCTCGGACAGGAGTTTATAGGTCAGCCCGGCATTGCTTTCATCACCGGGATCAAGCGACGACATGGTGCCATCAAGGATCAACACATGGGTCACCTGCCCCCGCGTGCGGGCATAGGTACTCTGCCCCTGCCGCAAGCCGGGGCGCAGAAGGGCGTATAGCCGTTTACTCCAGTTGCGCCATGGCATCGTTCAACATTGTCCATACTCGGTGCGGCGTGAAGGGCATATCCGCCTGCCGCACCCCATGATCCCACAGGGCATCGCCGACCGCATTGCCCATGGCCGCCATCGCGCCCACGGTCCCCGCCTCGCCACAGCCTTTCATGCCCATCGCATTTGCGGTCGACGGCACGGGTTCAGTTTCGAAATGGAACATGGGAACATCATCGGCCCTCGGCATCGCATAGTCCATGAAACTTGCCGTGAGGAGTTGCCCCTCCTCGTCATAAACCACGTGTTCGCACAGCGCCTGCCCGATCCCCTGCACCGCGCCGCCATGCACCTGCCCCTCGACCAGCATCGGGTTGATCAGGTTGCCGAAATCATCGACCACCGTGTAGCGCTCCAGCGTGACCTTGCCGGTTTCGGGGTCCACCTCGACCTCGGCCACATGTGCACCGTTGGGATAGGAGCGGCCCGGAAGGGTCGCGGTTTCTTCGTGTGTGAGCAAATCCGCGCGACCATCCTCGCGGGCCATCGCTGCGGCCTCAAGAAAAGTGGGTGTCATGTTCGACCCCGGCGCACGGAAGGTTTCGTCGTCAAAGCTGACGTCTCCGACATCGACCCCCATTATCTCGGCCAGATAGGCACTGAAGACCTCGACCATCCTGCCCACGGTCGCCAGTGTCGCGTTGTTTTGCGTGGTGACCGAGCGCGATCCGCCCGTACCGCCGCCATTGGCGATCCGGTCACTATCGCCCTGCACCACGGTGATTTGTTCCATCGGGATGCCCGTCTGGTCCGACAGGAAGCGGGCATAGACGGTTTCATGCCCCTGCCCGTTCGATTGGGTGCCCACATAAATCGACACGCGCCCATCCTCCTCGAAAACGACTTTGGCCGTTTCCGAAGGATTCCCCAAAATACTTTCGATATAGTAACACAGGCCCATGCCGCGCAGTTTTCCCTGCGCCTCGCTCTTGGCCTTGCGTGCGGCAAATCCGGCGCGGTCGGCTTCTGCCTCGGCCCGCTCCAAAACCCTGCTAAAATCGCCCACATCATAGGTTTCACCTGTGGAGGAGGTATAGGGAAAGGCATCCGCCGGGATGAAATTGCGCCGCCGCAACGCCCATGGATCAACACCCAGTTCCCGCGCGGCGTGGTCCATCACCCGTTCCAGCGCAAAAATCGCCTCGGGGCGGCCCGCCCCGCGATAGGCATCCACCTGCGTTGTGTTGGTAAAGAACCCTTCGACATGCAGAAACGTGTTCTGCACGTCATATGTGCCCATCAAGACCTTGGAGAACAGATCGGTCTGAATGCCCTGCCCCATGGTGCTGCAATAGGCGCCGAGGTCCACGCGGCTGTCGACACGATATGCGGTGATCCTGTGATCCGCGTCAAAGGCCAGCGTCAGGTCATGGTCCAGCCCCCGGCCCGAATTATCGCTCAGCATCGCCTCGCCCCGGTCTGACATCCAACGCACGGGTCGGTTCAGCACCCGTGTGGCATGAGCCACCAGATAGGTCTCGGGGTAATCCATCGCTTTCGTGCCGAAACCGCCGCCGACATCGGGGGTGGTCACACGGATCTCCTCGGGTGCCATACCCAGAATACGGGCCAGATTGCGCTTGGTCCCCCAAACGCCCTGCCCATTGACCGCCACATGCAGGCGGTCGCCCTCCAGTTCGGCGTAACAGCCGCGCGGCTCCATCGGGTTGGCGATGATCCGGTTGTCATGCAGGGCCAAGCGCACCACATGGGCGGCATCCTTGATCGCGACCTCGACCGCTGCTTCATCGCCCATCGCCCAATCGAAGGCGCGATTTTCAGGGGCCTCGTCATGCAGGGGCGCACCGCCGGGTCCGATCTCCATATGCACCGGCAGATCGTCAATATCCAACAAGATCGCCTCGGCGGCATCGCGCGCGGCGTCTAGGCTGTCTGCAACCACCATGGCCACGGGCTCCCCGACAAAACGCACCCGACCTTCTGCCAGAATAGGGCGGCGGGGGGCGGCGGCGGCCGTCCCATCGCGGTTTTTCACGGTGTTGAAAGCCATACCCTCCGTCACCCCGGCCTCGGCCAAATCTGCTGATGTCAGAACAAGATGCACGCCTTCCACCTGTTGGGCGCCCTCAACGTCCAGCTCCGCAATCTCGCCATGGGCCACGGGGCTACGCAGGACATAGGCATAAAGTGCCCCCTTTGGGGCGATATCATCCACATAGCGACCCTGCCCTGTCAGGAATCGCTGGTCTTCAACCCGCACCACGGGTTGGCTTTTGCCGAACTTCTCCATGACATCCCCTTTCGCGCCTGATTGATGCGAAGACTAGCGACCAGTGGCTCAGACGCAAGGGGGGCAGGAGCAGTGCACAACGCCCTGGGTTTCTTGAAAAGAAACCGGACCGAAATCTTTGCAAGATTTCGGTTGCGCACCGCTTAAGACAAGTTGGCCACGGTCACCACATCGCTCAATCCATACCCGTTGAAACGGGTCGTCAGGCTTCGGGTATAGGCCCCCATCCCGGCAAAGAGGATATAATCGCCCTCGGCCAAATCCCCGGGCAGGGGCAGCGGCTCGGGCAGCCGGTCGATACTGTCACAGGTCGGGCCGAAAACGATCCGCTCCACCAGGGCCTCTTGACGCAATGTGCCGTCGTCAGAAAGCACGGCGATCCGATCCGGCGCACCGATGTCTCGTACCTCGGTCAGGCCACCATAGACCCCGTCATTCAGGAATACGGCCCCATTGCCACGCAGCGCCTTCACCTTTGTCGCCAGGGTGAAGGCATCGGCCACCATCGCGCGTCCCGGTTCACAGACGAGTTCCGGCGTATCCGCCCCGAAACACCGGTCCACTTCGGCCCGGATATGGGCGAAAATCGCCTCCA
The DNA here is from genome assembly GCF_009669325.1 of Roseovarius bejariae. Taxonomy (NCBI): domain Bacteria; kingdom Pseudomonadati; phylum Pseudomonadota; class Alphaproteobacteria; order Rhodobacterales; family Roseobacteraceae; genus Roseovarius; species Roseovarius bejariae. The sequence continues at coordinate 1,544,614 of NZ_SZWE01000001.1, forward strand.
GATCGGGCGCATCCCCACACCGATGCGAGGCAAACCCACCCCCAACATTCATCCGCGCTAGCGGGACACCCGCCGCCTTGGCCACCTGTGCAGCCTCCACGATATAGGCACCCCAAGCCTCCGGGTCATCGCACTGCGTGCCGGGGTGGAAGGTCAGCGCCGGGATGAAGGCACGCGCGGCAACCTCGCGCAAAAGGTCTGCCGCGGCCTCGGGGCCGACCCCGAATTTCTCACCGAAATCATAGGCCGCCCCCTCGACGGGCAGGGCCAGCCGAACCGATATTTCCGTACCACGTGGCACCGATGAGAGCTTTTCCAATTCACGCGGACAGTCCACCGAATAGGAGGATACGCCCAGACGCACCGCAACGGCCACCTCCTCGGGGGATCGCACCGGGTTGTTGTAATGCAGGGTCGCATCGGGGCAGACCGCGCGCACCGCGTACATTTCACGCGGGCTGGCAACGTCGAAGGCGCGGATACCCGCCGCCACCAGATTACCCAGAACCTCCTCGCCGGGGTTGGCCTTGACGGCATAGGTCACCAAGCCATCAAAGCCCGCCAAAAACCGCCGTGCCGTCGCCTGTAGTATGGCAGGGCTAAAATAAAGCACCGCATCATCGGGCGCATGGCGCATCAAATGCGCCTTGGGATCGTGCCAATTGGGAATATCACGCATGTCGTGTCTGCCGCCTCACCTGCTGTTTTCATTAGTGTGCAGGGATTTTACGTCGATTCCGCGCGTCTTATCGGCTATTCTGCATGAAATTACAGACAAATTGACGGAACAGCTATGCAATTAGACGACACTGATCGTGATCTGCTTGCCCTCTTGAGCGACAACGCACGCGCCCCCGTGGCCACACTTGCCCGTCGCCTGGGTCTTGCGCGGACGACCGTTCAGGCACGGTTGGAGCGCCTGGAGAATTCCGGCGTGATCGCGGGGTATACCCTGCGCCTGTCCGAGGCGATGCGCGCGCCCCTGCGGGCCACGGCCCTCGTCAGCATCGAACCCCGCAGCGCCCCCGCCGTCCTGTCACGTCTGAAATCCCTGCCCGATGTACGCACGGTACACACGACGTCCGGACGATTCGACCTGATCGTCGGATTGGAAGCCGATACCACCAAAGCGCTTGATGACACACTGGACCGGATCGGCGAAACGCGCGGCGTGAAAAGCTCGGAAAGCCTGATTCACCTCTCCACGAAACTGGACCGGCGCGGGTGATCGTTCATCAATGCTGACAATAAAGTTTTGGTGGAGCCTAGGGGGATCGAACCCCTGACCTCTTGCATGCCATGCAAGCGCTCTCCCAGCTGAGCTAAGGCCCCAAACCGTTGACCCGTCAGGGTCGATGTTCGCCGCTATCTAGGCAAAGCCGCGGGCGGGATCAAGTGGAAAATCCCGCCTCACGACAAGGAATCGAAATCAGCTTTCGTTATCCTCGGTCGACACGTCTGCAATCTCGTCAAGCGAGACGTTGTCGTCATCGTCGTCGTCCAGAACATCATCGCCCAGATCGACATCGACGTCATCATCATCCAGAACTTCCGTGTCGTTACCGGCGTCGGATTCTTTCATCTTCTTGGTCTCGGCATCCTCGGCGTCAGCCGTGATCGACCGGCTCTTGCCGGTTTCCAGTTCAACGATCTCGCCCGTGTAGGGGCTGACGATCGGATCCTTGTTCAGGTCATAAAACCGCTTTCCGGTGGTCGGGCAAACGCGTTTTACGCCCCATTCTTCCTTGGGCATGGGTGATCCCTTTCAACTCTTTCGATCTTGTCGACGATCCGCGCCACCTGCCATAACGGATCACGTGTGTCAAAGGCTTTAACAGCGCATGAGGGGGCTGCATGGGTCAACATATCCTGCCGGGCGATCCGCCGATTGACCTGACCCTGCGCCGGTCAGGCCGGGCCAGGCGTATTTCACTGCGTGTTTCGGGGCTTGATGGCAAGGTCACGCTAACCCTCCCGCATGGCGTACCCGAGCGCGAGGCCCTGGCCTTTGCCGCCGAAAAGCAGGCGTGGTTGCGCCGTCAACTGGACAAGCGTCCCGATCAACAGGCTATCGGCATGGGCGAGGCCCTGCCCCTTCAGGGCGTGATGCACCGAATCGCCCTCGGTACGGGCCGCCGCATCGTCGCAAAAGACGGCATTCTACATGTCCCCGGCCCCGAGGCCACGCTGGCGCCACGGCTACAGGCCTGGCTCAAGGCACAGGCGCGCGACCGGCTCGCCGCCGCATCGGATTACTATGCCGCCAAGCTGGGCCATCCCTATACCCGCCTTACACTACGCGATACGCGCTCGCGCTGGGGGTCATGCTCCTCAGCCGGTGGTCTGATGTATTCCTGGCGGCTGATCATGGCCCCGGCCCCGGTGCTCGATTACGTCGCGGCCCATGAGGTGGCGCATCTGGCCGAAATGAATCATTCCCCCGCCTTTTGGGCCACCGTGGACCGACTATACCCGGGATATGAGCCACACCGCCGCTGGCTTCGGGAAAACGGCACGACGCTACACAGCTATCGCTTTGGCGATTGACCAGCGCTGACTTTGTGATCACACTCGCGCCATGCTGCTGAATCCCCGCCCCGATCCGGCCCCATCGGCCCATGACCGTGTTTACCGCGGGCTGCGCAGCCGTATCATGCACGGGCAAATCGCCCCCGGTCAGGCCCTGACCCTGCGCGGCATCGGGGCCGAATTCGGGGTCTCGATGACCCCTGCGCGCGAGGCCGTGCGCCGCCTCTCGGCCGAAGGGGCGCTGACCATCTCAAGCTCGGGGCGCGTCACCACCCCGGAACTCAGCAATGACCGGATCGAGGAACTGGCCGCCCTGCGCGCGCTGATCGAAGTCGAGCTGGCCAGCCGCGCCCTGCCGCGCGCCCACATCGCTCTGATCGACCGGCTTCAAACCATCAACACCCGCATTGCCGAAGATATCGCCCGGCAGGATGCCGTGGCCTATATCCAGCGCAATCTTGAGTTCCACCGCACGCTTTACCTGCGCGCCCAAGCGCCCGCCATGCTGGCCATGGCCGAAACGGTCTGGCTGCAACTCGGCCCCACAATGCGCGCGCTTTACGGGCGGCTGCGCCGCAAGGAACCACCGCAATATCACCGCCTGATCATCGCCGCGCTCAAGGCCGGGGACGAACCCGGACTGCGCCTTGCCGTGCGCTCGGACGTGACCCAGGGCTTGCGTATGCTGGCGGGGTGAGGCGATGGACCTTCCCGTTCTTCTTATCGCGCTTGGTGCACTTTTTCTGACCGGGCTACTCGCCGATACCCTTGGCCATCGAACGCGCCTGCCAAGGGTGACGATCCTTTTGGCCTGCGGCATCGCGGTGGGGCCCTCGGGCCTAGATGCGATCCCGCTTGAGGCACAGGCGCTGTACGATTTCCTCTCCGTGACCGCCCTGACCATGGTGGCCTTCCTCTTGGGAAGCTCCCTGACAGTGGAAGAACTCACCACCCATGGCCGGGCGATCCTGACAATCTCGGCCCTGATCGTCGTGATTACTATGACTCTGGTGACAGGCGGCTTGTGGCTACTGGGCCTACCCCTGCCCCTGGCGATCCTTCTGGGTGCCATTGCAACGGCGACCGACCCTGCCGCTACTCAGGATGCGATTCGCCAATCCGACAAATCCGGCCCTTTCCCGGATATTCTCAAGGGGATCGTCGCGATTGACGACGCTTGGGGCCTCATAGCCTTTTCCATGGCCGTGGTTCTGGCCTTCTCACTGGGTGGCGAATTGCATCTAGGCCACTTTGGCACCGCCGCGTGGGAAGTCGGCGGCGCACTGGGCATTGGCGCCATGATAGGCCTGCCCGCCGCCTTCCTCACGGGTCGACTGCGCGACGGCGAACCGATGCAGACCGAGGCCCTCGGCATCGTCTTCCTGACCGCAGGCCTCGCAATCTGGGCCGAGGTTTCCTTCCTGCTGGCGGGGATGACAGCGGGGGCCTTGGTGGCCAACCTCGCCCGCCACCACGAGACCGCCTTTCACGAGATCGAACATATCCAATGGCCCTTCATGATCCTGTTCTTCCTGTTGGCCGGAGCCTCACTGAATCTTTCGCATCTCAATGGCGTCGGCCTTGCGCTTGGCGGCTATGTCGCCCTGCGCATTCTTGGCCGCGCCCTTGGCGGCTGGATCGGCGGGGCCGCCGCCGCCACGCCCGCCAAACACCGCCCATGGTACGGCATGGCCCTGCTGCCACAGGCGGGGGTGGCCGTAGGCATGGCCCTTGTCGCCGCACAGGAATTTCCCGAATACGCCGACCTGTTGCTGGGGCTCACCATCGCCACCACGGTCATTTTCGAACTGATCGGCCCCATCGCCACGCTATGGGCCATCAACCGCGTGCAGCGCCCGGACCGCTAGGCGCGCTCGTCCTTGGGGCTTCCCATCACCACGTAAGAGGTAATCGCGTGAACCTGCGGCAAGGTTCCCAGAACATCGGTGTGAAACCGCTTGTACGAAACAAGATCCGCGGCTTCGACCCGCAAAAGATACTCTACCGCGCCGGTGGTGTTGTGGCATTCGACCACCTCGTCGGCCTGCATCATGGCCCGCTCGAAGGCCTCTTGGCTGGATTTGATATGACTGTTCAAAGCCACGGTCACATAAGCCGTAAAGCCAACCCCCAATGCGCTCTTGTCCAGAACCGCACGATAGCCCGCGATCACCCCGCGCCGCTCCAATTCCTGCACCCGGCGCAGGCAGGCCGAAGGCGACAGCCCGACCCGATCCGCCAGATCAAGATTGCTGATCCGGCCATCGCGTGAAAGCTCATGCAATATTCGCGCGTTTATTTTGTCTATTTCCGCCATTAATTGTGCATCTATCCATCCAACGCATGAAAACGCAATCCAAATGCACACAAACCCGCGTAAGTTTGCGCGCATGACATTTGACCTTCTTGCCGCCATCTTCGGCTTCGCCCTCGTCACCGCCGGCACCCCCGGCCCGAATAACCTGATGCTCATGGCCTCGGGCGCGAACTTCGGCTTTCGCCGGACGGTGCCACATATGCTGGGCATAGGATTGGGATTTCCCACCATGGTGTTTCTGGTGGGTGTGGGCGTCATGCAGGTCTTTGATCTCTGGCCGCTCAGCTACACGATCCTCAAGGTGCTTAGCGTCGGCTACCTGCTCTACCTGGCTTGGAAAATCGCCAATGCCGCCCCCCCGAAGGCGACCGAGGCCAGTGGCCGCCCCCTCACCTTTTTGCAAGCCGCCGCCTTCCAATGGGTCAACCCCAAGGCGTGGTCCATGGCGCTTTCAGCGGTCACGCTTTACGCCGCCAGCCGTGACATCCCGGCGGTGCTTTGGGTGGCGGGCACCTATATAGCGGCGTCCCTGCTGTCCACCACGAGCTGGACAGTACTGGGCCAGCAACTCCGCCGCCTGCTCAAGCGCCCCGGCACCCTGCAAAAATTCAACTTTGCCATGGCCGCGCTTCTGGTCGCCACCCTGATCCCCGTGTTATGGCCCACAGGCGGGTGACCCTGCGGGGCACCCTTCACGCCACTTGAAGGGACATCACGATGCGCGCCTTTTTCGCCACCCTCTGGGCGGCCCTTGCCCTCTGCGCCACTCCCAGCTTTGGCCAAACCGGCTGTGACGGCACAAGGATTGATGAGTGCGAGGCCATTGCCGCCTACTACAGGCATGGCATCCCGCCTTTCCCCAAAAACCCCGACCGCGCCCAACGCCTGCTCGATACCGCCGTGGCCGAGGGCAAGGCCACCTGCCGCGCGGGCGACTTCGCCCAATGTTTCAAGTGGGTCAACCTCGTGCAAAAACAGGCCCAAACCTCCAGTGCTGCAAACCCCGCCGAGGCCACGCTTCTGCTTTTACAAACCACCGCCCAAGCCTGCGCTGAGGGCAAGGCAAACGGCTGCTACTGGCAGGCGCAGGCCCTGCGCAAAATGGGCGATGCGCGCCCCGAAAAACCCACGCATCACGAGTTGATGGCACAGGCCAAAACCCTGGCCGAAACCGAGGCCAAGGCCCTCCGCCCCGCCTGCACAAATGGCGATGCGCTGGCCTGCGGGCGGCTTGGTCGGCTGATCGAGGATTACGACCTTCCCGAAGAAACACCGTTCGAGCGCCTCGATTTCCTGACCCAAGGTTGCGTGGTGGGGTCTGACGACGCCTGCTTCTTCCTTGGTTTCGCCGTCACCAGCCTTGCCCAAGCCGAGCCCTCCAAACCCGCCGAGGCCCCGATCAAGGCCGAAACCATCACCGATCTGGAAACCCTGTGTGACGACGGCCACGGTCAGATTTGCACGCTTCTGGCCACCCGCATCCTCAAGCCCAAGGATGTACACGCCTTCCTTGCCATCGCGGAAAAGGCTTGTGACGGGGGCGACGCCATCGGCTGTTCGGCCTACGGCATGACGCAACTGGGCGAGTATCGCGAAACGCCCGAGCCCGCGACTTTGACCAAGGCCACGGATGCCCTGTCCAAAGCCTGTGATCAGGATTTCATGCTGTCGTGCCACGCCCTCGAACATATCGGCCAACAATGACCCTGACCCTGATCCACACCGCCAAGGTCCACGAGGACACCTTCAACACCCTGCGCGATCGCCTCGCACCGGGGGCCGAGATGCACCATGTCACCCGCCCCGACTGGTTGGATCGCGCCCGCGCCGGGGATGAAACCGTCGCAGACGATATGGCCCACGTCATCGCCAAGGCTCCGGGCACGACACTTTGCACCTGCACCACGTTGGGCGAGGTGGCCGAATCGCTTGGTGCGCTGCGCATCGACTGGCCGATGATGCAGGCCGCCGCGCAAACCGGCGGGGCAATCATGCTTGTCTATGCGCTCGACAGCACCTATGAACCCAGCCTCGCCCTGCTTGACCGCGCGCTTGAGGCCACGGGCACCCGGCAAAAGGTTCACCCGCTGCCCCTCACGCAATATTGGCCGCTTTTCGAAGCGGGCGAGGCTGACGCTTTCACTTCCGTCATCGCCGGTGAGATTCGTCAGGCCGCCATGACGCTGCCGAACCTTTCCTGCGTGGTGCTGGCCCAAGCCTCCATGGCGCCCGCCGCCGCGCGGCTTTCGGATATGCGTGCCCCGGTCCTTGCCTCACCCGAATTGGCCCTTCGTGCTGCGCTTGAAACATGAATCTTCGACTCTTGATTTAGATCAAGGAAAACATTCCGAATCTCGCATGTAGTGCCTGCAAGACGAACAACGCAGGCCACACAATGCGCAACATGATCAAGACCACGACCCTGATTCTTGCGATCGCCACCGGCTTTGGCGCCCATCAGGCACAGGCCAGCGACATGGGCGGTTTGTCCGCCCCTATCATGCGCCTGACCAAGACAATCGCGCAAAATGCAGATGCTCTTGATCTCAACACCGATCAACGCGCCGATCTCAAAGCATGGCTCGATGCGAAACCCGCCCAGCGCATGGCCATCGAGGCCGAGGCCCGCGGCACACGTGCCCGACTACGCGCCGCCATCATTGATGGCGCCCCACGCACAGACCGTCAGGTACTGGCGCAGGAATTGGGCGTTCTCGAAACCCGGCTGGTGATGATGCGCTCCGATTGCGTAGATCACTGGCGCGCCACCCTCACCGAAGACCAGTTTGCAAAGGCACTTGAACTGGCCGGTTACTAACCCCCCTAAAAACAAAAAATTGCGTTTCCTTCCAACTTGCAGCTCCGCGCCTTGCGCCGGAGCTGTCTTTTTATCTGACCGATTGCAAATCATGACGCACAAGGCCATATATCGCAGCGTTGAACCGGGAGCGTAGAATGACCAATTACCTCGACTTCGAGAAACCTCTGGCTGAAATCGAAGGCAAAGCCGAGGAGCTACGCGCCCTCGCCCGATCCAGCGAAGACAAGATGGATGTCGAGGAAGAGGCCGGCGCGCTCGACCGCAAGGCCGAGGGGATGCTCAAGGATCTCTACAAATCGCTGACCCCGTGGCGCAAATGCCAAGTGGCCCGCCATCCCGAACGCCCCCATTGCCGCGACTACATCGAGGCGCTCTTTACCGAATACACCCCACTGGCCGGCGACCGGAACTTTGCCGATGATCACGCCGTCATGGGCGGCCTCGCACGGCTGGATGACAAACCCGTCATGGTCATCGGCCATGAAAAGGGCAACGACACCAAGTCACGGATCGAACGCAACTTCGGCATGGCCCGGCCCGAAGGCTACCGCAAAGCAATCCGCCTGATGGAAATGGCCGATAACTTCGGCCTGCCGGTGATCACCCTTGTCGACACCCCCGGCGCCTACCCCGGCAAAGGCGCCGAGGAACGCGGTCAGTCCGAGGCCATTGCGCGCTCCACCGAGAAATGCCTGCAAATCGGCGTGCCGCTGATTTCGGGCGTGATTGGCGAGGGCGGCTCGGGCGGGGCGGTGGCCTTTGCCACCGCGAACCGCGTGGCGATGCTGGAACATTCGGTCTACTCGGTGATTTCGCCCGAGGGCTGCGCCTCGATCCTGTGGAAGGACGCCGAGAAGATGCGCGAAGCCGCCGAGGCCCTGCGCCTGACGGCGCAAGACCTTCTGAAACTGGGTGTGGCCGACAAGGTCATCGAAGAACCCCTGGGCGGCGCGCATCGCAACGCCGAAGCGGCGATCGCCTCGGTGGGCGAAAGCATCAAATCCCTGCTCTCGGAACTCGAAGGCAAAAGCCCTGAAAAACTGATCAAGGATCGCCGCAAGAAATTCCTGGACCTCGGGAACAAGGGCCTCGCGGCCTAATCCCCCGGCTGCTAACAGCCCGGCACGGCCGTTGGCCCTTGGGTGCGACCATGGACAGGCCATGTGATCCGCGTTACGCATTGAAACCATGCGTTTATTTTTACTTCTAACCGCCGCCGCACTGACCTTTTCATCCCTTCCCGCCGAGGCACAGGACAAAGCGTTTTACAACCGCCAAACCCTCGGAAGTCCCCACACCCCGACCCCCAAGCGCCACGCCGACAGCGCATGGCACGTGATCGAGGCCCGGGCGCATTCCAATGTGCGCGGCGCGGCGATGTATGTCTCGCCCCACAATACCCATGCCGACATGATGCGCGCCGCGCTGCGGTCGCGCCAAACGGAAATGACCCTGCATATAAGCTGGTATGACATGCGTCGCGGGTGGAACGATTATTTATCACGCACCCGGGATTGGGTGATAAATCACACCATTGCACTGAAAGAGCACAGGAAAACAGACTCACTTAGTCCACAACCGATCAACGCCGGCCCGGTCATCCCGGTGCGGGCCTACGAGGCCTGCGAAGATCGCATCGGTCGCGATGCCTCGATCACGGAACTGACAACCTGCATGGCGGCAAGTATTCTCAATACGGCCAGCCTTGAAATCAATGCCATGATTGACACCCGCGAGATCGAACGCAGCCTTGGCACGTCCAAGGACATCACGGGCCTCAAAGGGATCGCCCTTTACGATGCCGACACCGACGACAGGACCATGCTGCACGAACTGACGCCAGGTGAAGTCTGCAAACCCGGCGACGCGTTGACACTGTGTTCACAATGCACGGCGGATTTCACACATCTGGTTCTTGGCGGAACCGATAGCTCGGCCTGCCGGGATCGTGACACCTTCATCAGCATCAGCGCCATGATCCCCTATGGCAGCTTCATGACCCGGGCCGAAGACCTTGGTTCGCCGCGCCTCGCACTGGTTTTCAACACCTCGAATGATTCCGATTATACGCTGTGGTATCGCCTCGATGGACTGGCCGAGGCGCTGGCCTCCGAACGGCTTGTTTTCGAGGGCAAGGTTATCGGCGACTAAACCGGGGGTTAGCCCTTGGCGCCCTGCCCGCGGGCATAGACATCCTCGTAGCGAATGATGTCATCCTCACCCAGGTAACTGCCGGTCTGAACCTCGATCAGTTCCATTGGCACCTTGCCGGGGTTCTCCATCCGGTGCACGGCACCCAGAGGGATGTAAACCGACTGGTTCTCGCCCACCAGTTTGACCTCGTCATCAATGGTCACCTTGGCGGTGCCCGCCACGACGATCCAATGCTCGGCCCGGTGCATATGGCTTTGCAGGCTCAGGGCCGCGCCGGGGTTCACCACGATACGTTTGACCTGAAAGCGACCACCCAGAATGAGGGTTTCGAAAAAGCCCCATGGCCGGTGATCCTTGGGGAAGGTATCGGCCTGCGCAATGTCCGCCTTGCGCATCGCCTTCACCGCATCGCCCAGTTCCGACACTCGCGATCGGTCAGCCACCAGCACCGCGTCGGGCATGGCCACCGCCACGATGTTCTCAAGGCCCAGCCCCAGAAGCTGCTGACCGTCATTTTCCGACCGCAAAAGCGACCCCTTGCACTCGATCGCGCGCACCGGCCCCTGACAGGCCACCTCGTCGGCATCGGCCTCCGAATGCTGCAACACCGCCTCCCAGCCGCCAAGGTCGGACCAGTCCGCAGCGTGCCGGACCACCGACAGCGCGTCGAATTTTTCCATGATCGCCACGTCCACGGAAATATCCTCGCACTGCGCCCATGGTTCGGGCGCCAGACGCAGGAACCCAAGATCGGCCTGCGCCTGCGTAACCGCCGCCCGCACCTGCTCCAGCATCGCAGGCGCATGGCGCTCAAAGGCCGCGATCAGGGTCTTCGCGGCATAAAGGAAAATGCCCGAGTTCCAAAGGTATCCGCCCTGATCCAGCATCTCCTGCGCACGGTCCAGCGAGGGTTTCTCGACAAAACGGCTGAGCGGCAGCACGACATCGCCCGCGTCGCCATCGCCCAGTTCGAGATAGCCATAGCCCGTTTCGGGCCGGTCCGGCACGATGCCAAAGGTCACGATGCGCCCCGCCTCGGCGGCCACGCGCCCTGCCTCGACCGAGGCGCGAAAGGCATTGGCATCCTTGATGTAGTGATCCGATGGCGCGGCAAGGATCATCGCCTCGGGGTCGGCCTCAGCCACCACCAAGGCGGCAGCCAAAAGCGCGGGCGCGGTATTGCGCCCCTCCGGTTCGATCAGGACCGGGCCGGGGTCGATCCCCACCTCGCCCAATTGCTGGGTGACGATGAACCGGAAATCCGCGTTGGTCACCACCACGGGCGCGGCGAACTCCGCCCCGGAAAACCGCTGTGCTGATTGTTGGAACAAACTGCCATCGCCGATCATTGGCACGAACTGCTTGGGATAACTCTTGCGCGACAGCGGCCAAAGCCGGGTTCCCGACCCGCCACACAAAATAACAGGTGTGATAACACTACCCATGGGTTCAACCTCGTCTGCTCCGCGCGGCCCTTGCACCGCCCTTATCTCCTAAATCCACGCCTGCATGGATACAAACCGATACTCTGGCCCGGCGCTACTCCGGGCGCGTGGCCCGCATCGCCTCGCGCTCGGCAAAAACCGCGAACCAATCGTCCAGCGCGTCGTTGCCCTTGCGCCAGTTGCGTTCGCCATGGCGGAAATCCAGATAGGCCAAGGCACAGCCCACGGCGATCTGGCCCGCGTCCAACGGCCCGTTCAGGTGGCTCATCCATCGTGCATTCAGGGCCGCAACCGCACGGTCGATCTTGCCCCACTGCGCGTCACACCAACCGTCATAAACCTTTTCGGGCGGGCGGAACCGATGCTCATAGACGATCGAAATGGCCGCCTCCATGATGGCATCCGCCGTGGCCTCCAGCGTCAGCACCTCCCAGAGGCGCGCCTGCGGGTAAAGCCCCGCCTGCGCCCGATCATCCAGATACCGGCAGATCACCCGGCTGTCATAGATCGACGGCCCCTCGTCGCGGATCAGCGCCGGGATCTTGCCCAGCGGGTTCGCCGCCACGACTTCCGCCGGGCTGTCAAAGGGCGAGGTGGCCACCGGCACGATCTCGACCTCCTCCAGAAGGCCGGTTTCATGCAAGACGACATGCACCTTGCGCACGAATGGCGAGGCTGCGGCAAAGACAAGTTTCATGGGAACCTCCTCCCGAATTCGGCGACAAGCGCCTTCATGGCATGTCCCGGCTCAACTGCCGTAGACCATCCCCCAACGTTCGATCAGCGCCTGCTGCAACCGCTTGGCGCGCCTGTTCCACCCCCTCGCGCCCGGCGGACGCTCGGTCACGCTGGGGTCGATCTTGGCACGTTTTCCCGTATTGGAACACAAAATCGCAAAGGCCAGGTTGGTGCCATCCGGCGCGGTCATGTATCCCGCCAGCGACGACACGAAATACAGCGTCCCGGTCTTGGCCTGTACCTTCACCGGATGATTGCGATCCACGCGGCCATTCTCGTCGCGCAGGTCGATATCCTTCAGGATCGGCCGCAAGGCGCGATCCCCGTGCACCCTGACCAAGGCCTGCGTCATGGCCCGCGCCGACAGGCGCGAGGCCGCTCCCAGCCCCGAGTGATCCACAAGTTTGGCACCGCTCATGCCCAGCTCGGTGCGTGCCCAACGGCTCATCTCGCGGGCCGAAGCCTTCAGTGACGGCACCTGCCCTTTGCGCGCGCGGGTGGCGGTCATACCCACCAGTTCCGCCGTCAGGTTGGTGGAATACTTCAACATCCCGCGCAACACATCGCGCAACGGCGCACTTTGATGGGTAACCAAGGCCGTGCCCTTCGGCGTCTGGCGCAATTCACCGCCATCTTTCAAAACGATCCCCTGTGATCGTGCGAAGACGGCAAAGACCTCACCGGCATAGGCCGCCGGTTTGCGCACCGGAAGCCAACGCGCCCCGCGCCCGCCCAGCGCCCCGCGCGCCACGCTCCAACTGTCGTGGTCACCGCGGTCCTTGTAGGTATAGACCGGCGATGAGCGCGTCGAAATCACCATTCGCGCAACCCGCACCTCGGGCCGGTATCGCTTGGAGCGGGCGTCCATCGTCACCTGGTAGCCATCCCCACCACGCCGCCATTCGAAATGCACGCGGTTGTAATTCAGGTTCAGCCCGGAAATCGACGGGTTGTACCCCACATGCGCGGGCTGTCCCGGGTCGATCACCCTCTCGAATGGCAACACGCCGCCCCATGTGCGGAAGCGGCCGCGCACCTCGCGCACACCTTTTTTCTTCAGGGCCGCCGCCATATCGGCCAGGGCATCGGTGTCAAGCGTCGGGTCCCCGCCCCCTGCAAGGATCAGGTCGCCCTTGAGAACACCGCCCTCGACCGGGCCGGTGGCAATAAGTTGGGTCTTGAAGCGATATCCGGCACCAAGGGTATTCAGGGCATAAAGCGCCGTGACCGCCTTCATCACGCTGGCGGGCGGCTGGCCTTCGCTGGCCTCGTGCTCCTCAAGGATCAGGCCGGTTTTCACGTCCATCACGGAAAAGGACACATCCCCGCCCAGCTTGGCCGCCCGGATCAGGCTTTCGGCCCCCGGGGCTGCGCGCCGGACAAATCCGTCAGGCCGCAACCTGGGCCGCAGCGACACCGCGGGCGCCTTGGCCCAGGCCATACCGCCCAGCACCGACACTCCTGCCGCCAAAAAAGCCCGCCGTGACACGCCTGTTTTCATGCCATCAGTTAACCGCAGGTCAGGCGAACAGACAATCCGTTTCATTGCCCTTTTTCATCCGGGGTCCATTCTCCCCGCGCCCTCAACCGGGTCGAGGATATGTCCAGCATCGGCACATTCACAAAGGCCCAGGCCGGGGGGGCCGCAGACCCCAGCAAACGGCCCCTTTTGCCTCGCAAACGCGCGGAATCATACACCTGTGCAGCCTTCGACATGCGTGCCGAGATCCGCTGTCCGGGCCGGGCCAGAACACCCACCGGCACGCGGGCCATGATGTCCCGCCAGTCCTGCCACTGATCGAACTGCGCCAGATTGTCGGCCCCCATCAACCAGACGAACCGCACGCCCGGATAGCGCGCCTGAATCGCGCGAAGGGTCTGGGCGGTGTAGCGGGTTCCAAGCTCTGCTTCCACGTCGCTTACTTCTATCCGTGGGTGCGTCACCAAATCCCGGCAGGCCGCCATGCGCGCCTCAAGCGGTGCGGGGCCATGCTCTTTCAACGGGTTGCCGGGGCTCACCAGCCACCAGACCCGGTCAAGGCCAAACCGGCGCAGGGCCTCGCGGCTGATATGCACATGCCCTGCGTGCGGCGGGTCAAACGACCCCCCCAAAAGCCCGATCACCTGACCGGCCCGCGCCTTTGGCATGCCCATCCGCATCTACCGAATCCTCCTTCGTGCACCCCATGCCACATCGGCATGGCCAGCACCCGACCTGCCATAGTCGAAATCACGCCACGGATTCAATCATTACAAATTTATCCAAATCGCGTTTCAGGATCACGCCACAAGCTACCGGATATTAACCGCATCGCCGCACCCTGCACCGAACATACGACGGCAACAGGCGGTCCCCGTGGCGCAAAATCAACGAAAAACAGCAGTCCCTCTTCAGGCACCGGGCACATGGGCCAATGCACAGGCGATCCTCGGCCTCGTGCTGGACCATACCCGCGATGCAATCGTCGTTCAGGATGTCGAAGGTCATATTGAATGGCTCAATCCCGCCGCGGAAGCCATGTTCGGCTGGTCACTGGACGAGGCTTTAGGGAAAAAACCGCACGAATTCATCCTTCCGCCCGGCATGCGCCCGACGACTGAACGGCTCAAGTCTTTTCGCTATAACCTGAACAGCAATCTTTTCGGGCGCTACCACCTCACAGAACATCAGCGCCGCGATGGCTCGCGCTTCTGGAACCAGCAAAACTTCTCGGTGATCGATCTGGGCCCGCTGGACCACCAGAAAAAGATCGTCATCACCTGCCGCGATGTCACCGATCAGGTCGAAACCGAAGAGGAACTGCGCCGTGTGCAGGTCGACCTGCAACACGCCGCCTATCACGATGACCTCACGGGGCTGGCCAATCGCAAGCGCCTGTCAGAATACTTTGCGTCCAATCTTGTCTCGGAGCGTTTGAAATATCATGGCATCGGTGTGCTCCAGCTTGATGTCGACAAGTTCAAGGAAATCAACGACACGCTGGGCCACGCCGCTGGCGATGCCACGCTGGTTCACATCGCGGATGCCTTGCATGCCGCCTGCGACCCGAATGATCTTGTCTGTCGGACAGGTGGTGACGAATTCCTGCTCGTCTGCCTGCGGATCAACGATCCGGACACCCTCATGGACCGTGCCGAACGCCTGCTAAGCGAAATCTCCACGCCCTTACCGTGGAAGGATCAGACGATCCGCATCGGCATCTCGATCGGCGCCAGCCTTTGCACATCCGGCAACTGCACTGGCGAGGCCCTGATTCAACGGGCAGATCAAGCGCTATACGCCGCCAAGAACCGCGGCCGTGGGCAGGTCGTGCTCTACACAAAGGAGCTGGGCCGTGCCCAGAAAGCACAACAACAACTGGCCCGTGACCTCAAGTCTGCGGTGGCCGAAGACCAGTTCGAAGTTCACCTTCAACCGCAGCTTCTCCTCCCGAACAACAAGATCACGGGCTGCGAGGCCCTCTTGCGGTGGAATCATCCGGTGCGTGGGAAACTGGCCCCCGGGGTCTTTCTTGAAACCGCCCGCAAAACCGGCCTGATGGCAGAGGTCGATTATATCTCGATGAACCTGTCGCTGGATGCCCTCGTAAACCTGCGCGAAAACGGGTTTCCGGATATGTGCATGTCGATCAATGTCTCCTGCGCGATCCTCGCCGACTCCAACTATCCCGGCCTATTGGACTGGGCACTGCAATCGCGTGGCCTGCCCGCCTCCTCGGTCTGCGTCGAGATACTGGAAACCACGATCCTCGAAGGCGGCGATCTGGACGTGGTGACCGCCGTTGATCGCCTCAAGCGCCTTGGCGTGCGCGTGGCGCTGGATGATTTCGGCACCGGCTATGCGGGGCTGGCACATATGTCGGCTTTCGACATCGACGCGATCAAGTTGGATCGCTCGATGATCGGGCGGCTGGAACACGACCCCCGTAACCGGGTCATCATCCGTTCGATCATCCGGCTCTGCGCGCTTTTGAACATGAAGGTCATCGCCGAAGGCGTGGAAACCAACGCACAGCTTGAAATCCTCCGCCGTGCCAAGTGCCCGCTGATCCAGGGGTTCCACCTTGCCCGCCCCATGGAGGTCGACGCCATGATCAACTGGCTACGTCAGCACACCATGCCGAAAGCGCCCGAAAAACAGGGCTGACCGCCCATTGCCCCGCCCTGCCCCCACGGTTATATCGCCAAAGACCCAAGTCTTTCCTCGCAGGAGCGGTACACCATGGCAGCCTATCAATACGTCTATCACATGCA
This sequence comes from Roseovarius bejariae, assembly GCF_009669325.1. NCBI lineage: Bacteria > Pseudomonadati > Pseudomonadota > Alphaproteobacteria > Rhodobacterales > Roseobacteraceae > Roseovarius > Roseovarius bejariae. The sequence goes on from NZ_SZWE01000001.1 coordinate 1,560,872, forward strand.
GGGCGTCTCCAAGACCTACCCCGGCGGCAAGAAATGCTTCGAGAATATCCACCTCAGCTTCCTGCCCGGCGTGAAGATCGGCGTGGTCGGCCCCAACGGCGCCGGTAAATCCACCCTGATGAAAATCATGGCCGGCCTCGACACCGAATTCTCCGGCGAGGCCTGGGCCGCCGAAGGCGCCAAGGTGGGCTACCTCCCGCAGGAGCCGCAACTCGACCCCGCGCTGACCGTCCGCGAAAACGTCATGCTGGGCGTGGCCGGCAAAAAGGCCAAGCTGGACCGTTTCAACGAACTGGCGATGAACTACTCGGACGAGACCGCCGATGAAATGGCCGCCCTGCAAGACGAGATCGACAGCCAGAACCTCTGGGATCTCGACGCGCAGATCGACGTCTCCATGGAGGCCCTGCGCTGCCCCCCCGATGACGCCGATGTCACCACGCTTTCGGGCGGGGAAAAGCGCCGCGTCGCATTGTGCAAACTGCTGCTCGAAGCGCCCGACATGCTGCTTCTCGACGAGCCGACCAACCACCTTGACGCCGAAACCATCGCGTGGCTGCAACAGCACCTGATCGACTACAAGGGCACCATCCTGATCGTCACCCACGATCGGTATTTCCTCGACGACATCACCGGCTGGATTCTGGAACTCGACCGCGGCCGCGGCATCCCCTACGAGGGCAACTATTCAAGCTGGCTGGAACAAAAGGCCAAGCGGCTGGAACAGGAAGCGCGCGAGGATAAATCGCGCCAGAAAACGCTGGAACGCGAATTGGAATGGATGCGTCAGGGCCAAAAGGCCCGGCAGGCCAAGTCCAAGGCCCGGATCAACGCCTATAACGACCTCGCCAACCAGTCCGAGCGCGAAAAACTCGCGCGCGCCCAGATCGTCATTCCCAACGGCCCGCGCCTCGGCTCCAAGGTGATCGAGGTCAACGGGCTGAAAAAACACATGGGCGACAAGCTCCTGATCGAGGACCTGTCGTTCTCCCTCCCCCCCGGCGGCATCGTCGGCGTGATTGGCCCCAACGGCGCGGGTAAATCGACGCTCTTCAAGGTGCTGACGGGGCAGGAACAGCCCGACGAAGGCACCGTTGAATACGGCGACACCGTTGACCTGTCCTACGTCGATCAATCCCGCGATGACCTCAAGGACGATGAAACCGTGTGGGAGGCGATCACCGGCGGCGCCGAGATCATCCAACTGGGCGACGCGCAAATGAACTCCCGCGCCTATTGCTCGGCCTTCAACTTCAAGGGCGGCGACCAGCAGAAAAAGGTCTCGCTTCTGTCGGGCGGCGAACGCAACCGCGTCCACATGGCCCGCCTGTTGAAATCGGGGGGCAACGTGCTCCTGCTCGACGAACCGACCAACGATTTGGACGTCGAAACCCTCCGCGCGCTCGAAGACGCACTCGTCGATTTCGCCGGCTGCGCCGTGGTCATCTCCCACGACCGCTTCTTCCTCGACCGTATCTGCACGCACATCCTCGCCTTCGAAGGCGAAGCCCACGTCGAATGGTTCGAAGGCAACTTCGAGGACTACGAGGAAGACAAGAAGCGCCGCCTTGGCCCGGATGCACTGGAGCCGAAGCGGATCAAGCATAAGAAGTTTAATCGGTAACGTCGAACGCCCGCGTTCGACGGGTGGGCGAAAGCGTTTCCAAAGGAAACGCGTGCCCACCCCGGTTGCAATTCTGGGTACCGCAGCAATCACAGTCAGGTCCCGGACCCGATCCGGGACCTCACACCCAACGCCCACCAAGCCGCGCGGAGGGCTTTACACCTCCGGTATCTCAGCAGTTTCCGGCGGGGTTTCTGTTTCCTCCCCCTCCGGCACCTCCACCTTCTCCCCCCAGCCCAGCCGCTCTTTCAGCTTGGCTTCCAATTCCACTTCTCCGGCGATCTTCATCTGCGCCCATGTCGCCAGCAGCCGATTGATCCGCGCGTGATACCCCTTGCCCATCGCCCGATAAAACCGGGCGACCGAGCGATCCAGGTAAAGCGTCACCTTCTCTTTGGGTTCCTCCACGTCCACATCCGCCTCCAGCGTGTGCCACGCCTCGGGGACCTCCAGCGCGATGGTCGCCGGAATCCATGTCTCCTGCGACAGGAACACGAGGTTCTTCATCAGCCCCTCACGGGCCAGCTTTTCGGTCTTGGTCATCCGGGCCATCGGCGCCCCTCCTTTTGCAGCAGGCCGACACCCTCGCGAAACGGGGTTAACGGGGCCTGAGCAGGGCGCGCGCTGCCACCGACGCGACACCGACAAATCACCGACACGATACCGACACGGGTTTTCGGCCCATGCCGCAGGGCTTATGAACAGGCTATGAAACAGGTCGATCTGGTCATTCTGGGCGCAGGCCCCGCAGGCAGTGCCGCCGCCGTCACCGCCCGGCGTGCGGGGCTTTCCGTGGTGCTGATCGACAAGGCGCGCTTTCCGCGGGACAAGCTTTGCGGCGGGTTGGTGACGGGCCGTTGCGCGGCGCATCTGGCACGGATTTTCGGGCAAGCGATCACCGAGGACCTCTTCGACACCCGCCGCAACTTCGAATTTTTCATGCAGGGTCAAGACCTTGGCAGGCTGGATGACGTCCCGCCCCTGCACCTGACCATGCGCCGCGCCTTCGATGCGCAGCTGTTGGGCCATGCCCGCGCGGCGGGGGCACAGGATTACACCGGCCACCGGGTCTCCACACTCGATCTTGCGCAGAACCGGGTCACGCTGGACCGTGGCGAGCCCCTCTCGTTCAAGGCGCTCATCGGCGCCGATGGGGTGCAAAGCATTGTCGCCAAAGAGCTTTTCAGCCGCGCCTTCGACCCCGCCCGCGTCGGCTTCGCCCTTGAAATCGAAGCCCCGGCCCAAACCGCAACCCTGGCCACGCCTATCAGGATCGATTTCGCCGCCGCCCGCTGGGGCTATGGCTGGTCCTTCCCCAAACGCGGCTCCACCACCGTAGGGGTTGCCGGGCTCCACACCCACAACCCCGATATGAAACCCTGCCTCTCCACCTATCTCGATCTGCTGGACACCGGCCAAGGCGCCAAGATCAAGGGCCATTTCCTGCCCTTCGGCGAGGGTAAATCCCGCCCCGGCCGCGGCAATATCCTGCTGGCGGGGGATGCGGCGGGCTTTGTCGATCCGATCACCGGCGAGGGCATCGGCCACGCCATCCACTCGGGTGAACTGGCGGCTCTGTCCGTCGCCCACGCCATCGGGAAAAATAAGCCGGATCAGGCCCTTACACACTATCGCCGCGCCACGCGCCCGATCCGCAACGCCATTATACAGGCCCGTCTCCTGCGCCCACTGATCTTCGCACCACACCTGCAAGCCTTCTTCGCCCGAAGCTTCGCCAATTCCCGCAGCCTCAAACGCAACTACATGCACCTTCTGTCTGGCGAGACAGAGTACCCGGCCCTTCTCCTGCGTGTCCTCACCCGCCTGCCCGCGGCGTGCTGGCGCAACATCCGCCGTAAAAATCCTTGAAACCAATCACTTGGTTTTGATTTTTCTCACGGGCGGTGGCACCATAGGTGGGCTGTGCAACAAGGGGAACGCACCAATGATCAAACGTCGCCACTTCATGGCCACCGGCATGGCCGCCCTCGCCGCACCTGCAATTCTCCCGGGGGCCGCCCATGCCTTCGAGGTTGCAGATAAATTCAAGCCCACCAAGGTCCGCGTCCGCGCCCCCTATGAACCGGGTCAATTGCTGATCCTGCCGCGGGCGCATTTCCTGTACTTCCTGACGGGCGAGCAAGAGGCCCTGCGCTATGGCGTGGGCGTCGGCAAGGCGGGTCTGCAATTCACCGGAACGGCGACCATCGACGTCAAGAAAAAGTGGCCCACATGGCGCCCCACCAACGAGATGATCGAACGTGAGCCGCAAACCTACGCCAAGTTCAAGGACAACGATTACGTCCAACCCGGCGGGCCCAGCAATCCGCTGGGGGCCCGCGCGCTCTATCTCTTCCAGAACGGGCGCGACACCTATTTCCGCATCCACGGAACGACCGCGCCACGCTCCATCGGGCGCTCGGTCTCCAACGGCTGTATCCGTATGCTGAACGCCCATGTGAAAGACCTGTATGAGCGCGTCCCACTGGGCACCACGGTCACGGTTCTGTAAGTTCACAGGCACCTAAACCCTTGGTACGTCCATGATAATTCGGGCGTAGGGCGCCAATGCCGAATCCTTGAAATTGATCCGGCATTGGCCCATATTCTTCACCGCGACGTTACCTCTATCGACCATCTGCTCCTCTAACGGCTCAGTCACTCGATCTAGCACTGACTTTGCCGGGCTGCCGCACTACCGCGGGCAGCATATGACAAAAGGAGACTGACGGATGGCAACTGGTACCGTCAAATGGTTCAACACCACCAAAGGCTACGGCTTCATCGCGCCCGAGGGCGGCGGCAAGGACGTTTTCGTTCATATTTCCGCTGTTGAGCGTGCCGGCCTGACCGGCCTGGCCGACAACCAGAAAGTGACCTTCGACATCGAAGCAGGCCGCGATGGCCGCGAAGCGGCGTCGAACATCGCACTGGCCTGATCCGGCCTTTTCGGTAAGTGATTTGACAGGGCCCTACCGGGGCCCTGTTTGCGTTCAGGCCCCCGGGTCGCCAACCCGGTCAATCAGGTCAAGAACCCTTGGCCCCAACCCCTCGACGATTTTCGCCACCCCCTCCGCATTGGGGTGAATCCCGTCATCCTGGAAAAACACCCGCGCCTGCGCCGGGTCGGATGTGCCTATCCCGTCAAAGAAGCTCTCGACATAAAGAACACCATAATCCTCGGCCAATTCCGGGTACAGGCTGTCAAAGGCCTGCTTGTACTCTGGCCCATAATTGCCCGGCGCCTGCATCCCCACCAATAGCACCTCGACCGATTTGGCCTGTGCCGCGCTCAGAATGGCCTTGATGTTGTCGCGCGTGACGTCCGGGTCGATCCCGCGCAGCAGGTCATTGCCCCCCAGCGTCACGATCATCGCATCCACATCCGGCGTCAGGCTCCAATCCACCCGCGCGGCCCCGCCCGCGCTGGTGTCACCCGAAACACCCCCGTTGATCACCGCCACCTCGGCGCCCTGCGCCTCAAGCCAGGCGTCCAGTTGCGGCACGAATCCCTCGCTCTCGATCAATCCGTACCCCTGGGTCAGGCTGTCGCCGAGGGCAAGAATCCGAAGCTCTTCGGCCATGGCGGCAAATGGCATCACCACGCAAAGAAAACCCAAGCCCGCCTTGCCCTTAAGCCAAGCCATGCCATATCTGAACCATCGTCCTCGTCTCAGGTGCCTGCGCATGTCCGATCCCGTCTTGTCTCTCGATAACGCCGCGCTCACGCTTCAGGGGAACGCGGGGCCTGTCCAGATACTTGATGCGATCACGCTCGATGTCCACCGTGGCGAGACACTTGGCCTCGTCGGGCCGTCGGGTTCCGGCAAATCCTCGCTGCTGATGCTGATGGGCGGGCTGGAGCGGGCAACAGATGGGCAGGTCACCGCCCTTGGCCACGACCTGTCGAACATGAGCGAAGATGCCCTCGCCCGCCTGCGCCGCGATCACTTCGGGGTGGTCTTTCAATCCTTCCACCTGATCCCCACCATGACCGCGCTGGAAAACGTGGCGACCCCTCTGGAACTGGCCGGAAAACGCGACGCCCAAAGCCGCGCACAGGAAGAGCTTGAGGCCGTGGGCCTCGGCGCGCGAATGCACCACTATCCCTCACAGCTTTCCGGCGGCGAACAACAGCGCGTGGCGCTCGCCCGCGCCGCCGCCCCCCGGCCCGACATCGTGCTGGCGGACGAGCCAACCGGCAACCTCGACAGCCGCACAGGCGCGGGGATCATCGAATTACTTTTCGGCCTGCGCGACCGGCATGGCGCGACCCTTGTCATGGTCACCCATGCCCCGGACCTCGCCGATCGTTGTGACCGCGTCATTGCCCTCAGCGACGGGCGCATCGCAACCGGACAAGCCGAGGATGCCGTATGCGCCTGATCACCGCTGCCCGTCTTGCCCGGCGGGAACTGCGCGGGGGGCTGCGCGGTTTCCGCATCTTTCTGGCCTGTGTCATCCTTGGGGTCGCGGCCATCGCCGCCGTGGGCACGGTGCGCGAAAGCATCGGGCAGGGCCTTGTGCAGGAGGGGGCAACCCTTCTGGGCGGCGACGCCGAGATCGAAATCACCTACCGCTTCGCCTCCGAGGCCGAGCGCGCATGGATGGACGACACCGCCCTGCGCGTTTCTGAGGTGGTCGATTTCCGCTCCATGGTCACCACGTCGGATGGCGAGCGCGGGCTGACACAGGTCAAGGCCGTCGATGATGCCTACCCGCTTTTGGGGAAGGTCACGCTTGACCCACCCATGCCACTGTCCGATGCGCTCGACGGGGCAAACGGCCTGCCCGGCCTTGTCATGCATCCCGTGCTCGTGGATCGCCTCGGGCTGACCCCCGGCGATACCGTCCGCCTTGGCTCCAAGGCGTTTCACCTCTCCGCCCGCCTGACGGGCGAGCCAGACAACGCCACCGCCGGTTTCGGCCTCGGTCCGCGCACCATCCTTCGTACCTCGGCGCTTGACGGCTCGGGCCTGCTCGCCCCCGGGACGCTTTACAGCAGCGATTACCGGCTGGACCTGCCCGAAGGCACCGATCTTGCCGCCACCCAACAGGCCGCGCTTACGGCCTTCCCCGACAGCGGCTTTCGCTGGCGCGATGCCCGCAACGGCGCCCCCGGTGTGGCCGAATTCGTGCAACGGCTGGGGGCGTTCCTCGTTCTCGTCGGGTTGTCGGGGCTGGCCGTGGGCGGGGTGGGCATTTCCGCCGCCCTGCGCGCCTATCTCGCGACCAAGACCGAAACCATTGCGACCCTGCGCACACTTGGGGCCGATGGGCAGACGATCTTCCTCACGTACCTGATCCAGACCGGGGCACTGGCCTGTCTTGGGCTTGTCATCGGCCTAGCCCTTGGTGTCGGCCTGCCCATTCTGCTTGCGCCCCTGATCGAGGCCCGCCTGCCGGTCCCCGCCGCCTTCGCCCCCTATCCCGGCCCCATGGCCGAGGCCGCGCTTTACAGCATTCTGACAGTCCTCATATTCACCCTCTGGCCTCTGGCCCGGGCACAGGAAACCCGCGCCGCCAGCTTGTTCCGCGAGGCCCTTTCCGGCACACGCAGCCTGCCCCGTTGGCCCTACCTGCTGGCGACGGCGCTTTTGACGACCCTTCTGGTCACCGCCGCCGCCACCTTCTCGGGCAACCTCGCGCTGACGCTCTGGACGGCAGGCGGCATCGCTGGCGCGCTCGTTATTCTTGCGTTGGCCGCATGGGGCATTCGCCACGCGGCGCGGCATCTCAAACCGCTGTCCCGGGGCCGTCCCGCCCTCGGCTGGGCGCTCGCGGCCATCGGTGGCCCCGGCACCACCGCCGGGCCGGTTGTCCTGTCACTGGGTCTTGGCCTTTCCGTGCTGGCCGCCGTGGGCCAGATCGACAGCAACCTGCGCGGCGCCATCGCCCGCGACCTGCCAACACGCGCACCATCCTATTTCTTCGTCGACATCCAGAAGGACCAGATGCCGCTGGTTCGCGAAAGGCTGGAAAGCGACCCGGCGGTCAGCGGCATCGACAGCGCCCCCATGCTGCGCGGCATCCTGTCCAGGATCAACGGCACCCCCGCCACCGAGGTCGCCCCCGGTCACTGGGTCGTCGAAGGGGATCGCGGAATTACCTATGCCGCCACCCTGCCGGACCGAACCCGCATTGTGGCGGGCGAATGGTGGGACCCGGACAACCAAGGCAAACCACAGGTGAGCTTCGCCGCCGAGGAAGCCGAGGAAATCGGCCTCAAGCTGGGCGACGAACTGACCCTCAACATCCTTGGCCGCGACATCACCGCCGAAATTACCTCCTTCCGCGAGGTGGATTTTTCCACCGCCGGGATGGGCTTTATCATGGTCATGAACCCCGCCGCGATCGAGGCCGCGCCACATACCTTCATCGCCACCGTCTACGCCAAGGAAGAGGCCGAGGCGCAGATCCTCCGCGACGTGGCAAACCGCTTCCCAAACATCACTGCCATTCGCGTCCGCGACGCGATCGCGCAGGTCTCCGATCTGCTGGCGGGGCTGGCCTCGGCCACCACTTGGGGGGCGGCAGCAACGCTTCTCACCGGCTTTCTGGTCCTCATCGGCGCGGCGGCGGCCGATCAATCCGCCCGCACCCGCGAGGCCGCGATCCTCAAGACACTGGGGGCCACCCGCTCCAACCTATTGATCAGCCTTGCCCTTCGCACAGCTATATTAGGCGCGGCGGCGGGCCTCGTTGCGCTTGCGGCGGGCCTGACCGGGGGATGGGCCGTCAGCCATTTCGTCATGGAAACCGAATTCTCGATTGCATGGCCCTCGGCCCTTGCCATCATCCTCGGCGGAGCACTCATCAGCCTGCTGGCGGGCCTTGCCTTTGCATGGGGTCCGCTGCGCGCCCGGCCCGCCCGCATCCTTCGCGCGCGCGAATAGCCGCCGCACACGACCTGGCCACGTTGCACATCACCGGCTAAGCTGGCACCCCTTCTTCCGAGATTCCATCACCCCCGGACCCCGCCATGACAGATTCCCTGCCCGTCGCCCTCACCACGCTCAGCACCGCGCAAAAAACCGCGCTTATCAATCTCGTGCGCCGCACCGCCAAGGCCGAGATCATGCCGCGGTTCCGCAACCTTGGTCATGCCGACATCTCGGCGAAATCCTCACCCCACGACCTGGTGACCGAGGCCGACTTGGCTGCCGAGGCGATGCTGGCCCGAGGGATTCAGGGCATGTTCCCGCACGCCCTTGTCGTCGGCGAAGAAGCCGCCAGCAGCGATCCCGACCTGCGCGGCAAGATCGACGAGGCCGAACTGGCCTTCATCCTCGACCCGCTGGACGGCACATGGAACTTCGCCCATGGCCTGCCACTCTTTGGCGTGATCCTCGCCGCAACCCGGTTCGGCACACCAGTCTTCGGCCTGCTCTACGATCCGGTCATGGACGATTGGATCACCGCCGATCTGGACAATACCGCCCACCTGTCGCGCAACGTCGGCGCCGCACGGCCCCTGTCGGTGTCTCGTGGTGGCGACCTCAGCGCGCTTTCGGGCTATGTCCACCTCTACCTCATGCCCGATGAGGTGCAGGCCCGCATGTCGGCCACCCTACCCGATTTCGCCCGCACCCTGATGTTGCGCTGCTCGTGCCACGAATACCGCACACTGGCCCAAGGCGGGATGGATTTCGCGCTTTCCAGCGTCCCCAACCCATGGGACCACGCCGCAGGGATCCTGATCTGTCAACAGGCGGGAGGTGTGGCGCGGATGCTCGATGGCCGTGACTACACCGCGGGCATCACCAAGGGGCATATCCTTGCCGCGCCCGACGAAGACACATGGAACCGCCTGCGCGACCATTTTGCTTTTTTGCTGGACTGAGGCACACCAGAAGGGTCTCAAGCCAAGGGGGTGATTTTCGTACGAAAACCACCCCCCAAGCGTACAAGTTGTACATCTGCCAAAGCTATTCGGCGGCCTCGGCATAGTCTTCCATCGGCGGGCAAGTACACACCAGATGCCGGTCACCATAAACGTTATCCACCCGGTTCACCGGTGGCCAGTATTTGTCCACCCGGAACGCGCCGGGCGGGAAGCAGGCCTGCTCCCGGGTATAGGGCCGATCCCACTCTTTCACGAGATCCTCCATGGTATGCGGGGCATGCTTCAAGGGGTTGTTTTCCTTGTCGATTTTCCCCTCCTCGATCTCACGGATTTCCTCGCGGATCGCCAGCATCGCATCACAGAAACGGTCCAGCTCGGCCTTGGTCTCCGATTCCGTCGGCTCTATCATCAGCGTCCCCGCCACCGGCCAGCTCATAGTCGGTGCGTGGAATCCGTTGTCCATCAACCGCTTGGCAATATCGTCCACCGTGACGCCCGCGCTTTCCGCATAGGGCCGGGTGTCGATGATGCACTCATGCGCGACACGTCCATTTTGTCCTTTATAAAGAACGCCATAGGACCCCTCCAACCGCTTCGCGATATAGTTGGCATTCAGGATCGCCACCCGCGTCGCCTGCGTCAGGCCCTCGCCCCCCATCAACAGGCAATACGCCCAGCTGATCGGCAGGATCGACGGCGAGCCGAAAGGCGCCGCACTCACCGGCCCCTCCTGCCCCCCGGTCTCGGGATGACCCGGCAAATGCGGTGCCAAATGCGCCTTCACGCCAATCGGCCCCATGCCCGGTCCACCCCCGCCATGCGGAATGCAGAAGGTCTTGTGCAGGTTCAAATGGCTCACGTCCCCGCCAAGGTCACCGGGGCGGCTCAGCCCCACCATGGCATTCAGGTTCGCCCCGTCGATATACACCTGTCCGCCGTGATCATGGGTGATCTGGCAAATCTCCTTCACCCCTTCCTCGAACACGCCATGGGTGCTGGGATAGGTGATCATGCAGCCGGCAAGATTCTCCGAATGCTGCTCGGCCTTGGCACGGAAATCTTCCATGTCGATGTCGCCGTTTTCATCCGACTTCACCGGCACCACCTTCCAGCCCACCATTTGCGCACTCGCCGGGTTGGTGCCATGCGCACTCATCGGAATAAGACAGATATTGCGATGCCCCTCGCCATTGGCGCGGTGATAGGCGGCAATGGTCAACAGCCCCGCATATTCCCCCTGCGCCCCGGAATTGGGCTGCATCGACAGGTCGTCATAGCCGGTGATCTCGCACAGCTTGGCCGACAAATCGCGGATCATCTCAAGATACCCTTCGGCCTGATCCTCGGGGCAATAGGGGTGCAGCCGCGAAAACTCGCGCCAACTCACCGGCATCATCTCGGCGGCCGAGTTCAGCTTCATCGTGCACGACCCCAGCGGGATCATCGCCCGATCCAGCGCCAAATCCCGATCCGCCAAGCGCCGCATATAGCGCATCATCTCGGTCTCGGCCCGGTTCATGTGGAAAATCGGATGGGTCAGGTACTCGGATCCCCGGTGCATGTCCTCGGGGATGCGGTACTCGGGCGTGAAATCATCGTCCTTCTGGGTGATCCCGAAAGCCCGCCAGACCGCTTCGATGGTCGCCGGGCGCGCCGCCTCGTCCATCGAAATGCCGACCCGGGTTTCGCCGACACGGCGCAGGTTCACGCCCTCGTCCACCGCCGATTTCAGAACCGCCGATTGCAGCGGCCCCACATCCACGGTGATCGTGTCGAAAAACACCTTCGGATCCACCTTGAAGCCCGCCGCCTCCAGCCCCTTGGCCAGACGCGCGGTCTTGCGGTGAATACGCTGCGCAATCGCCTTCAGGCCCTTGGGCCCATGGAACACGGCATACATCGAGGCCATCACCGCCAAAAGCGCCTGCGCGGTACAGACGTTGCTGGTGGCCTTTTCGCGCCGGATATGCTGCTCGCGGGTTTGCAGCGACAGCCGATAGGCCTTGTTGCCGTGGCTATCCACCGACACGCCGACAATCCGCCCGGGCATCGACCGCTTGTAGGCATCGCGACAGGCCATATAGGCCGCGTGCGGCCCGCCATATCCCATCGGCACACCAAAGCGCTGCGTGCTGCCGACGGCGATATCGGCATCCATCGCGCCCGGCTCCTTCAACAGGGTCAGCGACAGCGGATCGGCGGCCACGATGCCAATCGCCTTATGCTCGTGCAACATGCCGATATGACTGGTGAAATCCTTCACATGCCCATAGGTGCCCGGATATTGGAAAATTGCCCCGAAGACCTCTTCGGGCTTCAGCTTGTCAGGGTTGCCGACGATCACCTCGATCCCCAAGGGCGCAGCGCGTGTTTTCATCACCGCGATATTCTGCGGATGACAATCCCGATCCACGAAAAACGCCTTGGCCTTCGATTTCGCCACCCGCTGCGCCATGGTCATCGCCTCGGCACAGGCCGTCGCCTCGTCCAGAAGCGAGGCATTGGCGATCTCAAGGCCCGTCAGGTCGCTGATCATGGTCTGGTAGTTCAAAAGCGCCTCAAGGCGCCCTTGGCTGATCTCGGGCTGATAGGGGGTATAGGCGGTGTACCACGCGGGGTTTTCAAGAATGTTCCGCTGGATCGCCGGGGGCGTGACCGTGCCGTAATACCCCTGCCCGATGAGCGAGGTCAGAACCTTGTTCTTGCCCGCCGTCATCCGCATCTTGTGCATCAACTCCCGCTCCGACAGCGGTTTGCCAAAGTCCAGCGGCGCGTCCTGCCGAATGGATTTCGGCACGGTCTCATCCACCAACCCTTCAAGGCTTGTCGCCCCCAGCACCTCCAGCATCTCGTCCATTTCCTCGGGCGAGGGGCCGATGTGGCGGCGGTTGGCGAAATCATACGGCAGGTAGTCCGTCGGCTTGAACGACATCTTTCATGCTCCCCGGGGCGGCGTCTTGGCGCCCCCTGTTTCATCTTTCCCAAAATACTCCCGCCGGAGGCATCCCCGGCCAAGGCACAGGCGTTACCCGATGAAGTCCTTGTAGGCGGCTTCATCCATGTAATCGTCCATCTGGCTCAGATCGCTGGCCTTGATCTTGAAGAACCACGCATCGCCCATGGGATCGTCATTCACCTTGCCCGGCTCATCGACAAGCGCCTCGTTGACCTCGGTGATCTCGCCATCCAGCGGGGCCAGGATATCGCTTGCGGCCTTGACGCTTTCGATCACCACGACCTCGTCGTCCTTGGCCACCTCGCCGCCCACCTCGGGCAATTCCACGAAAACCACATCGCCCAGTTGCTCGCTGGCGTGCTCGGTGATCCCCACGACCACCACATCGCCCTCGACGCGCAGCCATTCGTGTTCTTCGGTAAATTTCATCGCTCTCTCCCTGTTGATCAGCGTTTGAAGTTGGCCGGGGTAAAGGGCAGGGCCGCCACCGTCACCGGCAGGCGCTTGCCCCGCACATCCCCGAAAAGTTCCGTGCCTTCGGCGGCATGGTCACTGGGGACATACCCCATCGACATCGGCCCGCCAATCGTCGGCCCGAAGGCGCCCGAGGTGACATGGCCTATCGCCTCCCCGCCCTCGGCGCTTGCGTAGATCTGCGTGCCCTCACGCATCGGCGCGCGCCCCTCGGGGCGCAGACCCACGCGCTTGCGTGGCGCGCCATTGTCCAGTTGCTCAAGGATCACGTCGGCCCCCGGAAAGCCCCCGGCCCGGTCGCCGCCCGCGCGGCGCACCTTCTGAATGGCCCAGGACAGCGCCGCCTCGACCGGCGTCGTGCCCTCGTCAATGTCATGCCCATAAAGGCACAATCCGCCCTCCAGGCGCAGACTATCCCGCGCGCCAAGGCCGATCGGTTCCACTTCGTCTTCGGCCAGCAAAGCGCGGGCAAAGCCCTCGGCCTGATCCGCCGTGACCGAAATCTCATACCCGTCTTCCCCGGTATAACCCGAGCGCGAGATCCACAGTTCGCCGAATTGGCTCACCTTCACGGCCACATCCATGAACCGCATCCCGGCCACATCCGGCACCAGACGGGCCAAAACCGCCTCGGCCTTCGGGCCTTGCAGGGCCAACAGCGCGCGGTCGGTGATCTCGTCCACCTCGCAGCCGGGCAACCCTGCCCGCATATGCGCAATATCCGCCGCCTTGCAGGCGGCATTGACCACCACGAAAAGGTGGTCGCCCCGGTTGGCCAGCATCAGGTCATCCATGATACCGCCCCGATCATTGGTGAACATGGCATAGCGCTGCCGCCCCTCGGCCAGCCCCAGCACAGACACCGGCACCAAGCCCTCCATCGCGCGGGCCACCTCGTCATAGCCGCCCGGCGCGCGGACAATCACCTGCCCCATGTGGCTGACATCGAACAGCCCTGCCGCCGCGCGGCAATGCAGGTGCTCCTTCATCACGCCCAGCTTGTATTGCACCGGCATGTCATAGCCCGCAAAGGGCACCATCTTGGCTCCCAACTCCACGTGCAATGCATGAAGGGGGGTTTGGCGCAAGGCGTCGCTCATCGGGTCATCTCCCAATTCTGCGCCGTCTGATCGGGGATCAATCCGGCATCGGTTCCGCACGTGCCACATTGGCCGTACAACGATGCCCCCTCTGTCCTTTGGCCTGAGATCGCTATCCCTTCGGCGCCCCGACCTGTGCCGGGATCTCTCCAGAGTCATTCGTCCTTCGGATGGTCCCTGTCGCCTGAGAGTTTCCGGGGCGGTTGCTCCTTCGGCACCGGCATGGCCGGTTCTCCCATCCACGGCAGACGTTAGTATACAAATACGCCTGCTTCAAGCCTGTTGGTGGCAGGCCATCGGACGGAACAACTCCATCAAGGGCGCATTGTCGCAAACAAGCGCATCAAGCGTGACACCATCCAAAGAGTAATAAAACGCCTCCGCCGCATCCGCGATCGCCAACTTCAGACGGCAGGCATCGACCAAGGGGCAGGTGTTATCGACATCCGCAAAGCACTCGGCCAAGGGCACATTGGCCTCCAACAGGCGAAAGACGTCCCCGATCACGATCTTTTCGGCGGGCCGTCCAAGCGCGATGCCACCGCTCCGCCCCCGCTGCGTGTGCAGGAAACCCAGTTGCGCAAGGCGGTTGATCACCTGCGCCAGATGGCTTTCCGAGGTGTTGCAGCGCTCCGCAATCTCGGACTTGGTCACCAGACGATCAGCATTCGACGCGCAAAACATCAGCACGCGGATCGCGATATTCGTGCGTTTGGTAATGCGCATGGTGAGCCACCTCGTTTGCTTGAACCTGCCCGAAACTGGCGTCAAAACAGGCATATCGACATGACTTAGATCAAGCACGGGCCAGAAACATACATGAAACATGCATATTTCTTCGGCTATGGCAGCCTCGTGAACCGCGACACGCACGACTTCGCCGAAGCCCACACCGCCCGCCTGCGCGGCTGGAAACGCATCTGGCGCCATACCCGCCTGCGGCCCGTGGCCTTTCTGACCGTCGTGCCCGATGACACCTCTGAAATCGACGGTCTGATCGCCGCCGTCCCGGGCGACGACTGGGCCGCGCTCGACGAACGCGAACGTGCCTACAATCGCGTCCCCGCCGCCCATCAGGTCACCCACGCCCTGACGCATCGCCCCGAGATCGCGGTCTATTCCATTCCCGACGGGGCGCATGGCCAGCCGTCCGAAACCCACCCCGCACTCCTCAGCTATATCGACGTGGTCGTTCAAGGCTACCTGCGCGAGTTCGGCGAGGAGGGCGCGCGCGCCTTCTTCGACACCACCGATGGCTGGGATGCCCCGGTTCTGGATGACCGGGCCGATCCGGTCTATCCGCGCCACCGGGTCCTGACCACCGATGAACGCAGCTTCGTCACCGATCAACTGGCCGCGCGCGACATCCGCCTGATCCACCGCTAAAGCCACTGGACCCGCCCCCGCGCTTGCCCCATGTTTAGGCGAAAAAGGGGGGCCGATGGCCGACTTCAAAACCGCCTCGCAAAGCGTCATGCTGCTTTTGCGTTTTTCCCGCAAACTCTGGGTCCGGGTTGCGCTTTTGGCGCTTTTGGCGGTGGCCGCCGCCGTGGCCGCGCTTTTTCTGGAAGAGTTCATCCCCCAAAGCCTGCGCCGCCGGATCGCGCCCGACACGGTGATGCCGATCCTCACGATTCTCGCCTCGGGCATGCTGGCGGTCAGCACCTTTTCCCTCAACGTCATGGTCTCGGCCCATAATGCCGCCGCCTCACAGGCCACGCCAAGGGCGCATCGCATCCTTCTGGCCGACACCACCACGCAAACCGTGCTGGCCACCTTCATCGGGGCCTTTGTCTATGCCCTGACATCGATCATCCTGCTGCGCGCCGGGATTCACGGGGGCGACTCCTCGGTCACGGTGCTTCTTTCCACCGTGGCCGTCGTGGTGCTTGTGATTCTTGCGCTCCTGCGCTGGATCGACCACCTCAGCGATCTGGGCAGCATGGACGCCACCCTGCGCGCCACCGAGGCCGAAGCCCGCTCAAGCCTGCAACTCACCCGCCGCGCCCCGGCCCTGCGCGCCAGTCCTCTGACTGCCGAAACCCTGATCCCGACCGAGGCCACACCTGTCCCCTCACCACGCTCGGGCTACCTTCAATTCATCGACGTCGCGCATATGAACGAGGTGATCAAGACATCCGAGGCACGCATCTATATCCACACCGCACCGGGACAATACCTGCTGACAGGTCAACCCGTCGCCTATGCCACGGGCCTGTCCGACAAACAGGTGAAATCGGTGCAAAACGGCCTGACCATCGGTCAGCACCGCACGTTTGAACAAGACGCGACCTATGGCCTGCTGGTTCTCTCGGAAATCGCCTCGCGTGCTCTTTCGCCCGGCGTTAACGATCCCGGCACCGCCATCGACGTCATCGCGCGACAAGAACGCTTGCTTTGGAACTGGGCCCGCACCGACGAGACCACTGGCGAGCCAAAGTTTCCCCGAATCTTCGTCCCCGAACTGTCGCGCACCGAAATGATCCAAAGTGCCTTTTCCAGCACCGCCCGCGATGGCGCGGGCACGATCGAGGTGGTCTGCCGATTGCTTCACGCCCTGCGCGCCTTGCAAGACACGCCCGACCCGGCCCTGGCAAAAGCCGCCGCCGAAATGTCCCAAACCACGCGCCAATACGCCGAAAGTGCCCTGACCCTCAAATGCGAAAAAGAGGTGATGCGCCAATCCCACGACGCGCCGCGCCTCTCTTGATTGCCATCAACTGCGGCGCTGCGGGACACGAATACCCATGACCGGCAGGAAGCTGGCTGTAGTACCGGGCAAATGTCCGCAAGTACGGTGTGCGCCCCAAACACGGCCTATGGAGTGTTTAGCTTCAGATCGCATCATCAATCGGTTCTCCCTACAACCCGTTGGCTGGTCTGTTTCGCGTTTGTCGACGTGACGTGCTATTTTGCACCACAGGAGAAAATGGGAGGGCATCATGTCAAATACGCTCAAAGGTCAGTGCTTTTGCGGAGCCGTCGAAATCGAAGTGACCGGAGAACCGGCGGGAATGGGTTATTGTCATTGTGAAAGTTGCAGAGCGTGGTCCGCTGGCCCGGTCAACGCGTTCACTCTCTGGCCTCCGGATAACGTCAAGGTAGTGAAGGGCGAAGAACACATACGGCAATTCAACAAGACCGAAAACAGCGACCGGAAATGGTGTAACAAGTGCGGAGGTCACCTTATGGCAGGGCACCCGGGCCTCGGCCTTACCGATGTATATGCGGCGATTATCCCGAACCTTGAGTTCAAGCCAGGCATCCACGTCAACTATGCCGAGACCGTGCTGCCCATGAAAGATGGCCTACCAAAAATGAAGGACTTCCCCTCTGAGTTCGGAGGCTCGGGAGAAACGGTTCCGGAATAGATCAATCCAGACACCAGCCTTGATTGCATCTCGGGGGTGGTGGTTGCGCCTTGCAAAGCCACCAAAACGTACGAAACTCACGTACGTTTCGTACGTTTCTAATCGCACGCCCTGTTAACCCGCCGGGGTGCGGGAAAAAATACCGACGCGATACCGACGTTATACCGACGCGATACCGAAAGGTGTTTTCGAGGTTAACCAATGGGTTAGCCCCGATTCGCGCGGGGCTCTCCGAAAGGTTAACCCTTGGCCTTGATATTTTGCAGCAGCGGCAGCACCTGGCTCATGTCCGGCCCATGGCTCTGCCCGGTCAGCGCCTTCCTGAGCGGCATGAACAGCCCCCGGCCCTTGCGCCCCGTGGCCTCCTTCACGGTACTGGTCCACTGGCCCCAGGTTTCACCGTCAAACGGCCCTTCCGGCAAAAGCGCCATGGCCTCGGCCACGAATTCGGCGTCCTCGTCCTCAATCACCGGCTCCGCCCCATCACGGAACATTGCCCACCATTCCGGCAAGTCATTGAGAGTCGTGATATTTTCCCGCGTCACACTCCAGAACCGTTCCGCCAGATCATCGGGCACACCGATGTCGGCGATCTGGTCTTTCACCTCGTCAAAGGCCCGCTCATGCAACAGCCGCGCAGTCATCGGGTAAAGGTCATTCACATCGAACTTCGTGGGCGCCGCGCCAAAACGGGTAATATCGAACCCTTCGATCAGTTCCGCCATATCGTTGCGCAGTTCCACTGGGTCGGCGGACCCAAGCCGCGCCATCAGGCTCAGCAGCGCCATAGGCTCCACACCCGCCGCCCGCAAGTCCCGCAGGCTCAGCGTGCCAAGGCGTTTCGACAGGCTTTCGCCCTGCGGCCCGGTCAAAAGCGAATGGTGCGCAAAGCTCGGAACATCACCTCCAAGTGCCTGAATTATTTGGATTTGTGTCGCCGTGTTGGTCACGTGATCGGACCCGCGCACCACATGCGTCACGCCCATTTCGGTGTCATCCACGACCGAGGCGAGGGTATAAAGAAACTGCCCGTCCCCCCGGATCAACACCGGGTCGCTGACACTGGCCGCATCAATCGAGGTATGGCCAAGGATGCCATCCTCCCACTCAATCCGCTCATGGTTCAGCTTGAACCGCCACACGCCATCGCCCCGTTCGGCCCGCAGCGCCTCGCGCTGTTCTTCCGACAGGTCCAATGCCGCCCGGTCGTAAACCGGCGGCTTGCCCATGTTCAGCTGCTTCTTGCGCTTGAGATCCAGTTCCGTAGGTGTTTCAAAAGCCTCGTAAAATCGGCCCATATCCCGCAGCTTGTCGGCGGCCGCCACATAGCGATCCAAACGATCGGATTGCCGCTCAACCCGGTCCCAATGCAGGCCCAGCCACTCCAGGTCGGCCTTGATGGCATCCACGTATTCCTCTTTCGAGCGCTCCGGGTCGGTATCGTCGATCCGCAGGATGAATTGCCCCCCGGCCTTGCGGGCAATGAGGAAATTCATCAAGGCGGTACGCAGGTTGCCCACATGGATATAACCTGTGGGCGACGGGGCGAAACGAGTGGTGGTCATCTGGTGTCTCCTGGTTCGCGTGGGCCATGTCACAGTGGCGCGTGATTGTCCAGATTGCAGCGCGGGCTAGCCCTGCGTCGGCCAGACCCTGTGCTCATCGTCAATCACAAAAACATGGGCGTGCCGCCGCCCGCCATGGGCGCGTAGATGCGGGTGATCAGAAGGCAGATCGGGGTGTTCATGCACGATCTCCCGTTTCAAGCCCGCAGGCCAGACAACCCGCGCAACGACCACGCCTAATAGGGCCATCAGCCCCAACAAAACAAGGGCGCCCCCCATGCCAAGCCCCTGCGCCGCCCACCCCGCCGTGGGGTAGGTAACAAGCCAACAGGCATGGCTCAGCGCAAACTGCGCGGCAAACACGGCTGGCCTGTCCTCTGCATGGGCCGAGCGCCGCAAAAGCCGCCCCGAGGGCGTCAGGACCGACGCATATAGAAACCCGATCATCGCCCAGACCAACAAGAATACAGTCCACCCCGGCAAGCCACCAAAGCTTATCAGCGCCCCCATGATCAACGCCACCACCACTAACCCTTGCGCGCCGCCCATCATCACGGGCCGGTCCGCCATCCGCTCCAGCAACCTCGGCAGGATCAGTGCCGCCCCCATGGACCCCGCGCCAAAGGCCGCCATCGCAAGGGCAAGGCTACGCTCATCCCCACCATAGCCCGATCGCACTAGAACCACGGTGTTGACCAAGACAAACGCCCCCACCGCCGAAGCCGCAAGGTTCAAGGCCCAAAGTCCCCGCAGGCGCGGCGTGGCAAGGTAGATGCGGATACCCCGTGTCAGACGCTCGCGAAATGGGCGTTGCCCGGCATCTGCCCCCAAGGGCGGCACGGCGGCGAGTAGCACCAGCAGGCCCGACACGACAAAGCCCAGAACCGTGCCAACAAACAGCCAACTGTAACCCACCAACGTCAACAAAAGCGCCGCAAAGGCCGGGCTCAAAAGGTTCTCCAGATCATAGGCCAACCGCGACAGCGACAGCGCCCGGGTATACTCCGCCTCATCCGGCAAGACATCCGGGATCGTAGCCTGAAAGGCCGGGGTGAAAGTGGCCGAGGCCGATTGCAGAACGAAGATCAGCACGTAAATCTGCCAGACCTCGCTGACGAAGGGCAGGCACAGCGCCACCAGCGCCCGCACCGCATCCGCCCCGACCAGGACTCCCTTGCGCGGCAGTCGCGTGGCCACTGCTTGTGCCACGGGTGACAGGCCCACATAGGCCACCATCTTGAGGGTCAGCGCCAATCCCAGAACGACACCGGCGCGCTCCCCCGCAAGGTCATAGGCCAAAAGGCCAAGCCCCACGGTCAAAAGCCCCGTACCCACAAGGGCAATGACCTGCGCCGCGAAAAGCGCACGAAATGTGGGATTGTTCAAAATCGCAATCATGTGGGCAAGATAGCGCGGCACGCCTCTGTCGTTAAGGTGGTATTGCGCCTTCACATTCCCGTGAAGCCCCAAGAGGACTGCCAAAGTCGCGCTACACTCGATCGGTAGGTGAAAAAAACACTGAGAGGAATCGCCATGTCAAAAACAGGATTGACCCGTCGCCACGTACTGGCCACCGCTGCCGCTCTTCCCTTGGCCGCCGCGACCTCTTGGCCTGCGCGCGCCGCTGCGCCGATGATGGGCGTGGCCTCCACCCGCTTTAATCGCGTGACCCTTGGTGGCTTCGAGGTCACCACCATCCTCGCAGGCACCCGCACCGTGCCCGAACCGCAAAACATCTTTGGCATGAACGTCAGTGCCGAAGACTTCGCAGACGCCTCAAAGGCGGCCCATATCCCCACCGACGCGGCACAGTTCTTCTTCACCCCCACTTTGATCAACACCGGCAATGAACTTGTGCTCTTCGATACCGGCCTCAACGCCGAAGGAACCACCGCCGCCATCGAACAGGCCGGCTATACCGCCGATCAGATCGATGTCGTGGTCATAACCCATATGCACGGCGACCACATTGGTGGCTTGATGGCGGGCGAGGCCCCCACCTTCCCCAATGCCCGCTATGTCACCGGCACCCAGGAATTCGATGCCTGGGCCGCCATGGATAACGAGGGTTTCAACTCCAAGGTACGCCCGCTGGCCGACCAAATGACCATGCTCGACGATGGTGGCAGCGTCGCCTCGGGGATCACCGCCATGGCCGCCTTCGGCCATACGCCCGGGCACATGACCTACATGATCGAAAGTGAAGGCAAACAGCTCCTCGTTGCCGCCGATTTCGCCAACCACTATGTCTGGTCGCTCGGCTATCCCGACTGGGAGGTGAAATTCGATATGGACAAAACCGCAGCGGCTCAAACCCGCCGCCGCATCCTGGATATGCTGTCCACCGATCAGATCCCCTTCATCGGCTACCATATGCCATGGCCGGGCACCGGCTTCGTGGAAAAACAAGGTGAGGGCTACAGATACGTGCCCACCAGCTACCAGTTGATGCTGTGATCCACGCTGCCCCTGCCGGCCTGTCAAATTGTCTCTGGCGCTGAACGGCTGCCACCGTTGCGCAATGGGTATTTATGCCAAGAAAAAGCGGGCGTGGTTTTTTCTTGGACAAAATACCCTGGGGGAGGCGCCCGAAGGGCGGCGGGGGCAAAGCCCCCTGACTGGCGCGCGACAGCGCGCTCAACCTGCGCGGCGCAAGCCGCACCGATTGGTCAGACCTTCGCGCCGACCATTCCCACGATTTCATAGGCCTTCTGCAATATCGGGCTGGCGATGCCGCGCGCCCGTTCGGCCCCATGCGCCAGAATACGGTCGATCTCTCCCACGTCGCCCATCAGCCGCGCCATTTCGTCCGAGATCGGTGCCAGCCGGTCAACCGCAAGATCGGCCAGCATCGGCTTGAACTCGGAAAACGCCTTGCCTCCAACCTCGGCCATCACCTGATCCACGCTCTGTTCGGACAAGGCGGCATAGATATTCACGAGGTTGCGCGCCTCGGCGCGGTCTTCCAACCCCTCGGCCTCTAAGGGAAGCGGTTCGGGGTCGGTCTTGGCCTTGCGGATCTTCTTGGCGATCGTGTCGGTATCATCGGTCAGGTTGATCCGGCTCATGTCGGACGGGTCCGATTTCGACATTTTCTTCGTGCCATCCCGCAGGCTCATCACCCTCGTTGCCGCGCCCTCGATCACCGGCTCGGTGATCGGAAAGAACTCCTGCCCGAAGTCATTGTTGAACTTGATCGCGATGTCGCGGGTCAGTTCCACGTGTTGTTTCTGGTCCTCGCCCACCGGCACATGGGTCGCGTGATAAACAAGAATATCCGCCGCCATCAGCGCCGGGTAAGCAAACAGGCCAAGTGAGGCGTTCTGCTGGTTCTTGCCCGCCTTGTCCTTCCATTGCGTCATTCGCTGCATCCAGCCCATGCGCGCCACACAATTGAAAATCCACGCCATTTGCGTGTGCTCGGGCACTTGGCTCTGGTTGAACAGGATGGATTTATCCGGGTCGATCCCCGACGCGATGAACCCCGCAGCCAGTTGTCGCGTGGCCTGGCGCAAAGCATCGGGGTCTTGCCAGACGGTGATCGCGTGCAGATCGACCATGCAGAAGATCGATTCGATCCCTTCGTTCTGGCTGTCGGCAAAGCGTTTGAGCGCGCCAAGGTAATTGCCAAGCGTCAGGTTCCCCGAAGGCTGGATTCCCGAAAACACGCGGGGGGTGAATGCCGCCTCTGGCATGGTCGATCTCCGTGGTGGATTTTGCTGTCCGCCTCGCTTACCCATGGGGCACAGCCCCGTCAAGGAGAGCAGGCCATGAGCAGCCCCGACACCCAAGCCCCCCTCAACCCGCTGCCGCCCGTCGTGGTGGCGCTTTTCCTGGTGATCCTCGGCGTGGAGGCCACGTTTTTCCTTGGCTCTCGCGGTCTTGTCGGTGGCCCCATGGCCGTGGGCTGGCGCACAGCGGCCATTCAGGATTATGGCTACAACGCCGATGTTTTCCGCTGGATGCTGCAAAACAACGTCTGGCCACTGGAACACCTGCAACGTTTTCTCACTTTCCCTTTCATTCACGGCACCTTCACCCACGCGCTTTTTGCTGGCGTCATGCTTCTGGCGCTCGGGAAATTCGTGGGCGAGGTCTTTGCTCAATGGGCCGTGCTTGCCCTTTTCCTGCTCTCCGGTATCGCGGGGGCCTTGATCTTTACCCTCTTTGCCGGGGCACAGCCCTGGGTGATCGGGGCCTTCCCCGGGGTTTACGGGTTGATCGGCGGCTTTACTTACCTGATGTGGCTGAAACTCGGGCAAATGGGCGAACAGCAATACCGCGCCTTTACCCTGATCGGGGTCTTGATGGGGCTGCAACTGGTCTTTGGCCTGCTCTTCGGGGCCAACAGCACATGGATCGCCGAGGTTGCAGGTTTCGGAGCGGGGTTCATCCTGTCGATCTTCCTCGCACCCGGAGGCTGGCGGCGCATCCACCAGCGCATTCGCCGGAATTAACCGCCCCGGCGGAAGGCCTTGCCGAACTCTTGCATCCGGAAGGCGCCCAGCGCGTGACCGATGCCGAAATAGGCCACGGTCCCGATCCCGACCAGCAGCAACAGCGCCAGCCAGCGCAACCCGCCCACCTCGAACAGCGGCGACAGCACGAGGTTCACGCCCCACAACACTGCCCCCATCAAAACCGAGGCCGCAACGATCCGCCAAACCCGCCGGTGAAACCGCGCGTCAAAGCGGGCCACATCGCCCAAGGGCCGCGCCCCACGCATCAAAAGCCAGACCATGACCCAGCCTGCTACCGTCGTGGCAATCGCCGCCGCGATCCACCCGATGGCAAAGGCAAGCCCAATCGCCAGAACCGCATTCACCACCATGGCGACAAGGGCGAAACGGAAGGGGCTTTTGGTATCCTCGCGGGCAAAGAACAAAGGTTGCAGCACTTTTTGCAGAACAAAGGCGGGCAGGCCCAACCCATAGACCGCGACGGCAAGGGCCGTGGCTGCCGTGTCATCCGATCCAAAGGCCCCCCGCTCGAACAGGACCGAAACAATCGGCATCGGGATGGCCACCAAGGCCACCGCCGATGGCACTGTCAACGCCAATGAGATTTCAGCGGCCCGCGAATAAGCCTCCCGCGCGCCGCTGTCATCCGCCGCCTTCAGGCGGCGCGACAGGTCGGGCAACAGGACAATGCCCACGGCAATTCCCACCACGCCAAGCGGCAGTTGATACAGACGATCAGCGGAATAAAGCCAGCTCACCGCCTTGTCGAAATTCGAGGCCACCTGCTGCCCCACCAACAGGTTCACCTGCATCACGCCCCCCGCAAGGGCCGCCGGAACGGCAATGCGCACAAGTTGCGACATCTCGGGGGTCCAGCGCGGGCGCGTGGGCCGGATGTGCAGGCCCGCCTTGTCGGCGGCAACCCAGACCAGCGCCAGTTGCGCCACCCCGGCAAAGGGGATGGTCCAGACAAGCGCCGGGGCCACCGGCTTGCCCATCATGGCCGAGGCGCTCATGGCCGTGACCAGCATGATATTGAGCAACACCGGCGCGGCGGCCGCGGCGGCAAACCGCCCGCTTGCGTTCAACACGCCGGAAAACAGCGCCGCCAGCGAAATGAAAAAGATATAGGGAAAGACAACACGCCCGAATTCCACCGTCAGGTCAAAGCGTTCGTCGCCCACGAACCCTTCCGCCGTGGCCCACACCAGCGCCGGCATGAACACCATGGCCAGCCCCGTCAGCACCAGCAGCACGAAGGCCAGCCCCGACATCGCCAGCGCGGCAAAGCCCACGGCATCCTCGTCCCCCTCCAACCGCTTGGAAAACATCGGCACGAAGGCCGCGTTGAACGCGCCCTCGGCAAAGAACCGGCGGAACATATTCGGCAGGCGGAAGGCCGCGACAAAAGCATCCATCATCGCCCCCGGCCCAAGGAAATTGGCGATCAGCACATCGCGCACGAAGCCCAGGATTCGGCTGGCCAGTGTCCAGCCACCGACGGTCAGCACACCGGAAAGCAGGCGAACGGGTCTCATGGGCGGGCCTTCGGGGTTGTGGCGGGTTGCCCTTGCCTATCGGATCGCGCCGCAAGGGGGAAGGCCAAAGCGCGCGACCCCTCTGGACCCTCCTGCAAAGCCGCCGTAACCTGCCGCCAAATCAAGGAGGCAAGGCATGGCAACCGGAAGCAATATCCGCACCTATTTCGATGGCACCTGGCATGACGGCGATATCCCAGTGATGCGCGCCGCCGATCACGGCATGTGGCTGGGCAGCAATGTCTTTGACGGGGCACGCTATGCCCATGGCCTGACCCCCGACCTCGACAAGCACTGCGCCCGGGTCAATGCTTCGGCGCGCGCCCTGATGGTCGAGCCCACGGTGACGCCCGAGGATATGGTCCAGATCGTTCATGAGGGCCTCAAAGCCTATTCGCCGGGTTCAGCGGTCTATATCCGTCCCATGTACTGGGCGCTTGATGGCGGCATGTCGGCCATCGTTCCCAAGGAAGGCGGCGGCACCGGCTTTGCCATCAGCCTCGAAGAAATTCCCATGGCCCCGCTCGAGGCCAGCACCACACTGGCACGCACTCGCTTTCGCCGTCCGGTGATGGAGGATGCCGTGGTCAACGCCAAGGCGGCTTGCCTTTACCCCAACAACGCCCGGATGCTGGCCGAAGCGCGTGACAAGGGGTTCGGCAACGCGCTTGTCGCCGATGCCCTTGGCAACGTGGCCGAAGCAGCCACCGCTAATGCCTTTGCCGTCAAGGATGGTGAGGTTTTCACCCCCGTCCCCAACGGAACCTTTCTGGCCGGGATCACCCGCGCGCGCCACATCGAAAACCTGCGCGCCGATGGCGTGAAGGTGCATGAATGCGTGATGTCATTCGATGATTTCCGCGACGCGGACGAGGTCTTCCTGTCTGGCAACATGATGAAGGTCACGCCCGTCACCGCCTTCGAGGACCGCCAATACCAGATCGGCCCCCTCACCCGCCGCATCCGCGAGATGTATTGGGACTGGGCTTCGTCCTCATAGTGAACGAAGCCCGGATATTGGCTCAGGCCGCCTCGTAGCTTTGGAAAACCTCCGTATTGCCATCGTGGCGAATCAGGAATACGTCATAAGCCTCGCGCTGATCCTCGGGGCCCATGCCCGGTGACCCATAGGGCATACCCGGCACCGCAAGGCCCACGGCCTCGGGGCGCTCTGCCAGAAGGCGGCGAATATCGGCGGGTGGGACATGGCCTTCGATCACATAGCCATCCACCTTGGCCGTGTGGCACGACATCATGCTTTGCGGCACGCCATTGTCCATCTTGTATCGGGTCAGGGCCGAGCCATAGCTGGCTTCACTTGTCACGGGGAACCCATCCCCGGCCAAAACCTGCATCCACCCCTTGCAGCACCCACAGTTGGGGTCTTTCATCACGTGGATTTCCGGGGCCTGTTGCGCGAACCCCGCAATCGGGGTGGTGGCAATCATTCCGGCGGCTCCGGCAAAAACTTGGCGACGGGTTAGCATGGTGCGGCGTCCTTCCTCTGGATTGATCGCGGACAGTCTGCGCAGCGGTCCGCACAGGCGTCAAGCGGACCCCGCCGCGCGCGGCATCACAAGACAGTGACTTCGCGACAATCACCTTGGCATATCGCACCGACCAAAAACCGACAAAATACCGACGTGGATTATCGCCTCCTTTTAACGCAGCGTTCGGGGTGACAATTTCGCTCTCTGCGGGCATCGTGAACCCGAATTAGGGAGGCCACCATGAGTGAATATCCGCATCTTCTCGCCCCGCTGGACCTTGGGCATGTGACCCTGAAAAACCGTGTGATCATGGGCTCCATGCACACCGGGTTGGAGGAAACCAAGGATTGGAACCGCGTGGCAGAATTCTATGCCACCCGCGCCCGTGGCGGCGTGGGCCTGATGGTCACCGGCGGCATGGCCCCCAACCCCGAAGGCGGGGTTTTTCCCGGTGCGGCGGGTCTCTATACCGAAAAAGATATTGAAAACCATAGGGTTGTCACAGATCGCGTGCATGACGCGGGCGGGCTGATCGCCATGCAGGTTCTGCATGCGGGCCGCTATGCCTATAGCCCCGATTGCGTCGGGCCGTCACCCATCAAGTCGCCGATATCGCCCTTCCCGCCAAAGGAACTGGACGAAGATGGGATCGAGAAACAAATTTCCGACATTGTCACCGCCGTCGCCCGCGCGCGTGAGGCCGGCTATGACGGGGCCGAGATCATGGGCTCGGAAGGGTACTTCCTCAACCAGTTCCTCGTCACCCACACCAACAAGCGCACCGACCGCTGGGGCGGTTCCTACGAGAACCGCATGCGCCTTCCCACTGAGGTCGTTCGCCGCGCCCGCGAGGCCGTCGGCCCCGATTTTATCCTTATTTATCGGCTCTCCATGATTGATCTGGTCCCCGAGGGCTCCACCCATGACGAGGTGGTGCAACTGGCCCAAGAGGTGGAAAAGGCAGGCGCCACGATCATCAACACCGGCATCGGCTGGCATGAGGCGCGCATTCCCACCATCGCCACCAGCGTGCCGCGCGCGGGCTTTGCATGGGTCACCAAGAAGCTGATGGGCAAGGTCGGCATCCCGGTGATTACCTCGAACCGGATCAACATGCCCGACGTGGCCGAAAACGTGCTGGCCGAGGGCTGTGCCGATATGGTGTCGATGGCGCGCCCCTTTCTTGCCGACCCCGATTTCGTACGCAAGGCCAAGGACGGGCGCGCCGAGACCATCGCGCCCTGCATCGCCTGCAATCAAGCCTGCCTTGATCACACCTTCAGCGGCAAGATTTCGACTTGCCTAGTCAACCCGAGGGCCTGTTATGAAACCGAGTTGACAGTAACCCCAACCGAACGCCCGCGCTCCATCGGGGTGGTCGGCGCAGGGCCTGCAGGCCTCTCAGCCGCCATGACCGCCGCCGAGCGGGGCCATAACGTGACCCTCTTCGACCGTGACACCAAACTGGGCGGGCAACTCAACATGGCGCGTGAAATCCCCGGCAAAGAGGAATTCCATGGCCTTGTCGATTGGTTCGCGACCATGGTGGATGATCTGGGCATTACCCTGAAATTGGGCGCCGAGGTGGGCGCGGATGATCTGGATGGCTTTGACGAGGCGATCATCGCCACGGGCGTCATTCCGCGCGATCCGTGCATTGAGGGGCAGGATGGCCCGAATGTCCTGTCTTATATTGACGTGCTGCGCGGCAAGGCCCCGGTGGGCAAGCGCGTGGCAATCATCGGAGCGGGTGGCATAGGGTTCGACGTGGCCGAATACCTTGTCCAGAAGGGTGATAGCCCGACCGAGGATCTGACCGAATGGAAGGAAGAATGGGGCGTAGGCGATCCGGAGCAGGTGCGCGGCGGCTTGGCCCCCGAAGGCCCACAGCCCGAGCCACCCGCGCGGCAGGTCACGCTGCTGCAACGCAAGGCCGAGCGCGTTGGCAAACGCCTTGGCAAGACCACGGGGTGGATTCACCGGGCAACCCTGCGCATGAAGGGCGTCGAGATGGTGAGTGGCGTCAACTATGAGCGCATAGATGCCTCGGGCCTGCATATCACCGACGGCGAGGCGCACGAGAACCCACGGCTGATCGAGGCCGATACAATCGTGCTCTGCGCCGGACAGCTGCCGGAACGCAGTCTGGCAGATGCGCTTGGGGATCGTGGCGTGTCGGTCCATGTGATCGGAGGCGCAGACGTAGCCTCCGAACTGGACGCGAAACGCGCGATTGACCAAGGCACACGATTGGCCGCCACATTATAAGCGCAATTATTCCACTGTGATCATTATCACGTCGGAAACGACAGGCGGGTCATGCGGCACGTGGTTCATGTCGCCAAGCACCAACTGTAGCGTGTGCTCTCCGGGGCCCAGATCAAGCGATACCTGGGTCTGCCCGCCGCCAAAATGCATGTGATTGTCATCGGCGGGTAGACTGGCACCCAACTCCTCGGCGCCATCGGGCCCTTCGCCAAGCGGCGGGCGATCAATCAGGATATGATGGTGTCCCGTGTTTTCCTTTTCCGTCCCCGCGGGGGCCACCCCCATGCCCTTGAGGCCGAAGATAACGGTAACCGGAGAGCTGACCCTCGCACCATCTTCAAGATTGGCGAAATAGACATCGGCGCCCTCAGGTGCAGGCGTTTCGCCAGCCAAAGTAGCGCTTACTGACATTCCAAGCACCAAAGCGGCGGCTGTGACGTGGTGTTTCATTGTTTCCTCCCAAGTTCAGGCATCGAGAATAACACGCCACCGACCTGCCCCCCAAATCACGTCAACGTCTGTTTCCCTGTTTCCATGTCACGAACGATCCCCGACAAAACCAAGATATTGTCTGGGACGTGCCCAAGTTGCGCCCGAATTCAGCGCGATACCCGTTGTCAGAATAACACGTAGAGGTATTGAGCATGGATCGCCTGACGGAAATGGAAGCCTTCGCAACGGTTGTTGATCAAGGTGGCTTCACGGATGCGGCGCGCAAGATGGGCATTTCAAAGTCCGCGGTGTCGAAACACGTATCGTCCCTTGAGGCGCGGCTTGGCGCGCGGCTTTTGAATCGGACGACCCGCCGAGTCAGCCCAACCGAGATCGGCCTTGCCTATTACGACCGGGCGCTTCGGGTTCTCAATGACGCGGGCGAGGCGGATGCCCTTGTGAGTTCCATGCAATCCGACCCTTCGGGCCTTCTGCGCATTTCCGTGGCGACTGATTTCGGGGTCAATCACCTCAGCCCCATTTTGGGGGATTTTCTTGATGAGTTTCCCGACATTACCGTCAACATGGTGCTCAACAACCGTTACGTTGAACTGATCTCGGAAGGCTTCGACATGGCGATCCGTATCGGGGAGTTGGAAGACAGCACCCTGCGCGCCCGAAAGCTCACCGAAACCACCAAGCGCATGATCGCCAGCCCCGCATATATTGAAAAATACGGGCGCCCCACGAAGATTGACGACCTGAACGAACACAAGCTGCTGCACTATTCCAGCCAGTCGAATGGCGCGGTCTGGAAATTGACGGCGCCTTCGGGCGAGAAACGTCAGGTGCGCACCGCCGGGGGCCTTTCGGTTAACGACGGGCAGTCCCTTTTGAACGCTGCAATTTCCGGGCTTGGAATCGCCTATCTGCCCAGCTTCCTTTACGCACAGGCCATGGCCGACGGTCTGGTTGAAGATGTGATCCCCGAACTGCCGGTGGAAACCCAAGGCATCTATGCGGTCTACCCGCCGGGGCGGTTCACCCAGCCCAAGGTGCGTGCCTTCATCGACTTTCTGGTCCATGCCTATGCCGACAAGGGCCCGACCGACTGGTAAGTATCCCTCGCCATCAATGGCAAACCTCACCCCGGTCGCTTGCGTGCCGGGGTTTCTTTTTGGTGGCTGCACAGGTGGTGTGTGGGGTTTGGCCTTGTCTGGCACACTCAGACTGGCACATTGAGGGCATATCAACGCGCAAGGAAAGGTCGGCTTATCATGTCAAACCCCAAGCTTCTGCTCATCTCGGGATCGCTTCGCAGGGGGTCGTTCAACCGGATGCTTCTGGCCGAGGCCGAACAAGCCTTTGGAGAGGCGGATGTGACGCGGGCCGACCTGAAGCTGCCGCTATATGACGGTGATCTGGAAGAGGCCGAGGGTGTACCATCAACTGTGCAAACCCTTGCACAGCAAATAAAAAACGCCGATGGTGTGGTGATTTCAAGCCCCGAATACAACAAGGGGATCACCGGGGTTCTGAAGAACGCCTTTGATTGGGTCAGCCGTGTTGAAGGGATGCCGTTCAAAGGCAAGCCGACGGTGGTGATGTCGGCCAATGCCGGACGGACCGGGGGTGAAACGGGGCAGTTCATGGTGTTGAGTTGCCTGGTCCCGTTACAGGCGCAGGTGATCGCCGGGCCGATGCTTTGCGTGGCGTCGGCGGGGAATGAGTTTGACGGCGACGGACGCCTGACGAATGACCGTTATCTCAAGGTTCTACGCGGTAAGATGGAGGCCCTGCGCGCGGAAATCTAACCAGTTGATTTATTTGAGATTTCCAGAAGGTTTCCATCCGGGTCGCGCAGGTAGATCGAGGTGATCGGCCCGGTTGCGCCGGTGCGCGGTACGGGGCCTTCGATCACGTTCTCACCCTGGCGAGAAAGATGGGCCTGCCATTCGGTTAGCGGAATTTCCGTTAAAAAACAAAGGTCTGCACTTCCAGGGGTTGGGTTTTGCGCCTTTGGCTCAAACTCTGCCCCCGCCTGGTGGAGGTTTATCTTGTGGCTGCCGAACTTCAATGCCCAACGTGTTGTGCCATCTGCCGGAGTGAACTGTTCCGCCGACATGCCCAATACTGTTTCATAGAATGTGATGGCTCGTGGTATGTCAGAGACCGTCAGGACAAGGTGATCGAGGCTGTCGAGGTGTGGCATTTAGGGGATTGTTCCTTTTATCTCAGGTGGTTAGCTTATCTGCATGACTGAACTGGCACAAGAAATCAGCGACGTGATGGACCCTGCGCGCGCGAGGGCGTTGCAGGTGACACTCGGAAAAGACCCGACGATCGAGGCCGGAGACCCTTTACCGCCGTTTTACCACCAGATTTACTTTTGGGACCCACACCTGCCACAAGATCTGGGGCGGGATGGACATCCGAAGGTGGGCGGCGTGATCCCGGACATGGGGTTGCCACGGCGGATGTGGGCCGGGGGACGGATGGAATTTCACGCTGCACTACACGCCGGAAATCCATCTAAGCGATTGACTTATATTGAGAAATCGGAACGCAAGACCGGGCGCACGGGGCCTTTGGGCTTTGTCACCTTGCGGCATGAGGTTTGGCAAGGCGAAACGCTGTGCCTGACCGATTGGCAGGATTTGGTTTATCGCGAAGACCCGGCCCCCGACGCACCGAAGCCCACCCCACCAGAGGCCGCCACGGATGAAGCGGTTTGCGAGAGGGTGGGCTTTGATAGCACGGTTCTTTTTCGGTATTCCGCCCTGACATTCAACGGCCATCGCATCCACTATGATATTGATTATGCAAAAGAAATTGAAGGCTACCAAGGTTTGGTCGTGCATGGCCCACTTCTGGCGCAACACATGATTTCGCTGGCCGACAGAGAACTTGGCGGGCTGAAACACTTTGCGTTTCGGGCGACTGCCCCCTTGATGCATTTCGAGGAGGCGGAGGTTTGCTGGCACCCCGAGGGCCGTGTTTGGGTGCGTGGGCCGGATGGGCGGCAATGCCTGACGGCGACGGCGGAATAATCGTACGAGTCGTACGACAAGACCCCGATTTTCGTACGAAAATCGGGGGGTGCCGAAACAGTTTCGTACGAGTCGTACGAAACGGCCTTCAATAAGACGCCTCGGGCCGGAAGTCGGGCGGGATGTGATCGGCCCCGTCAAGCATCAGATCGGCCATGACCTTCCCGACCTTGGGGGCCATGCCGAAGCCGATCTTGAACCCGCCGTTGGCGATGAAATGACCGGGGTAGAGCGGATGCGCGCCCAGCATCGGCGCGCGGGAGCGGCTGCGCGGGCGGACCCCGGCCCAGCGCGAGAGGACCGGGGCATCGGCCAACACGGGCACAGCGCGGCGGGCGCGGGCGATGACCTCATCGAGTTGGGCATCGGTGGTGTCGGGCGCGTCGTAGTCGCGTTCCGAGGTGGAGCCGATGGCCGTGGTGCCATCGGCGTGCGGGACGATGTGGATGGTATCGGCAAACAGTTGGGGGGCGTCCGGCATGGCGTAATCCAACACGGCCCCCTGCCCTTTGACGCCATTGCCGACGGTCCGGGTGTGATGGCGGGTCAGGTCTTCGAGGCCGGCGGTGCCGGTGGCGTGCAGGACGTGGCCGGTTTCAGGGCCGTCTGTCGTGATCTCGGCCCCCATGGCGTGCAGGGCGGCGACCAGAGCGGCGCAGGCTTGGCGTGGGTGCATCCGGGCGGTGAGCGTGTCGTGGATCAGGAAGCCCGTAGGACTGTGGGGTTCCCATGCAGTCCCGGTTGCCGGGATGACGCTCCATGTGGCGTGATCCTGCCACAGTTCTTTTGCGGTGGTTTCGCGGGCGTGGGCGAGGGACAGGATGTGATCGTCGGCGATGGGTTGCAGGCGTCCGGTGCGGCCATAGCCCGACGACAGGCCGCCCGCCTGCTTGACCTCAGCCCAGAAAGTTTCGGCCATGAGCAGGCTTTCGAATTGAAACCTCTTCTTGGCGTTCCAGTTTTCCGGCACATGCGGGGCGAGCGCACCGACCACGCCGCCCGAGGCCCCCGCCCCCGGCCCGTGCGGGTCGATCACCCGAACGGAAGCACCTTTTTGCAGGCAGGCCCAGGCGACGGAAAGCCCGAAGATTCCCGCGCCGCGAATGGTGACGTCGGCCATTGCCATTTCCTTTCTTCCCCGGCAGTGTCGCGGCGGTTATGGCACGATGGCGGCGCGGTGTATATCCGGCGACACCGCCCGAACACTCCGAAAGGCGAACAGGGACATGACGGGGCAAGCCGATCTGGAATGGCGTGAGAGCGTGCCGGTTTCGACCCGGTTCGACGACCCGTATTACAGCCTTGAGAATGGCCTTGCCGAAAC
Source organism: Roseovarius bejariae (assembly GCF_009669325.1). Classification (NCBI taxonomy): domain Bacteria; kingdom Pseudomonadati; phylum Pseudomonadota; class Alphaproteobacteria; order Rhodobacterales; family Roseobacteraceae; genus Roseovarius; species Roseovarius bejariae. Next base: position 1,594,370 of record NZ_SZWE01000001.1, read on the forward strand.
GCGGCATGTGTTCTTGGCGGGCAATGATTTGCCAGCGCGTTTCGTGGATGGGTTTCATGTGGCCGAGCTTGGGTTCGGGACCGGGTTGAACCTTTTGGCAACGGTGCAGGCGTGGCGGGAGGCCGGGGTGCCCGGCACGTTACGGTATACCAGTTTCGAAGCCTTCCCGATGGCGGCCGAAGATATGATCCGGGCGCAGGCGGCTTTCCCGGAGGTGGCCGGGATTGCCGGGGATCTGGCAGAGCAGTGGCGGCGCGGGGCGCGGGTGTTCGACTTGCCCGATTTGCGGTTCGAGATGATCGAGGGCGACGCGCGGGAGGCGTTGCCCAGCTGGCAAGGCCGCGCCGATGCGTGGTTTCTGGACGGGTTTTCGCCAGCCAAGAACCCCGAGCTTTGGGAAGAGGGGTTGATGGCCGAGGTCGGCGCGCATACGGCCCCGGATGGAACGGCGGCCACCTATACCGCCGCCGGGTTCGTGCGGCGAGGATTGGAGGCGGCGGGCTTTACCGTGGCCCGCGTGCCGGGTTATGGGCGCAAGCGGCATATGACACAGGCAAGGATGGGCGGCGCATGACCGAGCAGAACACGCGACTTGGCATCCTGTTGATGGTGGTGACCACCTTTATCTTTGCCGTACAGGACGGGATCAGCCGCCATTTGGCGGGGGAATACAACGTGCTGATGGTGGTGATGATCCGCTATTGGTTCTTTGCCGCTTTCGTAATGAGCGTGGCCGCCCGCAAGGCCGGTGGCCTGCGGGTGGCGGCACGGACGCGGCAACCCCTGATGCAGGGGTTCCGGGCGGTCCTGCTGGTCGCGGAAATCTGCGTGATGGTCTTTGGCTTTACCTTGCTGGGGCTGGTGGAAAGCCATGCGGTCTTTATCTGTTACCCGCTGTTGATTGCCGCGCTGTCGGGGCCGATTCTGGGTGAGCATGTGGGTTGGCGCCGCTGGGCGGCGATTGGCGTCGGATTTGTCGGGGTGATCATCATCCTTGAGCCGGGATTCGGCGTGTTCCAACCCGCTGCGGTGGTGCCCTTGATCGCGGCGCTGATGTTCGCGCTTTACGGGCTTTTGACACGCTACGTGGCGCGACAGGACACGGCGGCGACCTCGTTTTTCTGGACCGGCACGGTGGGATCGGTGGCGATGACGGCCGTGGGCATCTGGTTCTGGGAGCCGATGAGCGGGCCGGATTGGGTGTGGATGGGGGCGCTGTGCATCACCGGGGCCTTGGGGCATTACACGCTGATCAAATGCTACGAGGTGGCCGAGGCCAGCTCGGTCCAGCCCTTCGCCTATTTGCAACTGGTGTTCGGCAGCGCCATCGGGATCACGGTGTTTTCCGAAACGATCCGGCCCAACGTGGCCATGGGCGCGGCCTTGATCGTGGCGGCGGGGCTGTTCACCCTGTGGCGGCAGAGGCAAGCGAGTTAAAGCGTTTCCAGTTATTGTTGCATCACCAATACCCTGCCAGGCCTACGGCCTTCTCGGGACATTGGTGAAACACTTTGATTCAAGGTAAACTGGAAACGCTCTAGTCGAGCGCCGCGCGTAGGGTAGCGCCGGTGAGCTCCTGGGAAAACGGCATCGGGTGCGGATCGCGGCCAAGGCGGGCACGGTAGACCGGCAGGCTTTCGGCGACGCGCATGACGTAATTGCGGGTTTCGCGGAAGGGGATGTGTTCGATCCAGTCCACCACGTCCATGCCGCCGCGCCGGGGGTCTCCGAACCGTTCGATCCAGCGCTCGGGGCGGGTGGGGCCAGCGTTATAGCCTGCGGAGATCATCACGACATTGCCGTCGAAGCGGTCGGCCAGATGGGCGAGGTAGGCCGATCCAAGCCGCGCGTTATAGGCCCAATCGGTCAGCACGCGGGCGCGGTCGTGATCGAGGTCCAGTTCGCGGGCCATGTCCGAGGCCGTGCCGGGCATGAGCTGCATCAGGCCCTCGGCACCGACGCGGCTTGAGACGCCATGATCGAATTCGCTTTCGCGGCGGGCGATGGAAAGGGCCAGTTCCATGGGCACGGGCAGTTCCATGTCGATCATGGGGTGCAGGGCATAGTATGGCCCCGGCAAGGTCAGGGCACGGCGGGCGGCGCGTTTGCCAACCATGACTTGCAGGTGGGGTTGGTCGAGGTCGTACAGGAGAGTCACCAGTTGCTTTAGCTCGCTTTCATCAAGCGTTTCGGCGATATGCGTGAAGAAGCGTTCGGCAAGATTCAGGCGACCGGCGGCAAGGGCCATAATGGCGGCTTGGGTGACGGGGCGTTGGATCAGTTCGCTGCCCTCATAGGCGGCGTAGTCGTTTTCGCCTTTTAGGGCAGGATCAGAGGGCAACCCCGCCTTTTCGGCGGCCAGAAGGCCATAAAAGCTGGTTTGATGGTCTGCGCCTTGGGCATAGGCCAGTTTCGCCGCCTCCGCGTCGCCCAGAGCCTCTTGCGCGCGGCCGATCCAGTATCCGGCGCGGCCAAGGGAAATCGGCGTATCCACGGCGGCGCGGAAGCGTTGGAAATGGTCGCGGGCCAGTTCGGCATCCTTGAGGTAGGTCAGCGCGAGGTAGCCCGAGAGCCATTCGAGATCGGCATAGGCCGCGCCTTCGGTCAGTTGGTGGGTGGCGGCGAGGGCATAGGCGGTTTGCGGGTTGTCGTCGCGCATCTGGTCACGGGCCAGCGCCCGGCGCCACCCGGCCCAGCGCCCCGGCTCGCCCAAGCCGCCCTTGATGCGGCTTTGTTCCAGCATGACGGCAATCGCATCTTCGCCGCGATCACGGTCGAGGTAGTGATTGAACAGCGCATAGGCGACATGGGGGTCGGCCTTTGTTTCGTCAGGCAGATCGTCGATTCGATCATCCAGCCCCCGGCGCGCACCGTCGATCATGCGGGCGGTTTCCACGCGGTCGCGTTTTGCCGCATCGACCAGTGGAAGCATCAGGTCCACGTCGCGCAGCCCCCGCCATTGCGCCATGTCGAGGCGGGCGGCGTGGTGGGGCTTGAGGAGGGCCGCGTGGCGGGCGATGAAGGTTTCGTGTTCCTCGGTGCTGAGATCGAGGGTGCGCCATGCGAGGACAAGGCCCGCCTCGGCCTCGCCCTGCCGACCGGCATTCAGAAGGGCGCGGGTATAAGACAGGGCACCGATGCCGGTTTGCGGGCGGGTGCCGTCATAAAACCGCAGGATCAGGGCATCGGGGGCCTCGGCCATGGCCTCTTCGCTTTGTTTGCGCAGGTAATCGAGGCCGGGCCAGTCAGCGTGGGTTTCCAGGAATCGCAGCACCTCACGCGGGGTGCCGTGGCCCGCGCGCAGGCGGTACCATTCGACCAAGGCCTCGGCGGAGGGGCCATCGCGGCGGGCCAGTTCGGCAGCCACATCCCAGCGCCCGCCCGAGAGCGCATCGAAGGCGCTGGACAGGGGCCGGGGGGCGATAGGCGGCGGCGTATCGGCCAGAGCCAGCAGACTCTGGCAAATCAGCACCAATGACAGGGCTATGAGGCGCAACATCTCTTGCATTTTCGACCTGTAAGAAGGATAGACAGCGCCAGCCTATGCGCGCGCGCGCCTTGCGTCTATTCACATTAACGGCAGGGCGGCGGGGTTCCGCCATGCGCACGTGGCAAGAGTTTAACCGGCCCCCATGGGCCACGACGCAAAAGCAAAGGAGCGTGTCATGTTCAGAGGATCTTTTCCTGCCCTGGTCACGCCGTTCAAGAACGGCGAGCTGGATCTGGATACGCTCAAGAAGCTGGTGGAGTGGCATATCGGCGAAGGCAGCCATGGTCTTGTCCCCGTGGGCACCACCGGCGAAAGCCCGACCCTGACCCATGAAGAACACGAAACGGTAGTCGAGGAAGTGGTGCGCGCCGTGGGCGGGCGTATTCCGGTGATCGCCGGGGCGGGCAGCAACAACACGCTGGAATCGATGCGCTTCATGCAGCACGCCAAGACGGTGGGCGCCGATGCGGCGCTCGTGGTGACGCCGTATTACAACAAGCCCACGCAACGCGGGTTGATCGCGCATTTCACCGCGCTGCACGATTGCTGTGACCTGCCGATCGTCATTTACAACATTCCGGGCCGGTCGGTCGTGGACATGACGCCCGAGACCATGGCGGAGCTGGCCAAGCTGCCGCGTATCGTGGGCGTCAAGGATGCCACGGGCGATCTGGCGCGGGTGAACCTGCAACGGATGATCTGCGGGCCGGACTTCTGCCAGATTTCGGGTGAGGACGGCACGGCGCACGGGTTCAACGCGCAGGGCGGCCAGGGGGTGATTTCGGTCACGGCCAATGTGGCGCCCCGGTTGGTGGCTGAGGTGCAGAACGCCACGCTGACCGGCGATTATGCCAAGGCGCTGGAATTGCAGGACCGCCTGATGCCGCTGCACACGGCGATCTTTACCGAGCCGGGGCTTGTGGGCGTGAAATATGCCATGTCGCGTCTTGGCCTGTGCAGCGAGGAAGTCCGCTCGCCCCTGACGGGGCTGACGGATGAAACCAAGGGCATGGTGGATGACGGGCTGCGGTTTGCAGGGTTGATGAACTAAGCCCTGCCCGATTGAACAGACACGCCCCGGACCGTCAGATCCGGGGCGTTTTCGTTTCGGCGGCTCATGCGGGCCGTCAGACCACAAGAACCGGGATTGTCGTGATGCTGGTCACCTTGTGGCTGACCGAGCCGAGCATATAGCTTTCCGCCGCCCCGAGGCCGCGAGACCCGACGACGATCAGGTCGCAGTCGTGATCCTTGGCGAAGGCCGCGATGGTCCGGGCCGTTTGCCCGCCCTTGATGAAGGCGTGCACCTCGGGTGCGCCAAGGTCGATTGCCCGTTGCTTGGCGTATTCCGCCGCCTCGCGGGAGGCCGCGCGCATCGCATCGTCGAGGTTGCCCGACCCGTCATCGCCACCGCGTACCATCGACAGGGATGCCTCAAGCATCGAATGGTGACGGTAGACGGTGAGGACCTGCAGTTCGGCCCCGGCGAGTTTGGCCAGTTCGGTGGCCTTTTGCAGTGCCTCGTCTGCACCGTTGGACCCGTCATAGGCCAGAAGGATTTTCTTGAACATTGGTCAGCCTCCTTACTTGCCGAATGCCAGGTCGCGCAGGAACAGTGCGATCTGCGGGAAGAAGATCAACAGGACCGCAACGGTGAGCAGCATGAAGATGAAGGGCGGGGTGCCGCGCACCACCTCGACATAGGGCCGTTTGAACACCGCGATTGCCGTAAAGATGTCACAGCCGAATGGCGGTGTCGCGCTGCCGATGGCGACCTGAAGGGTGATGATCGTGCCGACCAGCACCGGATCGAGCCCGACGGATTGCACCACGGGGGCGAAAATCGGGACGAAGATCAGGATGACGACGATGGGATCGACGAACATGCAGCCGACGAAAAAGGCGATGGAGATGACGAAGAGCACGCCGTATGCGCCCATCTCGTCGATGCCGATGGCGCCAAGCACCTGCTGCGGAATCTGCGCGAAGCTGATGACGTAGGAGAACGCGGCCCCTGCCCCGACGAGGATGAAGACCACGGCGGTGATCAGGCCCGTGGACTTGGCCGTCGAATAGAGTTGCTTGACCGTCATTTCACGGAAGACGACCATTTCGAGCAGCAGCGCATAGAGCACACAGGCGGCCGCCGCTTCGGTCGGGGAGAAGATGCCGCCGTAGATGCCGCCCACGATGATGACCGGGAAGCCCAATGGCCAGAGCGCGCGCCGGATGGCGGCGCCGCGTTCGGCCCATGTCGATTTCGGTTCGGTCGGGACGTTTTCGCGGATCGCGTAGATGTAGGAGTAGACCGAGAACATGAACAGGATCAGCAGGCCCGGCCCGATCCCGGCGATGAACAGTTCGGAAATCGAGGTGCCCGAGACCACGCCGTAGATGATCATGCCGATGGAGGGCGGGATCAGGAAGGCGATGTCGGAGGAGTTCACGATAAGCGCCAGAACGAAGCTGTCCTTGTACCCCGCCTTGAGCATACGCGGGCGCAGCGGCCCGCCGACGGCGACCACGGTCGCCTGCGTGGAGCCGGAGACCGCGCCAAAGAGCGTGCAGGCGGTTGCGGTGGACACGGCAAGCCCGCCCTTGAGGTGGCCGACGAAGGTCATGACAAGGTCGATCAGGCGGTTGGCCGATTGGCCGCGCGTCATGATGTCGGCGGCGAAGATGAACATCGGAACAGCGATCAGGCTGGCGGGTTGAATGCCGCCGAGGATCTGCTGAACCATTGTATCAAGCTGGCCGACCCCGCCGAAGAGGCCGATAAAACCGATCAGCGACCCGGCGATAAGCGGCACCATCATCGGGAACCCGAGGAGGAGCAGCAGGATCATGACAGAGAAAATTGCAATGGCCATGACTCAGACCTCCTCTTCGCCGGTGTTGTCGTAGCCTTCGAGCGTGGAGGTCGACAGCCAGATGTCTTGTTCGATGATGTTCTTGATCCCGGTCAGCGCGTATTGCACGCCGGTCAGGAAGAACCCGACAGGCGCCCAGACGATAATCCACCAGACGGGCACTTGCAGCGCGGGCAGAAGGCGACCGCGCGAGGCCTGCGCCAGAAGGTAATCAATGGAATACCATGTCAGCAGGAACATTGCCGCCGCCGTGACGAAGGCGATCAGGATCATCAGCACCTTGCGCATCGGCGGCGCGATCGTGTCGAAGATCGCCGACATGCGGATGTGACGGCCATGGCGCGCCGCATAGGAGATACCCGCGAAGGTAATCAGGATGATGAGCGCCCGGTTGATTTCCTCGGAGAAGAACAGGCTTTGGCCAATCACGAAGCGGCCTATGACATTGGCCATGGTGTTGACGGCCATGGCCAGAACGCCGACGGCCAGCATCACCGCCTCGACCCGTGCGATCACGACATCAATCACCCCGAGAAAGCCGGGAAGGCCGGAGACATAATTGGAATCGTCGATATCATCATCGACGGCGACCTCGACCGCGAGGCTTTGGGTGTCGGATGAGGTATCCGGATCAACCTTGGAACGGTTTTCTTCTTCGCTCATCGCCAAAATCCTGATTTTTATTGAAAACTGGCATAGGGGGAATCCGGCCATTCCTTGATGGCCGGATTCGTTGCTTTGTCAGCCACGCGAATAATGCGCGTTTCCCGATTACTCGGCACCGACGGCTTCGAGGTCTTTCTTGAACTGCGTGAGCAGTTCTTCGGCCTGATCGCCACCGATTTCGAGGAATTTCTGCTCGACCGAGTCGGCGGTGGCCATGAAGGGCTCGCGCTGTTCTTCGGTCAGTTCGGTGATCGTCATCGACGGCTTGGCTTCCTTGATCTTGGCCAGCGATTCCTCGGTGAGGCCCGACTGATAGTCGATGATGTAATCGAAGGCCGCGTCGATGGCGTTGTTCACAACGGTTTTATCCTCGTCGGACAGGCCGTCATAGAAATCCTTGTTGGCCATGACCGCCGTGGTGAAGTTGTTGTGACCGGCGCGGGTGATGTGATCGGTCACCTCGTACATCTTCGTCGATTCGATGAAGAAGGCGGGGTTTTCCTGACCCTGAATGATGCCGGTCTGAAGTGCGCCATAGACCTCGCCCCAGGGCAGGGGTGTCGGCGTGGCACCGAAGGCCTTGTAGTTCTCGACCAGAAGCGGGTTTGTCATGACCCGGAACTTCACCTCGTCGAGATCGGCCGGCCCGGTAACGGGTTCGGTCGTGGTCATCATGACCTCGCCCTCGGGGAACATGGTGAGAAGTTCGAGGCCCTGCTCGGCGTAGAGCGGCGGGAACATCTCGTTGATGGCCTTCGATTCCTCAAAGAATGTGGCGAGTTTCTCTTCGTCCTGCGGCAGCAGGTAGGGCACGAAGAAGACCTGCGCCTCGGGGATCAGGGCCCCGGTGAAGCCCGGCGATTGATCGACGAATTGCAGGATGCCCGACTGGGTCTGTTCCAGGATGCTGTCGGATTCACCGAGCGTTCCGAACGGAAACAGCTGAATGCTGTGGTCTGAGTTGGCCTCGACCTCTTCTTTGAACTTCTGGGCGAACTTGCCCTGGACCTCGTCCATGGCTTCCTCGAAGGCGTAGCGCCATGTATCCGAAAGGGCGGCACCGCTACCGACGAGAAGGGCAAGGGCACTGGTTGCAGCGAGTTTGAAATAGGACAATGATTTGCTCCCCGTGTTGATGTTGTTGGCGAACAGGTTCGCGCATGTTTCTGATGTTCGCGGCGCGTTTTTTCTCTGATCGCGCTCTGTAGGGAGCGTTCATGTTAAGAACATTCAAGTCAATGCAAATATTAAATCATGACAATTTCACCGACGTCCCGCTCTCGTCGCTGTTGGACGGCCTCTCCGGGGACGAGATGACTGCCGAGATTTCATGCAGGGCGTATTCGACCTGATGGCGTGCGGCACCGCCAAGACAGATGCGAATCGCAGGCGGCATCTCGGTGAGAGCGAAGCGTTCGCCGGGGGCAACGGCGATACCTTGATCCAGCAGGGATTTGACGACAGCGCCCTCTTGCGTGCCTTCAGGAAGCGGCAACCAGCGGTGCAGCCCGTAAAGGTTGCCGTGACTGCGCGGCCCGAGAATGCGGGACGCCAGCCTGTTTCGCGCCTGTAATTCTGCGCGCTGCGCGTCGAGTACGCGATCCGCATCCCCCGATTCGATCCAATCCGCGGCGATTTCAGCGATCAGTGGCGTGGCCATCCAGGACATCGCCGTATGCCGGTTCACCGTCAGTTCAAACTTGCTGCCGGGAGAGATCAGAATCCCGATTCTGAGACCGGGAGAGAGGCATTTTGCCATGCCGGTGCAATAAAAAGTGCGCTCCGGCGCGATGGTCACGATCGGAGGCGGGCGGCGTGGTTCCAATGGGCCCAGGGGATCGCACTCAAGAATCATCAGATCGGTATCTTCAGCAACCTGCGCCAAAGCGTGACGGCGTGTCTTGTCGAGAATTCGCGGGTCAGGACCGGCCCCGTCCGGAAGCAGGTAAACGGCCTTGACCGCGCCGGGGGCCTTGCGCGCGGTTTCACGAAGCGCATCCGGGCACATGCCATTCGCATCGCTTGGCACGGCCCGCAAGCCAATGTGCAAGGCTTGCGCTGTCGGGCGCAGTAAATGACTGGTGACTGTATCCGCCAAAACGACATCGCCGGGTTTCGCGACGGCGGACAGTGCTGTGAACATCGCCGGGGTTACACCATTGGTGATGGTCATGCGCCGCCCGCTGGTCACAAGACCACAACGGGTAAGCCACTCGCAAACCGAGGTGGTAAACCGCTCGGACACCTGATCCGGTCGCGACCCCTGGACCAATCCAGCCGGAACTCGTTTGGCAATTCTTTCGAGGGATGCAGACCATGCCGCGTCCATCTCGGGGAGATGAACGGGTGTCATCAGGGACATGTCGATTGTCCGATGTTTGGTGGCGCCATCTTGCCATGGCATACCATCGAGCGCCTGAGGGCCGGGACGAACGAACGAGCCACGCCCCACTTCGCCAGCGATCATGTCGGCGCGGATCAGTTCCTCGTAGGCGCGGCTGACGGTCTGGACCGAGATGCCGAGGCTCCATGCCAGTTCGCGGTGTGTCGGAAGACGATCCCCCGGACGTAAAGCACCGGCCCCGATGGCCGCCGCGATACCCTGCGCGAGCGAACGGAAAACCGGACGCTTCATATCTTCGCGGGAAAGGGGCCAATGCGACATTGGGGTTGTCCCTGAAAATTGACTCGGGAACGCGCGGGCACACCTGCATGACGGGGCCGTCGTTACCTTGTCAGTCTATGTCGCGACGGGTTGGTGCCGCAACACCCCTGCCAATTCCGGGCCGAAGGCGGCCCTCACCCTTCGTTCGTCACCATGCGCAACGGGGCTTTTGGGCGGACTTCGGCGGACGGTAGCCTGTTCGTGTTTAGAATGGCTGCGACCTAAGCACCCTGTCTTCCAGCGAGCGGCCATGGCCTACGCCCACGCTGATAGCCTCGCGACCGCCACGATATTGCGGGCCTTTGCCCTTCCCACCGCTGGCGTGATCGGATTCATGATCGTCGTCATGGTCATCGACATGATCATCGCCGTGATCGTCTTCGCCACTGTGGGCATCCTCGGGCCGGCCAAACTGGCTACCGCCATGACCGCCTTCGTCACCGGCACCGCGCCCCGCCCCGGGCGCGTGGTCACCGTCGCCTTCATCGGTGTGTTGTGCCAAGCCCGGCGCGGCAAGCATAACGGCAAAGATCCCGGTCAGGACAAGGCGGCGATTCATAGTGTTAAGTGACACGTTGACCATCCTTTCAAAGGCTGCGGGGCGGCGGCATGGCCGCCCCGCACTTCACTGGATCATTCGATAGCTTCCGGGACGGCGTATTCGTGGATAAACTCGATCACCGCCCGCGCATCATCCGCGGCCAGAGTGTAAGCGTCCAGAGATCCACTGGCCGAGTCATCCACCGACCCGAACACCACGTCGTAGACATCGACGGTTTCAGCCTTGAAGGAGCCGTCCTCCTGTTCCACGAGCACGGTCGTGGTCACGCCCGAATATGTGTCGGAACGGTCATAGGAAAACGACGAATAGTCGACCTCGGAATACGTAACATCGCCGACCGTTGTGGCGTTGATGCCGAGGAAGGCGTCGATATAGGCGATTTCATCCGTCGTGAATTCGCCTGTCTTGTCGGTTGCAGCGGCAAGGAATGCGGCGGATGCATCGAGATCAGCCTGCGTATACGTGCCATCCACCATGAAGTCGTATTCAGTGCCAACCAGATCGCCGGGCGTTAGCCCCGGAATGCTGCCAGTCGTCAGCAACGACACGTAGATCGCCAGGTTCTCCAATGGAGAATCGATGGTTTTCTCTTCTCCATCCACCGTCAGAACCAGACGCCCCGCGGCATCCGTGGATACGTCCGTTGCACTGGACAGAATGGCGATGACCTCATCGGCACGCGTCGTCAGAACCCGCGATGGTGCACGGCCCACGTTCAGACGGCCAAGCTCGACCTCGGTTGTCAGTGTCTCGTCGACGGGGTGCCCTTCTTCATCGAGTTCGATGGGATTGCCATCCGCATCCAGCGGCTGCACGTATCCCTCATCGGTCAGGATGGGTACGCCGTTTTCGTCACGCAGTATGACCCAGAGATCACCGAAAATATCACCTTTCGTTGACCCTGCGTTTGGCGGCTGTCCGCCGCCTGCACCATCCTTACCCCCGGACTGACCGGCCCATTCCGGGCGGTCGGAGTCATCGTCGCCTTCGTCTGCGGTATCTGCCGTGTCATCGTGTCCGCCGACCGGGTCGTCGTCCATGCCGGTGATGTCCTTGAAGATGCCGCCAAGGCCCTTCCCGGCGCCAGCGCCGCCCATCTGGCCACCTTGACCATGACCACCACCGGCACCGCCGCCGGACTGTGCGCCATGCGCCTGTTTGCCGGATCCGGACCCCTGTTGTGCCAGCGCCATATTCGGCGTGACCGCTGTGCTGGCAAGCGCCACTGCGGCGACACCAGCCGCAAGAATACCTTTTACCGACTTTTTGAACCGAACGAGTTCAGGCATCAAATATCCTCCTATGAGCCAAAATTGCGCACCAAGCCCGAGGGGCCAAAAACGGCGCGCCGAAAAGCACAAACTTACGACACATGAATCTACAAAAGCACAGATTTCACATTCAAAAACTGATTTGTGTCAACCGATCCATACGGCGGGCCGGGTTGTCAGAACTGTCGCGTCAGACCAATATGGAATAGCCGTTCCGAGGTATCGAAACGGTCCGTACCCTGCCCATAAAAGACGGCATTCGCGTCATATTCCGTTTGCGTGTAGTCAAACCGGGCGGTCGTTTTCTTACCGACAGGAAACTCGATACCGGCACCGATCCGAATACCGTCCAGCGTTTCCCTCATATCGACGGCGGCCCCGCCATAGGTATAGTCAAAGTCGAATTCCGAACGTACGGCACCGGCCCGCCCATAGAGCAAGACATTGTCGTTCAGGACATAGCCGACACGAACGCCCAAGCCCACGGTCGAGAGCTTTTCAGCGGAGTAGATCCTGCCAGTAGGACTGCGCTCCACGTTCCAGTTCGCCGATGAAAGCTCGAACTCCGCTTCGCCGCCGACATAAAACCTTCCGTTCTGAACGCCGTAACCGGCGAAAAGGCCTCCGGTAAATCCTTGGCCTGCCCGGGTGGTGACAAGCGTGAAAGCCGGAGCCGCAGAATTGGGGCGAGGTCCGGAATTATCGCTTTGGATCGTTCCATGGCCAAGCTGCGCACCGGCATACAGGCCCGAGAAATCCGCCTTGGTTGCCGTTTGCGATGTGCTTGCCTGCTTGCCGAAGGCATAGACAAGGCCGAAACGCGCAAGGCTTTCCACATTGGCGAAATTATCATTGTTTGCCGTGCCCATGGGCGACCCGATAGGATAGTCGTCATAGGCCCTGAGTTGATACTCCATCCGGCCGGACAATCCGTTGCCAAATGGAATCTCGGCGCCGACCCCGAACAATAGCCCGGTTTCGTTATCCGATTTGACGACAACAGGGTTTGCGCCTTGCTGATAGGTGCTGTCGAATTCCGCCGAGACCACGCCAAAGCGACCGTACAAAAGATTGCCACTGGTCGTACGAAGCCCTGCAATCCCGCTTAGCGCATAGGCGTTTCCGCGTTCGACCGCGAAGTTGCGACCCGCCAGGTGTGACCACTCCGTATCGTTGAGCTCCGCCTCGACCTCGGCCCCCAGAACGAGATTGCCGAATTCGCGCCGATACCCTGCGAATACCCCGCCGGCCAGGCCGTGATCCCCGAAATCCGCCGTCAGGTTCCCGCCCGCGCCGCGCGGGCCGTCAACCTTGGTATGCATGGCGTTGTCACCAACCTGCACACCGGCATAAAAGCCACCTGCGCCTGCCTTTGCCAGATTATCGGTTTTCTTGTCGAAACGCGGGTTGAGAGAGGCCCCAAAGCGCAGCGTGATCCTGTGTTCATCGAAATCCGCCCCGGCCACGTCGGATTGACGCTGACGAAAATCATAGTTCGTATCCAGATAAAGGCGCGGATTGAAATAGTACCGCAGCGACAGCCCCGTTTCCTTGAGCATGTCGGTCCGCGGAAGGTTCTGATAATCGTTTTGCGTCAGAAACCCGTATGCCGCCAATGACATGTTGCTTGCCACGCGATGGCGCAATCGCAGGCCCGCGGATGAGGATACATAACCTGACGCGCCGGACAGGGTGGTTTCCTCGATACTGCGCTCGACAATCGCGTCGAGTTCGGTGCCGCCACCCAACGGCATTGTCACATCGGCCCCGAGGTCAACCGCAACAGTCGTGCCAAATCGCGGGTCGTCATAGTCCTGCGACATTAGCCCAAGCAGAACCTCGCCCTCCATCGGGCCGATCGCGCCGGTATAACCCAATGCGGCCTGGTAGCCTTTGGAGCTGCGCTGAAACCCGGCCCCCTGATTGTCGATCGCCTGATCGTATTCGCGGTGATCGTAAATTCCCTGAACGAACAGCTCGCCATTTTCGGTGCTGGCAACCCCAAGGCGCCCACCGAACTCGATCTGGCGGCGGTCGCGGTCATCATTGTCGATCACGCCCAATGCTGCGGGCGTGTCATCGTAGTTCAGGTCCCGTACATTCAGGCCCAAACGGAAATTGCGGTCGGCCACCTTGCCGCCCAGTCCAATATATCCGCTCGCCTCACGCAGCTCTGTCGGTCGCGAACCGTTCACGTCATCCGGGGACTCACGGCTTTCGTGGCCCAGCGAGTAATCCAGACCGCCAAAGGCAAAAACCGTATCGCTGATACGATATTGCGCTTCGCCCCCCAGGAAATAATCTTCGTAGTCTTCGTTCGAGTTTTCGGCAAAACGCGCGATTTCGGCACTTGCCTCCAGGTTCAGCCGGAAATTTTCCGCCCGGTACGACAGCCCCATCCAAGGCGCAAAAACCGTGATGAAATCTGAGCGGCGGTCGTTGGCCGTTAAAAACACATTGTCGGTATACTGCTCCGAGAATGTAGCCCCTGCATCGAATTCGAAAGGCATACGGTCCTGAGTGGAAGCTGACAGAACATCGATGTTCTGCGCGAAAGTAAAATCTGCAGAAAGTAGAAAAACCGTTGAAACTGATACACCGCAGACAAAAACTGTTTTGCCAAGCGTCATGGCCAGCTCCCGCAATGGATTATGTTGTCGCAACCCAAGTTAAGCAAGGCGCGTAAAACTTAAAACATTCATCTTTTCCTATTCTTTGAAATCCTCAGCCATGTTGCAAAATTAATATTTTATATTCGACGAAGTGGTCATGGCTTCGATATTAGAGTCGTTAGCTGCCACCCTAGGCTTTCGCCATATACTCCGTGCCAGTTGAGTTCCCCTGAAAACCGACGACAGAACGCGTTTGTAATTGCCAGACGCACCGGCCAGCTTATTCAACGCTTTACGTTCAATCGTAGCACCAAGCGCTCACACACCAAAGACCGCTAAATAGGCGCGGCGCGTTAATCCTTGTTATATGTGGGTAATTTTGGTTGCGGGAGCAGGATTTGAACCTGCGACCTTCAGGTTATGAGCCTGACGAGCTACCGGACTGCTCCATCCCGCGCCAATTGCGTCGCCCTAAGCAAAGATCGGTGGTTAGGGCGTCATCGTAAGAGAGATACCTTCAAGGGTCTTACTAGGTTTGGCGGCGACCTACTCTCCCACGTCTTAAGACGCAGTACCATCGGCGCTAAGGCACTTAACGGCCGGGTTCGGGATGGGACCGGGTGTTTTGCTCTTGCTATGACCACCAAACCGAGAAAAACCCTTGAAATTCCAAGTCGTACACAATGGTGTGTATGCTTTCGACCAGTAAGTCAGTCTGACTTCTACTGGATCAAATCAAGCCTATCGGACAATTAGTACCGGTCAACTGAACGCATTGCTGCGCTTACATCTCCGGCCTATCGACGTGGTGGTCTTCCACGGTCCTCAGGGATACCTTGTTTTGAGGGGGGCTTCCCGCTTAGATGCCTTCAGCGGTTATCCTGTCCGATCATAGCTACCCTGCACTGCTGCTGGCGCAACAACAGGTCCACCAGTGGATCGTTCACCCCGGTCCTCTCGTACTAGGGGCAACTCCTCTCAAGTATCCTACACCCACGGCAGATAGGGACCGAACTGTCTCACGACGTTCTAAACCCAGCTCACGTACCTCTTTAAACGGCGAACAGCCGTACCCTTGGGACCTGCTCCAGCCCCAGGATGAGATGAGCCGACATCGAGGTGCCAAACACTGCCGTCGATATGGACTCTTGGGCAGTATCAGCCTGTTATCCCCGGCGTACCTTTTATCCGTTGAGCGATGGCCCTTCCACGCGGGACCACCGGATCACTATGGCCGTCTTTCGACTCTGCTCGACTTGTCAGTCTCGCAGTCAGGCTGGCTTCTGCCATTGCACTCAACGAGCGATTTCCGACCGCTCTGAGCCAACCTTCGCGCGCCTCCGTTACTCTTTAGGAGGCGACCGCCCCAGTCAAACTACCCGCCACGCAGGGTCCCGGATCCGGATAACGGACCGCGGTTAGACATCAAGAGTGCGAAGGGTGGTATCTCAAGGGAGGCTCCACAGGAACTAGCGTTCCTGCTTCAAAGCCTACCACCTATCCTGCACATCACAATCCTGATGCCAGTGCGAAGCTGTAGTAAAGGTGCACGGGGTCTTTCCGTCTAACCGCGGGAAGCCTGCATCTTGACAGGCAATTCAATTTCGCTGAGTCGATGTTGGAGACAGCGGGGAAGTCGTTACGCCATTCGTGCAGGTCGGAACTTACCCGACAAGGAATTTCGCTACCTTAGGACCGTTATAGTTACGGCCGCCGTTTACCTGGGCTTCAATTCAAGGCTCTCACCTCTCCTTTTAACCTTCAGGCACCGGGCAGGCGTCAGACCCTATACGTCGTCTTGCGACTTCGCAGAGCCCTGTGTTTTTAGTAAACAGTCGCCACCCCCTGGTTTGTGCCCCCAGCCAATACTTGCGTAGAAACTGGGCCTCCTTCTCGCGAACTTACGGAGGTATTTTGCCGAGTTCCTTCAACATCGTTCTCTCAAGCGCCTTGGTATTCTCTACCAGTCCACCTGTGTTGGTTTAGGGTACGATCTGATGGAGGTGCTATTTCCAGGGACTGATTAGCGGCCCAGACAATCCGATAAGCCTGAACAACCTTCACAATCCGTCACATCCTCCTGGCCCAGGAATATTAACCTGGTTCCCATCGACTACGCCTTTCGGCCTCGCCTTAGGGGTCGGCTTACCCTGCTCAGATTAGCTTTAAGCAGGAACCCTTGGACTTTCGGCGACAGGGTCTCTCACCCTGTTTGTCGCTACTCATGTCATCATTCTCGCTAGTGATCTCTCCACCGGATCGCTCACGCGCCGGCTTCACAGAAAGTTCCTCTCCTCCAATGTACCGCGAACGGCACTAAGGAGGAATGGAACTATGTCACACTACGCTCTGCTACCATGCCTTACGGCATCCTAAGCTTCGGCTCGTGGCTTGAGCCCCGTTACATCTTCGCCGCAGGACAACTTATTTAGACCAGTGAGCTGTTACGCTATCTTTAAAGGATGGCTGCTTCTAAGCCAACCTCCTGGTTGTTTTGGTCGTCCCACCTGCTTTCCCACTTAGCCACGAATTGGGGGCCTTAGCTGTAGGTCAGGGTTGTTTCCCTCTCCACAACGGACGTTAGCATCCGCTGTGTGTCTGCCATCTAGTACTCCTCGGTATTCGGAGTTTGGTTAGGATCAGTAAGCCTGTGGGGCCCCATTACCCATCCAGTGCTCTACCCCCGAGGGTATTCGGATGACGCTCTACCTAAATAGATTTCGCAGAGAACCAGCTATCTCCGAGTTTGATTGGCCTTTCACCCCTAGGCACAACTCATCCCGATCTTTTTCAACAGATGTGGGTTCGGCCCTCCAGTAAGTGTTACCTTACCTTCAGCCTGGTCATGCCTAGATCACTCGGTTTCGGGTCTGATCCATCTAACTCGACGCCCTATTAAGACTCGCTTTCGCTGCGCCTACACCTAACGGCTTAAGCTTGCTAGATAGACCAAGTCGATGACCCATTATACAAAAGGTACGCCGTCACAAGACTGGACACTAATGACAACCTTATCTGGTTGGTATGGACACCCGGAATTGCACCGTTTCAAGGCCAGGGTTGTAACTGTAGATGCCCATGTTCGACCGATGGTCGACACTCAGGCTCATCTTTACCCCTTGCTTGTTTTTGTATCCGACCTCGATACCAGACCGAAATTCGATCGGCCCGCCGAGATCAACGCCGCTGCCTTCTTCATAAAGGCCGGTCATCGCATTCAAGGTCAGAAAGAGGTTATCTTTGCGATTGGAAACCGTGTAGGCGTGGCCGAAACCAGCCCAAAGTTCACCATCACTTGAAGCAGAAACACCCCATACGCGTTGAAACGGTCCATCTGCTCGGGCTGTTTCGCGCCGGAAGTAGAATTCTTCTCCAACCTCGTTCTTCTGAAAGTGCGTCGTGCCGACCGCAAGGCTGTTATATGATTGTACTTCGTTTTTTGCGAAGCACCCCTCGTTTGGGCAATGGTTAACACCGGCATCAACCAATCCTGCGATGAAGAAGATTGCTGCTGCTGTTCCATCTGTAATAAAAGCCAGGTCCGACACTGTCCGCTCCATTATTGAGTGTTTGCACACTTCATGAAGCAGATTGTCATTAGAGTCCAGTCAAGCTCCGACTGATTGTAGGCGCTCGGTTTCAGGTACTGTTTCACTCCCCTCGTCGGGGTGCTT
Source organism: Roseovarius bejariae (assembly GCF_009669325.1). Taxonomy (NCBI): domain Bacteria; kingdom Pseudomonadati; phylum Pseudomonadota; class Alphaproteobacteria; order Rhodobacterales; family Roseobacteraceae; genus Roseovarius; species Roseovarius bejariae. Next base: position 1,612,180 of record NZ_SZWE01000001.1, read on the forward strand.
TTCACCTTTCCCTCACGGTACTGGTTCGCTATCGGTCAGTAAGGAGTACTTAGCCTTCGAGGGTGGTCCCCCGATCTTCAGACAGGATTTCACGTGTCCCGCCCTACTTAATACGTCCCATCGAGCTTCTCATACGGGGCTGTCACCCGCTATGGCCATGCTTTCCAACATGTTCTGATCACTCTCAAGGCTCGGCTGGTCCCCGTTCGCTCGCCGCTACTAGGGGAGTATCAATTGATTTCCTTTCCTCCGGGTACTTAGATGTTTCAGTTCTCCGGGTTTGCTCTTAAAACCCTATGTATTCAGGTTTTAAGTACCTGT